>NZ_CP128361.1:4904160-5210670 GCF_030345075.1 Solwaraspora sp. WMMA2065
TTCAGGACACGGCCAAGACAACCGCTGAGCTGGGCGACTCGGGTCTCAACATCCTGCGGGACCTGGCGACTCCCCCGCCAGGGTCGCAGTCAACCACGGGCACATCGGCCCCTACAGTGGCCTTCACGGACACGAGACCGAAGCTCGAAGCCGGCGACGCGGCGGGCCACCTCGTCGTGGCAGCTCTTATCGCTGGGTTGGCAGCCCGCCGGGCTGACCGATACATCCGACAAGGTTTAGCGAGGTTGCGTCAACGTGAGCGTTCCGACTGAACTCGGCGATCTGATCCGGGCAATGGCTCGACGGGACTGGGGAACGATCGACCGGTTGACTGAGGTTCTTGGCAGGACGAACTGGCACGGCGCGGTCCCGGTGATCGGCGCGGCGTTCGCGATCGCCGTCGACCGCCACTTTGGGCCGGAGCCTGACCTCAACAAGGTGTCTGCGTTCGTCGCACAGGTCCGTGACCAGTACCAACGGGGCAAGGATCTGCCTGCACTTCAGCTGGAAGGTCTCATCCGTGCGGCGCTGGGAGAGGCGGAACTTCTCGACGGGGTCGATGCCGAGGTCTCCTTCCCAGCGCAGATCGTGATCCTCGGTACGCTGCTACAAGACGAACAGTGGACCGAGGCCGAGCTGGAGGAGTTCATCCGCGAAGTCGAGCAGACCGCCGCCCAGTACATGTAGCCGGAGGCAGCAGCGAATCGTATCCCTACGCTGCGCTTGACGTGGGTCGCGTAGTGTTTCGAGCGGCGATCTGTGAGATGCGTTGGGGTGACAGTCCCAAAAGGGCACCCGCATCCCGGACGGTGTAACCGTCGCTCAGGAGAGCCCGTATAGCCGTGGCGGTCGCTTGTTCGGCCTTCTCGTCAGCGTCCCGAGCGGCCTGCCTGGCGTCCAGTGCTGCCGTGACTGTTCCGGGTAGCTCTGGACGTACCTCAATGTCTACTGTGGCCGGATCGACCTCAAGCAGTAGGGCGATCGCCTCGCGAGCCATGGCGGCGACTTGGTCAAGACGGCGAGCCTGGGTGTGAAGGCCTTTGAGTTCGGGAACGCTAACGGCCCACCAGTCGCCGCCCCGCCTGCAGGACGCGGAATAGGTCGTCATTTCCACCAATCCTCCCCGAGTTGGTCGTCTCGGTCGTGTTACCGGAGCCGGGTGAGGTGGTCAGACGGCGAAGGTGGCGGGGCGGTCGGTGGCGGCCTTTGGCGGGGTAGCTTGCCAAACGCCCAGCTTCTGTGCGCCCAGCCGGCTCAGGTACGCCGGGTTGAGGATTACGTACCGGCGCCACAGCCGTTTCGGCTCCAGCCCGAGCCGCCACAGCCACTCCAGGCCGTACCGCTGCATCCAGGACGGCGGCTTGCGCAGCAGCCCGGCGTGGTAGTCGAAGGCGGCGCCGACCGCCATCAGCGGCATGTCCAGCAGCGGGCGCATGGCGTACGCGAAGACCTCCTGGCGGGGGCAGCCCAGCCCGACCAGCACCAGCCGGGCCCCTGAGTCTCGAATACGGTCGGCGATCTCCACATCCTCACCAGGGCCGACGGCGCGGAACTTGGACGGCTCGACCCCGGCGAACTTCAGCGCCGGGAACATCTGCTCCAGCTTCGGCACCAGCCGGTCCAGCGTCTCCTCGGTGGAGCCGTACAGGTAGACCGGTAGCCCTTCGTCGGCGCAGCGCTGCAGCACCCGCAGGGTGAGTGTCGGCCCGTAGACCCGGTCTTTCAAACCGGCGCCGTGCAGCAGGTTGAGGCCCCAGCGCACCGGTTGGCCGTCCGGGGTGACCAGGTCGAACGAGTTGAGCCGGGCGTTGTGCGCAGGGTCGAGGACCCCGGTCATCACCCCGTGTACGGCGAGTGCGGTCAACGCCAGCGGCCGGCGCTCCCGGGCGGCGTCGATCACCCGCTCGGTGGCGGCCTCGTAGTCGACGGCGTCGACCAGCACCCCGAGCAGGTTGCGTTTGCCCTGGTCGATCATTTCCCGGGCACCCACTTGTCGACGTTGGCCTGGTAGATCTCCTGCAGGATCATCGGTACGTCGTAGACCTGCTTCCAGCCAGGGTAGTCCCGCTGGAAAGCGGCGTTCGAGCCGATCCACCACTGGTGGTCGCCGACCCGGTTCGCCTCCTGGTACTCGGTGATCATCTGCTGGCCGGTGATCTGCTCGGCCAGGGCGAACGCCTCCAGGTGCGAGCAGTTGGAGTGCCGGCCGCCGCCGAGGTTGTAGACCGCCGCCGGGCGCGGGTCGCGGAAGAACGCCTCGAACGCGGAGACCACGTCGTGGCTGTGGATCGCGTCGCGGACCATTTTGCCGCCGTACCCGAAGATCTTGTAGGTGCGTCGCTCCATGTTGCAGCGCATCAGGTAGCCGAGGAAGCCGTGCAGCTCGGTCGCCGAGTGCGCCGGGCCGGTCAGCGTGCCGCCCCGGAAGCAGGCGGTACGGATGCCGAAGTAGCGGCCGTACTCCTGCACCATGATGTCGGCGGCGACCTTCGACGCGCCGAAGACCGAGTGCAGGCAGGCGTCGATCGACATGTCCTCGGTGATCCCACCGGCGTACGGGTGGTCCGGGGCGATCTCCCACCGGGTCTCCTGCTCGATCAGCGGCAGGCTGTTCGGCCGGTCGCCGTACACCTTGTTGGTGGAGCAGTGGATCACCGGCGCCTCCGGGCAGTGTTCCCGGACGTTCTGCAGCACGTTGAGGGTGCCGCCGGCGTTGACGTCGAAGTCGGTGAACGGGTCACGGACCGCCCAGTCGTGCGACGGCTGCGCGGCGGTGTGGATCACCACGGCGATGTCCCGGCCGTACCGCCGGAACAGGCCCGCCAGGGCGTCGCGGTCGCGGATGTCGACCGCTTCATGGGTGTACGCCGCACCGAGGTCACGCCGCAGCGTCTCGACGTTCCAGGCGGTGGACGCCTCGGGGCCGAAGAACTCGCGGCGCATGTCGTTGTCGATGCCCACCACATCCAGGCCGAGTCCGGCGAAGTGCCGGGCCGCCTCCGATCCGATCAGACCGCCGGAACCGGTAACCAACGCGACGCTCACACGACACTCCTGAGCTGGGGGGTGGAGTAAACGGTCAACAGGATATCCGGGCGATATGTGAAGAAGGCCCCGCCGTCGGGCGGAGCCTTCTCAATCGTTGCTAGCTGGTGCAGGCGGCTGATGCCGCCCGACCTGCTGGTGGGGAAGGGGGGAGTTGAACCCCCACGCCCTTTCGGGCACACGGACCTGAACCGTGCGCGTCTGCCATTCCGCCACTTCCCCGGATGCTGTCCGGGACAGTCGGTAGAAAGACTAACCCGGCCGGTCCTTCCCGATCCCGGTGGGGGTGTCGGTCGGGGCCACCCGCTGGCAGGTGCCGGGACATACTACGCTGTCCCTGGTCGCCCCGAGCCAAATATCGCCCGCGACGCCTGGCGAAGAGTAGCACGGGGCGGGTCGGTCGTTCGGGACAGGCCGGGAGCGGTGGTCGATCGGCGTGCGGGTGGCACGGGCGACGGCCGGATACCATCATGTCCTCGGAACCCGAGGAGGAGCCGGTGAGCGTGCTGCAACGCTTTGAGAAGCGTCTGGAAGGCCTAGTCGAAGGGGCCTTCGCCAAGGTGTTCAAGGGTGTCGTGCACCCGGTGGAGATCCTCAACGCGATGCAGCGGGAGGCTGAGGCCCACAAGGCGATCCTGGCTGGCGGGCGCACGCTGGTGCCCAACCGCTACGTGATCGATCTCTCGCCGTACGACCACAGCCGGCTGGCTCCGTACGCGGCGGCTCTGGCCCAGGAGCTCGCCCAGTCGCAGGCGGAGTTCATCGGTGAGCAGGCCTGGACGGTCTACGGCGACGTGATCGTCGAGATCGAGCGCGGCGACGGGCTCGACACCGGGATGTTCCGGGTGACGGCCGAAGTCTTCACCGGCGGCGACGTCGCGCCGGTGCAGCAGCCCGGGTACGACATGCCCGGCGGTGGTCAGGGCGGCTATCCGCCGTACGACCAGCAGGGCGGGGGGTACGGTCAACCGCCGCACTCGCCGGCCGGCGCCCGCAACGTACGGCTGGTCTCGGGTGACGGGCGGACCTATCCGCTGCAGATGGGTTCGACCGTGATCGGCCGGGGTGACCAGGCCAATCTGCGACTGCCGGACGTGGGGATCTCCCGCCGACACGCCCGGCTCGACTTCGACGGTGCTCAAGTGGTGCTGACCGATCTGGGGTCGACCAACGGGACCATGGTCAACGGGCAGCGGGTCTCCGCAGTGGCCCTGAACCCCGGTGACATGATCCAGCTCGGGACGACCACGCTCACGTTCCGAGTGGATGGCTAACCTTGCCCGAATTCGTCGTTGCCGTCGCTCGGGTCGGCTTCATCGTCCTGCTGTGGATCTTCGTGTTCACGGTGGTGGGGGTGATCCGCCGGGATCTGTTTGCCGGTGCCCGCTCCAGCCGCCTCGTCGCGGCTCCGCGCGGGGTCAGCAGCAGTACGGCACCGGCCCGGCCGGCCAAGGTCAAACGGGGGCGGGCCGCTCATCAGCTCGTAGTGACCGCTGGCCAACTGGCCGGGACCAAAATTACTTTGGGTGAGTCTCCGATTACGATAGGTCGGGCAGAGGACTCCACCCTGGTCATCACCGATGACTACGCCTCGGCGCGACACGCCCGGCTGATGCCCCGGGACGGCCAGTGGTTCATCGAAGACGCGGGTTCCACTAACGGGACCTACCTGGACCGCGCTAAGGTCACCGGACCTACCCCCGTACCCCTCGCCGTGCCGATCCGAATCGGCCGCACATCTCTTGAGTTACGGCCATGACTCTGACCCTGCGCTATGCCGCCCACAGTGACCGCGGACTGATCCGTGACGGAAACCAGGACTCCGTCTACGCCGGGCCGCGGCTGCTCGCCGTGGCCGACGGCATGGGCGGGATGGCCGCCGGTGACGTCGCCAGCAACCTCGTCATCGGGGCACTGGCCCCCCTCGACGAGGACGTTCCCGGCGACGCCATGGTCGACGCCCTACGCGGCGCCGTCGGCCTGGCCAACCAGCACCTGCGGGACACCGTCGACGCCAACCCCCATCTGGAGGGGATGGGCACCACGCTGACCGCGACGCTCTTCTCCGGCAGCAAGATCGGCATGGTGCACATCGGCGACTCCCGGGCGTACCTGCTGCGCAACGGGGAGTTCGCGCAGATCACCAAGGACGACACCTACGTCCAGATGCTGGTCGACGAGGGCCGGATCAGCGCCGAGGAGGCCAGCAGCCACCCCCAGCGGTCACTGCTGACCCGGGCGCTGGACGGTCGGGACATCGACCCGGAGTACTCGGTACGCCAGGTCGTCGCGGGCGACCGCTACCTGATCTGCAGTGACGGGCTGTCCGGCGTGGTCAGCCCGGACACCATCGCCGAAACGCTGCGCGAGTACACCGATCCGGGCAAGTGCGTCGAGCGCCTGGTCCAGCTGGCGCTGCGCGGCGGCGGCCCGGACAACATCACCGTCGTCGTGGCCGACGCCACCGACCAGAGCATCCACGAGCAGGCACCGATCGTCGGCGGTGCCGCCGCTCGCGACCGCGGCATGGCGACCGCCGCCGACGACTCCACCCCGGCCGCCCGGGCCTCCGCACTGTCCGCGCCACGGGCCGCCGTGCCGGAGCCGGCCGACGCCGCCGCTGCCGCCCCGGACGACGACCAGCAACGCCCCCGCCGCCGGCCGCTGCGCGCGGCGATCGTGCTGGTCGTGCTGGTCGGCATCCTCGGCGGCGGGGTCTGGGCCGGCTGGGCCTACACCCAACGGCAGTACTACGTCGGCGCCACCGGCGACGGTCAGCTGGCGATCTTCCAGGGCATGCCGGGCGAGGTGGCCGGCGTCAGCCTCTCCACCGTGCACCAGACGAGCGACCTCGCCCTGGACGACCTGACCTCCGTCGCCCAGGACCGGGTCAAGCGCGGCATCCACGCCGGCAGCGAAGCCGAGGCGCAGCGGCACCTGCTGGAACTCACCCGGGACGACCCGGGCAACCCCAACCTGAAGCCGATCTGCCCGCCGTCGCCCTCCCCGACCCCGCCGCCGTCGCCCACGCCGTCACCGGAAGCCGACGTGACCGGATCGCCCGGTGCGACACCCGAGGGCCTCGTCTCCGGGTCACCGACCGGACCGGCGAACAGCCCGTCACCGGGCGGCACGCCGAGCCCGTCCGGTGCCCCGGAGAGCTCCCCGGACGCCCCACCGGTCGAGCCGGTCCCGCCGGTGACCAACCCGGCCGGTTGCCGGACGGTCGGCTGAGGCCGGCGAGCGAGGTGAAGGAAACCCAGTGACCGCTTCAGTCGGACCCGCCCCGCCGGCCATCACCGGTGAGATGCCGCGGATCCGCCCCATCAGGACGCGGCGGAACGCCGAACTCGGCCTGCTGGCCCTCGCGCTCGCCGTGGTCGCGCTCTACTCGGCCGCAGCCGAAGCGGCCGTGCTCGGCACCATCCGGCCCGGCTTCTGGGTGCCGACCGCCGTGGTCGGCGCGGTCTTCGTCGGCCTGCACCTGGTCATCCGGTTCTTCGCCCCGCACGCCGACCCGGCCCTGCTGCCGGCGGTGGCCCTGCTCAACGGCATCGGCGTCGGATTCCTGCGCCGCTACGACCTGGCCCAGGTAGCCGCCGCGGAGCGGATCGACTACCCGATCTTCGCCGGCACCGGCGGGCGGCAGCTGGCCTGGACCCTGGCCGCCGTGGTGCTCGCCGCCGGGCTGCTCGTCCTGGTCCGCGACCACCAGGTCGTCGCCCGGTACGCGTACACCCTCGGGCTGGCCGGGATCGTGCTGGTGATGATCCCGGCGGTGCTGCCGGCGCGGTACTCCGAGGTCAACGGCGCCAAGCTGTGGATCCTGATCGGCGGCTTCTCCATCCAGCCCGGCGAGTTCGCCAAGCTGGCCCTGCTGTCCTTCTTCGCGTACTACCTTGTCCGCAAGCGTGAGGTGCTGTCGCTGGCCAGCCGGCGGGTGCTCGGGATCGACTTCCCCCGGGGGCGCGACCTCGGCCCGGTGCTGGTGGTCTGGCTGCTCAGCGTCCTGGTCCTGGTCTTCCAGAAGGACCTCGGGACGTCGCTGCTCTACTTCGGCATGTTCGTGGTGACGCTGTACGTCGCCACCGAACGGGTCAGCTGGCTGATCATCGGTCTGCTGCTGTTCTTCGGCGGAGCGTTCCTGGCGTACCACCTGGGCAACATCGTCGGCGGTCCGTTCGCCAACTTCTACCAGCGGGCCAACATCTGGCTCGACCCGTTCTCCGACCCGTACGCCGACGGCTACCAACTGGTCCAGGGGCTGCTCGGGCTCGGCACCGGCGGGCTGTTCGGCGCCGGACCCGGCGGCGGCCAGCCGCTGAAGGTGCCGGAGGTGCACAACGACTTCATCTTCGCCGGCCTCGGCGAGGAGATCGGCCTGTTCGGGCTCTCCGCACTACTGGTCGTCTACCTGCTGGTCGCCGAGCGCGGGCTGCGGGCCGGTCTGGCGGTACGCGACTCGTTCGGCAAGCTGCTCGCCGGCGGCCTGGCGTTCACCCTCTCCCTGCAGGTCTTCGTGATCGTCGGCGGGATCAGCGGGTTGATCCCGCTGACCGGTCAGACCACCCCGTTCCTGTCCGCCGGCGGCTCGTCGCTGATGGCGAACTGGCTGCTGGTGGCGATGCTGCTGCGGATTTCCGACGCCGGCCGCCGGCCGGTGGTGGGGGCCGAGCCCCGGCCGCCCGGTACCCCGGCCGGACCACCCGCCCAGCTGCACGGCGCGCCGACGGAGGTGATCCGCCGATGAACGCCCCACTGCGCCGAGTCGGCGTGGTCATCATGGTTCTGTTCGGCCTGCTCTTCGTCAACCTCAACTGGGTCCAGGGCTACAAGGCCGAGGAGTACCGCACCAGCGACTACAACGGCCGGGTGCAGGTCGCCGAGTACGACCGGCAACGCGGCAACATCGAAGCCGGCGCCCGTGCCCTGGCCACCAGCACGCCGACCGATGGCGAGCTGCAGTACCTGCGGACCTACCCGGACAACGAGCTCTACGCGCACGTGATCGGCTACAAGCCGGTCAACCTGGCCGCCACCGGCGTGGAGAAGGCCGAGAACGAGTTCCTCGCCGGCACCAGCGACCAACTCTTCGCCGACCGGGTCCGGGACCTGTTCACCGGCGAGGAGACCGGCGGCGGGAACGTGCTGCTCACCATCAACCGGCGGGCGCAGGAGACCGCGTACCGGCAGCTGCTGGACAACCGGGTGGGCGTCGACGTGGGCGCGGCGGTGGCGCTCAATCCGCGTACCGGCGCGGTGCAGGCCCTGGTGTCGCTGCCCAGCTTCGATCCGAACCCGCTGGCCAGCCACGACACCGGGGCGGCTCAGGAGGCCTTCAACGAGCTGGACAGTGACCCGAACCGTCCGCTGAACAACCGGGCCCTCGGCGAGGTGCTGCCGCCCGGTTCCACCTTCAAGGTCGTCGTCGCGGCGGCGGCCCTGGAGAACGGCACCACCGTCGAGACGCCGATCTCCGCCGGCCCGGTCTACCGGCACCCTGACTCCGGCACCGACATCCGCAACGCCGTCGACTCCATCTGCCCACAGGACGAGGTCACCCTGATCACCGCCCTGACCGACTCGTGCAACACCGGCTTTGCCAAGCTGGGCGTGGAGCTCGGCGCCGAGACGGTCAAGGCAAAGGCACGCGACTTCGGCTTCGAGGACGAGGAGCTGGTCGTCGGCCGGACCAGCGGTGACGACGGCCTGCCGGTCGCGGCCAGCCGGACCGGCGACATCGCCAACCCGGACGGCAGCGAGGACGGCGCGGCGCTGGCCCAGTCGTCGATCGGCCAGAACAACGTCCGGATGACCCCGCTGGAAGGCGCGATGATCGCGGGGGCGGTGGCCAACGGCGGCAGCCAGATGCGTCCGTACGTGATCCAGCAGCTGCTGCATGCCGACCGGACCAGCAGCTACTACACCGCGGACCCGCGGGAGCTGCGCCAGTCGGTGAGCGGGTCGGTCGCCGCCGACCTGCAGGAGATGATGGTCAGCGTCGTGCGCAACGGCACCGGCCGCAACGCCCGGATCGACGGGTACACCGTCGGCGGCAAGACCGGCACCGCGCAGGCCGGCGAGGGCGACGACGACCACGGATGGTTCATCGGCTTCGTCACGTCCGAGGACGGTGAACCGATTTCGGCGGTCTGCGTACTGCTGGAAGGTGCCGGCAGCGGCGGCAGCGCGGAAGCGGCCCGGATTTCCGGCCAGATCATGCGGGCCCTCGTCGCCGAACGTGAGGGGCGATGAGATGCTGAGCTCCGGAGTCCTGCTCGGCGGCCGCTACCGGCTCGACGAGCGCATCGCCAGCGGCGGGATGGGCGACGTGTGGCGCGGCACCGACGAGGTGCTCGGCCGTACCGTCGCAGTCAAGAGCCTGCTTCCCGCGCTGCTCGAGGAGCCCGGCTTCGCTGAGCGGTTCCGCGGCGAGGCCCGCACCATGGCCACCATCAACCATCCCGGCGTGGTCGACGTCTACGACTACGGCAGCGACAAGCACATCGCCTTCCTGGTGATGGAGTACGTCGAGGGCGACGCGCTGTCGCGCACCCTGTCCCGGGTCGGGCGGCTCACCCCGGCCCGCACCATGGCGCTGATCGCCCAGGCCGCCGACGCGCTGCACGCGGCCCACGAAAAGGGCATCGTGCACCGCGACGTCAAGCCGGGCAACCTGCTGGTACGACCCAACGGCACGCTGGTGCTGACCGACTTCGGCATCGCCCGCTCAGAGATCGTCGGCCAGTTGACCGCCGCCGGCTCGGTGCTCGGCACCGCTTCGTACATCTCCCCCGAGCAGGCGTCCGGCGCGGTCGCGACGCCGGCTTCCGACGTGTACGCGCTCGGCGTGGTCGCCTACCAGTGTCTGTCCGGTCGGCGGCCGTTTGAGGGCGACAATCCGCTGGAAATCGCCATGAAGCACGTGCGGGAGGTGCCGCGCGCGCTGCCGTCGGACATCCCACCCGTGGTCCGCAGCTTCGTCGAGCGCGCGCTCGCCAAGGATCCGGCGGCGCGCTGGCAGAGCGCCGCCACGATGGCCGCCGTCTCCCGGCAGGCCGCCACCACACTCGCCGGCCAGCCCCGGCCACCGGCCGGCCCGCCCCGGCCACCACACGCTCAGCAGCACCCGGGCCAGCAACATCCTGGCCAGCAGCATCCCGGCCAGCACCCGGCCGCGCCCCGGCCCACCTCGGCAGCGCCGGTTTCGCCGATGGCGTCCGGCCCCGCACCCATGTCTCCCGGGCCGATGTCTCCGGGCCCGATGTCGCCAGGGCCGATGCACCCCGGCTCGGTGCCGCCCGGTCAGCGGCCGCCGCCGGGGCAGCCGATGCCCGGACCACCCGGCTACCGGCCCGCCACCACGCCGATGATGCCGGGCGGGTATCCGGCCGGCTACCATCACCCTGCCACCCCGGCGCGGCAGCCCCTTCCCGCGTCGGGTCGGCCACCCAACCCGTACGGCTACAACCGGCCACCAGCCCCGCCCCAGCGGTCCGGTGGCCTGCACCGGCAAGTGTTCACCGTCCTGGCGATCATCCTCGGAGCGTTGATCGTGCTGCTCTGCACCGGGCTGGTCGCTTACCGGATCATCGACAGCGCCAGCAGTTCGACCGCTCTGGGGCAACCCGTGGTGCGATTGGTTACGGCTGAGAACCAGATGGCAGCCGGACACGTCGAAACCAGCGTGGAACCCGTACCGTCGATGGAAGCACCCGACTTGGTCCGATCCGATGACGACCAGACGAGCGAAGGACGACAAGGACGATGACCGCGCAGGCCCGCCTGCTAGGCGGCAGGTACCAGGTCGGCGAGTTGCTCGGCTACGGCGGTATGGCCGAGGTTCACCGCGGCCGTGACCTGCGGCTCGGCCGTGACGTCGCGATCAAGATGCTGCGCACCGACCTGGCCCGGGACCGGACTTTCCAGGAACGGTTCCGGCGGGAGGCGCAGAACTCCGCGTCGCTCAACCACCCGGCGATCGTCGCGGTCTACGACACCGGCGAGGAGTACGCCGCCACCGGCGAGCCGCTGCCGTTCATCGTCATGGAGTTCGTCAACGGCCGCACCCTCAAGGAGGTGCTCGCCGCCGAGGGCCGGCTGCACCCGCGTCGGGCCCTGGAGTACTGCGCCGACGTCTGCGCCGCTCTGGAGTTCAGCCACCGGCACGGCATCATCCACCGGGACATCAAGCCCGGCAACGTCATGCTCACCCAGACCGACCAGGTCAAGGTGATGGACTTCGGCATCGCCCGCGCGCTGGCCAGCGGCGCGACCACGATGACCCAGACCTCGGCGGTGATCGGCACCGCGCAGTACCTCTCCCCGGAGCAGGCCCGGGGCGAGTCGGTGGACGCCCGATCCGACGTCTACGCAGCCGGCTGTGTGCTGTTCGAGCTGCTCTGCGGCCATCCGCCGTTCGTCGGGGACAGCCCGGTCAGCGTCGCCTACCAGCACGTCCGGGAGGACCCGCGGGCGCCGAGCGAGATCAACCGGGACGTCACCCCGGCGATCGACGCGATCGTGTTGAAGGCGCTTGCCAAGAACCCGGTCAACCGCTACCAGAGCGCCGGCGAGATGCGTGCCGACCTGCTGCGCGCCGCCTCCGGCCGGCCGGTGCTGGCCACCCCGGTGCTGCGCGACGACGAAACCGTCGCGATGGGCGCGACCGGGCGTACCGGCTCGACCCAGCGGATCCCCGGCGGCGTCGGCGGCCCGCCGCCGAGGCGGACCTCGCCGGCGGTCATCGCCGGCCTCAGCGCGCTGGGCGTCTTCGCGGTGATCGCCCTGGCCACCGGGCTGATCTGGATGAACTCCGGCCCCGACGAGCCGGTCACCGTCGATCTGCCCAACCTGGTCAACGAGCCGATCGAACAGGCCCAGCTGACCCTCACCGACCTGCAGCTGACAGCGGACGTCACCCCTCGCGACGACGCGAACTGTACGGTCAACACCGTCATCGAGCAGTCACCGGAGCCGGGCGCCGTCGAGCCGGGCTCCGAGGTGGCCCTCGTCGTCTGCTCCGGCCCGGGCAAGGTCCAGGTGCCCGACATGAAAGGCTTCACCCGCAGCGCCGCCGAGCAGCAGCTCACCGACCGAAAGCTGATCGCCGTCTTCGAGGAGGTGGACAGCTCGGCACCGAAGGACCAGGTGATCGAGGTGCCCAGCGCCGGCGAGATGGTGGAGGTGGGCAGCGAGGTCGAGGTGCACGTCTCGCTCAACAACCTGCGGGACATGCCGAACGTCGTCGGCTACACCGAAGCCCAGGCCGTCGCGACGCTTGAAAACCGCGGCTTCGACCCGCGGGTGATCGACGGGGAGGAAGTCGACCCGGCCGATGCCGGCATCGTCACCAGCCAGAGTCCGAACAACGGCGAGCACCGGGTCAACTCCCGGGTGGAGATCGTCGTCTCCCAGCCCCGGCAGGAGGTGGAGCCGTCGCCGGACCCGACCGGCAGCCCGTCGCCGACCGGCTCACCCCCGACGACCAGCCCGCCACCGGGCGACGGTGACGGCGAGGGCGGTGGTGGTGGCTCCAGCACCCCAGGCAGCGGAGTGAGCGGCCTGCTGCCCACCGCGCCCGTCTCCCGGCTGTTCGACTGAGTCGCGGCCCGCGGTCCTAGCGGCCGGGCCTGCGCTCAGGCCGACACGAACGCGGCCCGCCGCCGGGTCTCCACCTCGGCGGCGAGTCGCGGTGCCCGCTGCCGGGCCTGCGGCAGACCGCACCCGGCCAGCCAGTTCGCCAGCATCAGATGGCCGCCCTCGGTGAGCACCGACTCGGGGTGGAACTGCACACCCTCGACCGGCAGGCTCCGGTGCCGCATCGCCATCACCACCCCGGACGCGGTCCGCCCGGTGACCTCGATCTCGGCCGGCAGACTGTCCTCGCGTACCGCCAGTGAGTGGTAGCGGGTGGCGGTGAACGGGTCCGGCAGCCCGGCCAGCACCCCGACGCCCCGATGCTCGACCAGCGAGGTCTTGCCGTGCAGCAGCTCGGGAGCACGTTCGACGACCCCACCGAACGCGGCACCGATCGCCTGGTGGCCGAGGCAGACGCCGAGGATCGGCAGCTGTCCGGCGTACCGCTCGATGACCTCCAGGCAGATGCCGGCGCTGTCCGGCGCACCCGGCCCGGGGGAGAGCAGCACACCGGCCGCGCCGAGCCGGCCGACCTCGTCGACGGAGATCTCGTCGTTGCGCCGAACGTCGCAGTCGGCACCCAGCTGGCCGAGGTACTGCACCAGGTTGAACACGAACGAGTCGTAGTTGTCGATCACCAGTACGCGCACGCGGACACCTGACTCTAGTCGCCGTTCTCATCGGGTACGGGGTTGTTCGTCTCGGTGTCGTACGGCAGCTCGTAGTCGTCGTCGCCGCCACTGTCCGGGTCGCCGCCGTCGGTGCCGTCAGCCGGACCACCGTCACCGGGGTCGGTACCGGTGCCGCCGCCGTCCTCGGTCACCTGGACGTCGTCGAACGGCAGCAGCGGCTCCGCCCACGGGAAGACCACGTACCAGAGCAGGACGACCGTCAGCCCGGCGAGCAGCGCCGAACCGATCAGCTTGCCGGGCGTGCCGAACGGGAGCTTGCGCCAGATCCAGGCGTACATGGCTCAGCCGCCGAGTTCCGCCGGTCGGCCATCGGCCTTGGGCTGGCTGCGGACCAGCGCCGCGTGCACGATCAGCCGCTGGTAGTTGTCGAACTTCGGGTGGCAGGTGGTCAGGGTCAGCATCGCCTCGGTCGGCTGCGCCCGGCGGTCGCCGGGTACGGCGGCGACCACTTCGGTCTGGTTGGGCAGCACGATGTGGTTGCGGGTGACCGCGTACACGTGCCAGGTGTCCCGGTCCTCGACGACGATCGTGTCGCCGTCGCCCAGCTCGTCCAGCCGCCAGAAGGTGGCCCGGTTGCGGTGCCCGGCCACCGAGAAATTGCCGACCTCCCCGGGGCCGGCGCTGTCCGGGTAGTGGCCCGGTGCGTACCGGATGTCGTCCTGGCCGACGCCCTCGACGACGATCCAGTTCTTGTCCAGCTTCGGGATGTAGAGCCCGGCGACCGGGGTGCCCTGCACCTGGATGGTGGGGGACGCCTCGGGCTCGGGTGTCGGGCCGTCGCTGACCACCGGCTCGGGCACCTCGGCCCACTGCTGGGCGAGCTGGTCGCTGAGCTCGTCCTGATGGGCGTTGACGATGACCGACTTGCCCCAGATCTCGTAGCCGGCGAAGAGCAGTACCACGATGCCGAAGGTGATCAGCAGCTCCCCGGTGACCCGGGCGGTGGTGCGCAGCGCGGTCCAGATGGTCGGTCTGGTCAGTTCGGAGTACACGCTCTTGTAACCGCTGTCGGTGCGCTCCGGTCGCAACTTGACCACCCGCTCACCGCGACGGGGGGCGGCACCGTCGCGCTCGCCGGGGCCGGGATCCCGCCCGCTGCCGGCCGGTGACTCGCCGTTCGGCGGCGGCTGGTAGCTGCTGATCACGACCGGCAGCACCGTGGTGGACGCGGCCGGCTCGGCCGGGTAGGCGGGGATGACGGCCGTGCGGGCAGCATCGTCGCGCTCCGGCGGCCGGGGGCGCTGGTACTGGGCCAGTTGCTGCGGCGAGTAGCCGGGCGGGTGCTGATGTGCCGGGGGTGTCGGGCCCGGGGCCGTTGCCGGGTTCGGCCCGGTGAAGCGGGGAAGCACCGTGGTCGAGTCGTCGGTGTGGTATGTGCGGTGCCGGCCCGAGTCGTGCGGTTGGTCGGGATGGCCGGGCGCCTCTGGATGGCCGGGCACCCCGGGCCGGGTCATCGCGCCGACTCCGCAACGGTGGTGTGCCGCAGCGCTGCCGAGCCGTCGAACGCCGGCACGGTCAGCTCGGCTTCGACGGTCTCCTGGTAGCCCAGCTGGAAGTGGGTCACGGCGTCCCTGAACAACTGCACCCCTTCGGAGTCGGCCAGCGCCTGCTGCAGGGCGCTGGGGTCACCGATCGCGGCGATCCGAAATGGGGGCGAGTAGACCCCGCCGTGCAACAACAGCGTGTTCCCGACACAGCGTACCGCGCTGGTCGCCAACACCCGTACATCCATGATTGACATCGCTTCGGCGCCGCCGGCCCACAGTGCGTTGACCACTGCCTGTACGTCGCTCTGGTGCACCACCAGGTCGTCGTTGCTGGCACCGTCCGGCAGGTCGGTCAGCCGCGGCGCGTCGTCGAGTTCGATGATGACGCCCGGGCCGGCCAGCGCGGTGAAGCCGGCCGCTGACCGGTTCGCGTCGATCCGGGCCTGCTGCCGCGCGATCGGCTCGTCCGACCCGGCGACCAGCTCCGTCTGCTGGTCGACCTGGTCGCGCAGTTGGGCGGCTCGTTCCTCGGCGGCGGCCAGCTGGGTACGTCGGTCGTCGATCAGCTGCGCGAGTTGTGGTCGACGGTCCTCCCGCAGGCTGGTGCCGCTGGCGGTGGTGGCGGTCGTGGTGAACAGCAGGCCGGCGAGCAGCGCGATCAGCGGTACGCCGGCGGACCAGCCGGGCTGCTCCGCGCCGCGCCGGCGACGCAGCAGTCCGCGAACGGCACGCCGGACCACGTCCCGCCAGGACGCGCTGCCGGAGGTGTACTCCATCTCGCCCCCTCTCCGCCTGCCGGCCATCGACAAGTGTCCGCATAATGGACCACCTGGGCGGTCTATCGCACCTGGTGGACCTGGTTGTGCCCAAATGTCGCTGCTGCCGTGCTGCGGCCCGTGGCCGGATCGCGGCAACTTGACTACGCTAGCTCTTGAACATTATTGGCCATGGACCGTCGCCGCTGCGTCCGGTTGCCGGGCCGGATGATAGCCACCAGGAGAGCGTCGTGCCCAAGTCGCAGGTTCGCAAGAAGAAGGTCTACACCCCGCCGACCGACGTCCGCCCGACCCAGACGGCTGCCACCCGCAAGCCGAGTCCGGTCTGGTTGCCGATCAGCGCCGTCTCGTTGATCGTCTTCGGCATCGGCTGGCTGGTCGTCTACTACCTGTCGGAGACCGCCTACCCGGTCGCCTCCTGGGGCTACTGGAACCTGGCGATCGGGTTCGGCGCCATGGTGAGTTCGCTGATCCTGCTCTCCCGCTGGCGCTGACCCGGTTCACAGTCGGTCCGCAGCCGGCCCGCCAGTGCCGCCCAAGGTCGGTCGGTGTCCCCGAGGACGCCGGCCGACCTGCTGTTTTATCGAGGGCCGGGCGGCGGCGCGGCGGCGACGCTGCCATAGGGTGGCGAGTACCGGGCGCCGGTCCGGTGCGACGCTCGTCACATTACCCATGGGTAACCTGGCGGTAGGCTGAAGCTCCGTGACCGGCCTTCCGGTCACTCTGCCGCTCGTCCAGCACACCGGGAGGCCAACGAATGGGTACGGTCCAGATCGTCACCACGGTCGTCGCCGCCATCGTCACCGCCGTCGCGGTGGTGCTCGCCGGCCGGGCGGTCTGGCAGTTCGTCTCGATCATCCGACTCGGCAAGGCCGACCCGCACCGCACCGGTGACCCGGCCACCCGGGCGAAGGTGATGCTGAGCGAAACCCTCGGCCACACCCGGATGCTCAAATGGAGCGTCGTCGGGGCGGCCCACTGGTTCGTCATGGTCGCCTTCATCGTGCTCTCCATCCTCGTACTGGAGGCGTACTTCGAGGTGGTCGACGCCGGCGGCGGCATTCCGGTGATCGGCGGTTGGCTGCTGTACGGGCTGGTCACCGAGCTCATCTCGATCCTCGGCATGGCGGGTATCGGCGTGCTGATCGGGATCCGGCTGGCGAACCGGCCGACCCGCGCCGGCGGCCGGTCACGGTTCACCGGCTCGACGATGTGGCAGGGCTACTTCGTCGAAGCCGTCGTGCTCGCCGTACTGATCTGCGGCTTCTTGATCCGTGGCTTCCGGGTGGCCACCGACCACTTCGACTTCCCGGTCTGGGCCACCCCGGTGAGCCACGCGCTCGGTGCCGTCCTGCCCGCCTCCGAATCGGCGATCAGCATCACCGCCCTGATCAAGATTCTCATCTCGATGACCTGGCTGATCGTCATCGCGCTGACGCTGACCATGGGGGTGGCCTGGCACCGGTTCGCCGCCTTCTTCAACATCTACTTCAAGCGGGACCCCGGCCGGCCCAACTCCGGCCTCGGCGCGCTGCGGCCGATGATGAGCGACGGCAAGCCGCTCGACTTCGAAGAGGCCGACCCGGAGTCGGACCAGTTCGGCGTCGCTCAGGTCGAACAGTTCAGCTGGAAGGGCCTGCTCGACTTCACCACCTGTACGGAGTGTGGCCGCTGCCAGTCGCAGTGCCCGGCCTGGAACACCGGCAAGCCGCTGTCGCCGAAGCTGCTCGTGCTGTCGCTGCGCGACCACGCCTACGCCAAGGCGCCGTACCTGCTCGCCGGCGGCGGAAAGGATCTCACCGGCGAGGAGAAGGGTACGACCGAACAACTCGCCAAGGTCGACGCCCTGGCGCTGGCCGAGGCCGACCGCCCGCTGATCGGCGGCGCCGACGACGGCGGCGTCATCGACCCGGACGTGCTCTGGTCGTGCACCACCTGCGGGGCCTGCGTGGAGCAGTGCCCGGTGGACATCGAACACGTCGACCACATCGTCGACATGCGCCGCTACCAGGTGCTGATCGAGTCGAGCTTCCCCAGCGAGGCCGGCGTGATGCTGCGTAACCTGGAGAACAAGGGCAACCCGTGGGGTGCTCCACCGAACACCCGGGAGGACTGGACCAAAGGGCTCGACTTCGCGGTGCCCCGGGTCGGCGAGGTGGACGACTTCGAGTACCTGTTCTGGGTCGGCTGCGCCGGCGCGTTCGAGGACCGGGCCAAGAAGACCACCCGCGCGGTGGCGACCCTGCTGCACGAAGCCGGCGTCGACTTCGCCATCCTCGGCGAGGGCGAGACCTGCACCGGCGACCCGGCACGGCGGATCGGCAACGAGTTCGTCTTCCAGATGCTGGCCCAGCAGAACGTCGAGACCATCAACGAGGCGTTCGGCGACCGGGAGCCGGCGAGACGCAAGATCGTCGCGACCTGCCCGCACTGCTTCAACACCCTCGGCAACGAGTACGGCCAGCTCGGCGGCCACTTCGACGTCGTACACCACACCCAACTGCTGGCCCACCTGGTCACCGCCGGCAAGCTCACCCCGGTCACCCCGGTCGACGGTGGGTTGACCTACCACGACCCGTGCTACCTGGGCCGGCACAACCGGGTGTTCAGCCCGCCCCGGGAAGTGCTCGGTGCCGCGTTGACCGCAGGCGCCGGGGCGGGCGGCGACGCGGCCCAGCTGCGGGAGATGCCGCGCAACTCGGAACGCTCGTTCTGCTGCGGCGCCGGCGGGGCGAGGATGTGGATGGAGGAGCGGATCGGCAAACGGGTCAACGTCGACCGGGTCGAGGAGGCGCTCTCCACCGGTGCCCAGACCATCGCGGTCGGTTGCCCCTTCTGCTACACCATGCTCGGCGACGGGGTCACCGGCAAGCAGTCCAGCGGCGCGGCGGACGAGAACGTCGAGGTCGTCGATGTGGCGACGGTGCTGCTCAGGTCGGTCAAGCCGGCGGTAGCATCGTCGGCGTCATCGTCGGCCGAGGAGTAGGGAGAAGCGGGTGCTGGGTTGGGCCCGCGAGTTCCTCTCCCAGCCCTGGCCGTTCCTCACCCTCGCGGCGCTGGCCGGCGTGAGCCTGCTGGCGCACCGGCCGCTCGCCGTACGGCTCGGCTGGGCACGCTGGCCGACGCTCGGGATGCTTCTCGGCGCTGCCGCGATCGCCGCGCTCACCCTGCCACCGGCACCGACCGGGTCCGGCGTACCGCTCGCCCCCGGGGTCTCCGTTTCCGGCCCGGACGGGGAGGTCTTCGCCGCGTGCCTCCGGTCGCTCACCGATCCGGCGGTGCTGTGGTCCGGGCTGGTCACCGTCGACTCGCTCGGCGAACGGGTCGGCAACGTGGCGATGTTCGTACCACTGGCGTTCTGCACGGTGCTGGCGGTCCGCCGGCCAGCGCTGGCCACCGGGCTGCTCCTGCTGGCCCCGGTGGTCGTCGAAGTAGGCCAGGCGGTGCTCGGCGTCGGCCGTGAGTGTGTCGGCTACGACTGGGTCAACAACGCGACCGGGGTGCTGATCGGGGCGGTCGGCGGCGGCGTGGTCCGGTTGCTGTGGCGGCGGTTCGCGCCGTCACCTACCAAGGTCAGCTAGCTGCCAGTCGCGACGTCGGTGGCGGTGAAGACGCTGCGGGCGACCGTTGCCCGGTACCCGGCGACGACGTCGGTGGTCGCAGCGATCGGCCAGGCTGCCGGCCCGAGCACTGCGGGCGGCCGGCGCCGCGCGTCCAAAGGTGGTGCAGCACCGACGTCCGGCACGTCGAGTGCGTTCAGCAGGCAGGCCAACGCGGCGGTACGTGGTCCGACCGGTCCGGCGCCGCGCTCGGCGGCGGCCAGCCGTCGCCGGGTCTCCGTCTCGGCGGGCGGTTCGCCGCCGTCCGGCGGAGCGAATTTGGTCCGGGGCAGCACCCAGAGCACCCGGTCCCGTTCCCGGCGGAGCACCCCCGAGACGACCAGCCCGTTGAGTACCTCGTCGACTACACCGTGGGACAGATCGACCACCCAGTCGCGGGTCGCGCGGCCAGGCTCGGCCAGAATCCTGGTCCGTACCCGGTCGAGCAGCTTCCGACCCGGGTCGCTGCCGGGCGCGTACCCGCTGCCGGGATCGTCGCCGGCCTGCACCCGGCCGTCCGTGTCGATCGAAATCTGCCCGCCGACGGCGAGGTCGCACAACACCGCCCCGGCGACCGCATAGTCGAGCTCGGGGGAAGCGACGGTCGCGGTCCCGGAATCGTCATAGCTGAGCAGGACCAGCTCCTCCGCGAGGCTGAGCGACGTCATCAAAGTCCTTCCGTGGATACTCCGGCGTTGCGGCCGGGGAGGAACCGGAACCCCTGCGGAAGCAGGGCAGGCACGACCTCGCCTTCCTCGGCCACCACTGCCGTGGTGGGGGTCGACGCCGGCCTCGACAGCCTGTTCACCCTGTCGACCGGGGAGAAGATCCCCAACCCGAGACATGAACACCGTGACCGGCAGCGGCTGGCCCGCGCCCAGCGGAACCTCGCACGCAGGGCCAGAGGTTCGGCCAACCGGGCCAAGGCCCGGTTGGCGGTGGCCCGGGTTCATGCCCGGAGCGCCGACCGCCGCCGTGATCACCTGCACAAGTTGACCACTCGGCTCGTTCGTGAAACCCAGACGATCCTCGCGGAGGGGCTCTCCGTGACTGCCTGTGGAGGCGGTGTGAGACCTCACCAGGAGTCCTCCTCTCGGACGGGGCGGTCGTCGGTGTAGCAGGAACCCCCTGGGGCGACCCAGGGAATCCCCGTTCCTCCAGGGCGGGGAGGAAGTCAACACGCTAACCGCCCAGCCCGGTGCCTGCAGGAGAAACGGTAGCTGCGAGAGAAGCAGCGGCTGCAGGCGGCGACGAGCAGCTGCTTGCAATGAAGCAGAGACGGCAGGCGGTCTTGAACGAACGCCGCGCTTTCCAATAAGGTGATGCACCGACCGCTGCGGATGTCGGCCTCCGTACCCCCGCCCGTGAGGCCCCAGCGATCGACCATTGAAGGAGTCGCTGCCAATGGCACGTGCGCTCGCAAACTCGCACATCCATCGTCACAGTGGGTCCCCATATCGACGCGGAGAGCATCCGCGTGTACGAGTTCTTCAGCGTATCGCGTTTGCGCTGTTGCTTACCGTAACCGCACTGGTCTTCCCGGCTGTTCCGGCTCACGCCGAGCCGACGCTCGCTGAGATCGAAGCCGAGTTGGACGCCCAGTGGCTGAAACTGGAACCGGTCATCGAGCAGTACAACAAGGTGCACAGCGAGCTCAAGGCCAACGAGAAGAAGGCGGCTGCGCTCGACGAGAAGATCCGCCCGCTGTCGCTGCAGGCCAACCTGGCGGCGGACGAGATCGGTGAGGTGGCCAACCGCTATTACCGGACCGGGCCGTCGAGCGAGCTGAACGCACTCCTCCGGACCGGATCACCGACCAGCCTGGCGGATCAGCTCGTGGTGCTGGACCGGATCTCCAAGCGTCGGCAAGAAAAGATCACCGCCGTTCTGGAGACCCGCGACCGCTATCTCGCCGAACGGCAGACGCTGGACGAGTTGATCACGAAGCAGCAGGCACAGGACAAGACGCTCGCCGAGCAGCGCAAGACCATTGACGCCGAGATCAAGCGCCTGGAACGGGCGCGAAACGCCGCGTACCAGTCCACCGGCTACACCGGCGGATCTGGTGCCTCCGGCCCGTGTCCGGCGGTGTCGGTCGGTGGAGCCGCCGGGACCGCGGTACGCACCGCGTGTGCACAACTCGGCAAGCCGTACGTCTGGGGTGCCACCGGGCCGAACGCGTTCGACTGTTCCGGCCTGACCCAGTATGCCTGGGCAAGTGCCGGTGTCAGTCTCACGCATTACACCGGAACTCAGTGGAATCAGGGCAGTTCGGTCAGTCGCGCCAACGCCAGACCAGGGGATCTCGTGTTCTTCTTTAGTGATCTGCATCACGTGGGGATCTACATCGGTAATGGCCTGATGGTGCACGCTCCACGCGCAGGTCAACCCGTGCAGATGGAGAACATCGACAACATGCCGCTCGCCGGATTCAAGCGGGTCGGCTGATCGCAGCAGGTCAGCCCGCTCGCCAGGGCAATCTGAGTGACGTGCTTTGGCCAGCCGAACGTACGGTCGGACCGGTCTGAACGGGCCGGTCCGCCCAGCAAAATTCGAACGCTTGAACGATGGCAGCCTATGCACGATGCGCAATCGTCCGCGTACTCAATGAGATAGTCTGTGTTCTCGCTTGCGTAGCGAGAACGCTGCTCTCTAACCTTGGGGATCGTCGAGTCGGGAGGACGTCAACCAACCGGGTTGACCTCGACCTGACACCACCTAATCGCCGCCTGACGGCGAGCCGGGGACCCACGGCACTCCCGGGGTGAATCCGCAGACCACCTGCGGTAGGGCGTCTCCTTTCCGCCCGAACCCGTCAGCTAACCCGGTAGGCGGTCTGGGGAGAAGGAGTCCGGTGGCTACGAGCGCCCCTCGGCGATACCTCCGGTGGTCCAGCCGCGACCATCGGCGAAGAACGCCGCACGACCCTCGACGAATACTCACCGCGTTGATCGCCGCCACCACCGGCGTCGGTCTGCTGCTGGTCGGAGCGCCGGCGCAGGCGCAGCCGACCGTCGCCGAAATCGAGTCGCAGATTGACGAGGTCTGGGCCGAGCTCGAACCGACGATCGAACGGCACAACGCCGTACGGCAGGATCTCGCCGCCAAGAAGAAGCAGGCGGACGAACTGCAGAAGAAGATCAAGCCGCTGCAGATCCAGATCGACCTGGCGATGGACCGGGTCAGCGAGTTCGCCGCGCGGTCGTACAAGGGTGGTAGCCCGTCGGTCTTCAACGCGATTCTCACCAACGGCAAGCCGACCCACCTCGCCGACCAGCTCGAGCTGCTGGACCAGTTCGCCCGCCGGCAGGCCCGTGACGTGCAGGCCGTCGTCGACCTCAGGAACGAGTACGCCGCGAAGAAGGCCCCGCTCGACGAGTTGATCGTCGAGCTGACCAGTACCGAGGCCCAGCTGGCGGCGAAGGCCAAGGAGATCGACGCCGAGGTCGACCGGTTGCAGGACCTGCGCCTGGAGGCGTACGGCTCGACCAACACCCTCGGCTCGCTGCGTCCCGCGCCCTGCCCGGCGACCTACCCCGGCGGTGCGGCCGGCAAGGCCGTCACCTTCGCCTGCGCGCAGATCGGCAAGCCGTACGTGTGGGGTTCGGCAGGACCGGGCAGCTACGACTGCTCCGGTCTCACCCTGGCCGCCTGGGGGCAGGCCGGTGTCTCACTGCCACACAACGCGGCCCGGCAGCGTCAGGTGACCGCCAATGTGAGCCGGGACCAGCTGCGCCCCGGCGACCTCATCTTCTACTACAGCGGGCTCTCCCACGTCGGCATGTACGTGGGTAACGGCTGGATCGTGCACGCCTCCCAGGCGGGCGAACCGGTGCAGATGCGCAAGATCGGTTCGAGTGTGCACAGTTACGGCAGGCCCGGCTAGACCTCACTCCTCCCCATGGCCTGGCGCGTGTCGCTGATCCCCCCGTCAAGCGGCAGCACCGGCCACCGGAAAGGCGCCCTCCCATGTCTCCCCCCGGCTTGGGAGGGCGCCTTTCGCCTGCCCGCCGCCAATGGGTCGGCTCTCCGACAGCCCAGCCGGTTCAGCTGGTCGGCCAGGTGCGCCACCGCTGCCAGGACCGGCTCGGAGTGGGCCCACGCTGCCCCTGGTACCGGGATCCGTAGACCGCCGACCCGTACGGATGCTCGGACGGCGACGAGAGCCGGAAGATGCACAACTGCCCGATCCTCATCCCGGGCCAGAGCTTGATCGGCAGGTTCGCCACGTTGGACAACTCCAGCGTCACGTGGCCGGAGAAGCCGGGGTCGATGAAGCCGGCGGTGGAGTGGGTCAACAGGCCCAGCCGACCCAGGCTCGACTTGCCCTCCAGCCGGGCGGCCAGGCCGTCGCCGAGCGAGACGACCTCGAGCGTGGAGGCAAGGACGAACTCACCGGGGTGCAGGACGAACGGGTCGCCGCTGGGCACCTCGACCTGGGACGTCAGATCGTCCTGCCGGGTGGCCGGGTCGATGTGGGTGTACAGGTGGTTGTTGAAGACCCGGAAATACCGGTCGAGCCGGACATCGATGCTCGACGGCTGGATGAGCGAGGATTCGAACGGCTCGAGGGAGAGGCCGCCGGACTTGGTCTCCGCGACGATGTCCCGGTCGGAGAGGAGCATCGTCACACGATAGCGACCGTGCGGCCGGTGTGACCGTGCGGCCGGTGTCCTGGCCGGAACGTACCCGGATCGGCGTGGCCGGGCGATCCCACTATCTCTTCGTACACATGTTCGATAGAATCACCGCATGGCAACCTGGTCCGAGTTCGCAGCCGACGAGCCCCGCCTGGCCACGGCGATCCGACTCCTCATGCAGCAGTACGGTCCCGGCCTCGGCTACCTCGCCACCGTCCGAGCCGACGGTGGTCCCCGGGTGCACCCGGTCTCCCCGGTGATCACCGACAGTGGGCTGTTCTGCTTCATCATCGACTCGCCGAAGCGGCGTGACCTGGAGCGGGACGGTCGGTACGCGCTGCACTCGTTCCCGCCGGAGGAGAGAGACGACGAGGCGTACCTGGCAGGTCGGGCGCATCCGGTCACCGATCCGGCCAAGGTGGGTCGGCTCGCCAGCGATCTCGGGGCCGTGCCGCACGTCGACTGGCGGCTGTTCGAGTTCACCGTCGACGTGGCGATGGTGGCGCAACGCGCTGGCGGCACCGGCCACTACGCGGCGGCGCCACGGCAACCAGCCGTCCAGGTCTGGCTCGACCCGACCAGCGGCAGCGTTTCCCACCCGGTGCCGACCCCGGTCGCCTGCTGACCCGCCGCGTGGCACCGGCCGACGCGTTGACGCCCTACCCGTTGACGGTCGGTCGACGGGCGCCGAGCCGTACCCCATGCTGTGCTCGGTTGGCGGCCGGGCCTGTTGCGCAGCGACCGGGCGGACCGGGTAGAGTGGGGCCGCTCGCGGGTGTAGTTCAATGGCAGAACATCAGCTTCCCAAGCTGACAGTGCGGGTTCGATTCCCGTCACCCGCTCCACATGCGGAAGACCCGCTCAGGACGTCGGTCCTGGGCTGCGGTTGGTCAGCTCTGCCACCTTTTGATCAATTCCTAGATTCCGGTCGTCAACCCGGACGCTGATCAGGTGTTCGGGGTCGTACCCGCGCTCGGCTTCTGCGACCAGTTCGCTCTCCAGCTGCGACGTGAGCGCCGTACCGTCCTTGGTCTGTCGGCTGGCTGCCAGAGCTGCCCGCCCGGGGACCCAAGATGCCTCCGCACACGTGATGCCGCAGGTGCATCCTGATGCACCTCTGGCATCAGGCCGAACAGGCGACCCTGGCCCGATGGGGTTGCACTGCGTGCAACGACCGCCGCGCATCGTCACCGACCTTGCGGTGTGGACGACGTCGGGCCGATACCCAGCAGCGCCAGCGCGGCGACCCGGCTTTCGATCACCTGGATCCGGTCGGCCCGTTCCGTCGGGGACCAGTGGGCCTGCTGGTTGGTCACCTGCCCGGGCCACTTCCGGTATAGCAACCCCGGCTCGTCGATGAAGTGACCGTCGCTGACCGTGCTCGCGGCGAGGAGCAGCCCGGTGTCCTCGGAGGCGGGCAGCGCCAGCCAGCCGCCCAGGGCCAGCAGCAGGTCCGTACGGATGCACAGCGTCGCCGGGTGCACCGGCAGCCGGTAGGCGTCCTCCTGCCAGCACCGGTGGACCGTACCGGCGGGCAACCGGCCGCCCGGTGGATCGGTGGCCATCCGTACCGTGCGGTGGTCGCTCAGCAGATCGAGCGCCGCCGCGGTGGTCCAGCCGACCGTCGGGTCGGCGGTGAGGACCGCGATGTCGCGGGCCAGCGCGTCGGAGGTCAGCCTGTCGTCGGCATCGAGCACCTTGACCAGCGGCCCGTCTGCGCGGGACAGCGCCATGGTGCGGGTGACGCCGGGGCCACCGGGGCGGTTGTGGCCGACGCTGATCCGGCGGTCCTGAGGCAGCGCGGCGGCGACCTCGCCGGTCTGCCCGTCCTCCTGCACCAGCCAGCGCCACTGCCAGCCAGGCGGCATCCGCTGCGCCCGCAGCGAGGCGTACGCGTCAGCGAGGTACGGGATGCTCGCGGGATGGACAGGAGTGACCACCGAGATGGTCTGCGGGGGCCGGCGCATCGCTCCGACTCTACTATGGGTTGTTGATCGTTGACCCAGCGTTGTGGCGCCCCGGTCTCTGGTACGAATGTGCCATGTCGGAACCGAAGGATTTGCTGGCTGTGGATGCCGACCACGCCCGACCTCGAGGGGTGGACGACGCAACGGTCGCGGCGCTCGGCGAGTTGAGCAAGGCACTGGAGACGGTGCACCGGGCCCGTGGCCACCTCTACTCCATGCACCAGCTGATCGGCGGCGCGGACGCGACCCTGGACCGGGTCGTCCAGCTGCTGCGCGGAGCCGGTCACCAGGACATGGCGGATCGGGTCGAGACGGAGCTGATTGGTCGCAACGTCCTGCCGGGCCGCTGGACGTTCCAGATCGTCGAGGAGTTCGACGACGGCTACTACGCGACCTTCCAGGCGGTCGAGCGGGCGGCCCGTGACGCGCTGGCGGGCGGCCGCCGGCACATCCACGAGGCGGAGATGAAGCAGGCCCGGCGTACCGTCGGCCGACCGGGACACGAGGCGACCCCGTAGCCGCTCTGCCCGACGAGGGCCCGACCGCCGTCCCGGCGGTTCACAGGTCTCTGCTGTGGATCAGGCTGTGGATTCGGAGTTCGTCGACGACGGCGGGCGGACAGTCGGCGACGATCACGGCGCTGCCGACGACGACCGCCCCGCGAGCTGCGGCGAGCTGCGCCATGGCCCGCAGCTGCGCGCCGCTGGTGACCCAGTCGTCGACCAGCAGGACCCGGTCGCCTGGGCCGAGGTGCCGGTCACGGACACCGAGCCGCAGCGTGCGGCCCCGGTAGTCGGGCGCCGTCGTGGTCCAGGTGGTCGCGTCTGCGATTGTCCGCTGCGGATCCTCCTTGTACGCGGGTACGACGCCGACGCCGAGCGCTGTCGCCACCAGCGGGCCGACAAGCAGCCCGGTGACCTGCGGGGTCATCACTGTGCTCGGCCGGTCCGCGTCGGCCAGGCCGGCGCTGGACAGCTCGGCGAGGGCCGGGCCGATCCCGGCGAGGATTCGGGGGTGTCGCCACCACCCGGACAGGTCGCTCACCAGATGGCTGCTGGTCGGGCCGGGGTCGTGCCAGACGAAGGTGTCGATCAGCAGCCGCCGGAGTGCAGGCGGCTGCGGCACGTCGCCGGTCGCGGTTGGGCGGGACCGGTGTGGGTGAGCGCCTGCGGCGTCGGTCACCGGTCGAGTATGCCGGGAGTCCTCGCTGGTAGATCTGCCGGGCACACTTGAACGGCACGGCCTGCCTGCGGCTGGCGGCATGGCTGGCGGTGATCCTGCTGGTCGGTGTACTCGCGGGCGGAACGGCCATGGCGTTCGAACTGACCGCCGGTACGTCGACGACACCGCCTGCGGCGTTCACGGCCGTGCCGTCCACGGCTGCGGCGTCCACGACCACCCCGTCCACGGCGTCCGGCTCGCCGGGCCCGGACCGCTCGACCGCGTCGACCCGGGCGGCACGTGGGGCCGACCGAGCCGCCCCGACGCCGGAACCGGCCCCGACTCAGAACGGGGACCAGACCGGTGGCCAGGTGGTGGAGAGCGGCACCTGCGGTGCGTCGTACTACGCCAGCGGACAGGTCACCGCGAACGGTGAGGCGTTCGACCCTTCGGGGATGACCGCCGCGCACCGTACCCTGCCGTTCGGCACCGAGGTGCGGGTGGCCAACCCACAGACCGGTGCCTCGACCTGGCCCGTGCCGCTTTCGCGAAGATTGCGACTCTTGACCTGGGTCACCTGCAGGTGCGCTGCGAGATTCTCGGCGACTGACCGCAAGGCTGAGTTGTCACTCAGTGTCGAGCCACTGGTCAGCGGCGTGATGTGCCATTTTCAGGTTTGCCCACAGGTTGAGCAACCGCTCGCCGCCCACCCGGGGGATAGCCAGGGTGCCAAGGTTGTCCAATACTCCGGGTGGCCATTTCCGGATCAGACGACAGGCCAACTCCGTTGGGCCACCGCCACTGATGAGTCATGCTGTTTCGCGTACCCATGCACATCATCCCGATGGGCGGCCGCCGCCCACTCAGCGCTGGTTCCCGCGTCGGCCTCGGCGCGGCCCTCGTGCTGCTCGCGCTCGTCTCCGTGGTGGAGATCGCCGACGGGTCCGGCGTCAACTACGTCGGTCTGGTCGCCGCTGCCCCGTTCCTCGCGGCGGCCTTCGCGACGTGGCGGGTGGTGCTCTCCACCGGGGTGCTGGCCACCCTGGTCGGTGGCATCTTCGCGCTGACCGGTCAGATGCTCTCGCTGGCGACCGCGGTGAACGTGGTCGGTGTCGCGTTGGCCACCGGGCTGGCGGCGGCGGTCGCGGTCATCCGGGAACGGCAGGCACAGCAGATCGCTGAGCTTTCGCGGCTGGCGTCGGTGGCCCAGCAGGCGGTGCTGCGTCCGCTCGGACCGCAGGTCGGCACGCTCGCCGTGGCGGGACGCTACATCTCCGCCACCGCCGCTGCGGACATCGGCGGTGACCTGTACGAGGCGCTCGACACGCCATACGGCGTACGCATGATCATTGGGGACGTACGGGGCAAAGGCCTGGACGCGGTCCGACTGGCCAGCATTGTCCTGGGTTCGTACCGGCACGTCGCCTATGAGCGGGCTGACCTGCGGGCCATCGTGGCGGACCTGGACCGGGCGGTGGCGCGCAGCGTGGGCGACGAGGATTTCGTCACCGCCGCCCTGGTCGAGGAGCGCGGCGGAACGCTGACCATCGTCAACTGCGGACATCCGGCTCCGTTGCTGCTGCGCCGAGGCGAGGTGATCCCGCTGGAACCGCCGGCTCCGGCGCCGCCGCTCGGGTTCATGCCGGTGGTACGTCCCCGGGTCGAACGTCTCGAGCCGGGTGACCGGTTACTGCTGTTCACCGACGGGCTGGGCGAGGCACGTCGGGACGGTGCCTTCTTCCCCACCGCGGACCGGGCCTGGCGGCTGCTGGGTCACGGCACCGTTGGCGACGGCCTGGCATCACTGGAGACGGCGTTGGTCGAGTGGGTGTACGGGCGGCTCGACGACGACATCGCCCTGGTCCTGATGGAGTACTCGGGTTCCGGGGCGGTGCCGGCCCCGTCCGTACCGAGCTGGGAGGTCGGCGCGCCCGGCGGCTGAGTGGCCGTGCCGCCCCGGCGGGACGGAGCACCCGATGACAGCTGGTGTGCCGAGACCTGGGAGAGGTCAGGCCGGCTGGGCGATCGCGAACAGGAAACTGGTGCCGCCGAGGGCCCGGTGCCGGCCGACGTAGCGGCGGTTGGCGATCGGTTCAACCAGTGCGTTTAGCAGGCGGGTGACGGACATCTGTGCCTCCTGATGGCAACTGCGGCGCTTCTTGGGTTTTGCCCAATTTCTGCCTCTTGCACCGGGCAAAACGACCGTATTCCGGACAAGTGACGGCTGGTGGGCCGTGGGCTGCCCCGTTGCTGTCCTCGGTTTGCCAGACAACGTGCTTGTCGTTGGCTACCCGGGAGTAATACAGTGATGGTTACTGACCAGTAACAGCTGTTTGGAAGCGGGGCCGCCACGCGATGACCCACTACAAGAGCAACCTTCGGGACCTCGAGTTCAACCTGTTCGAGGTTTTCGGCGCCGACCGCACCTTCGGCCAGGCGCCCTACGCCGACCTGGACGTCGACACCGCCCGGAGCATCCTCAGCGAGGTCGAGCGGTTGGCCCGTGAGGAGCTTGCGCCCAGCTTCGTGCCGGGCGACCGCAATCCGCCGGTCTTCGATCCGGCCAGCCACTCGGTGACCCTGCCGCCCGAGTTCCGACGTTCGTTCGAGGCCTTCATGTCGGCCGAGTTCTGGCGGCTGGACCTGCCGGAAGAGCTCGGCGGCACCAACGCGCCACGGGCGTTGTGGTGGTCGCTGGCCGACCTGGTGCTCGGTTCCAACGCGCCGGTCTGGATGTACGCCTCCGGGCCGTCCTTCGCGCACACCCTCTACGTCGAGGGCACGCCGGAGCAGAAGGAGTGGGCCAAGCTCTTCGTCGAGCGGCAGTGGGCGTCGACGATGGTGCTGACCGAGCCGGACGCCGGCTCCGACGTGGGTGCCGGGCGCACCCGGGCGATTCCGCAGCCGGACGGTTCGTACCACATCGAAGGCGTCAAGCGCTTCATCACCAGCGGCGAGCACGACCTCAGCGAGAACATCATCCACTACGTGCTGGCCCGTCCGGTCGGTGTCGAGGGCGCCGGGGGTCCGGGTACCAAAGGGCTGTCGCTGTTCGTCGTGCCCAAGTACCACTTCGACGGGGCAACCGGTGAGCTGGGCGAGCGCAACGGCGTCTTCGCCACGAACGTCGAGCACAAGATGGGGCTGAAGGTCTCCACCACCTGCGAGCTCACCTTCGGTGAGCACGGGGTGCCGGCGAAGGGCTGGCTGCTCGGCGACGTGCACGACGGAATCCGGCAGATGTTCCTGATCATCGAGTACGCCCGGATGCTGGTCGGCACGAAGGCGATCGCCACCCTCTCCACCGGCTACCTCAACGCCCTCGAGTACGCCAAGAACCGGGTCCAGGGCGCCGATCTGCTGCAGATGACCGACAAGTCGGCACCGCGGGTGACCATCACCCACCACCCCGACGTCCGTCGGTCGCTGATGCTGCAGAAGTCGTACGCCGAGGGCCTGCGCGCGCTGGTCTGCTACACGGCCAGCTGGCAGGACAAGATCAACGTAGCCCGGGCGGCCGGCGACGAGGAGACCGTGCAGCTCGCCAAGCGGGTCAACGACCTGCTGCTTCCCCTGGTCAAGGGGTGTGGCTCGGAACGGGCGTACGAACTGCTCGGCCACGAGTCGCTGCAGACCTTCGGCGGCTCCGGCTTCCTGCAGGACTACCCACTGGAGCAGTACGTCCGGGATTCCAAGATCGACACCCTGTACGAGGGAACCACCGCGATCCAGAGCCTCGACCTGTTCTTCCGCAAGATCGTACGGGACAACGGCCAGTCGTTGATGGCGATCGCCGGCGAGATCCAGGCCTTCATCGCCGCCGAAGGTGGCAACGGCCAGCTCAAGGAGGAGCGCGCCGCGCTCGGCCGGGCGCTCGGCGAGGTGCAGAACATCCTCGGCGTGATGACCGGCTGGCTCGGCGAGGTGCAGAGCGGCGAGCCGCGCTCGCTGTACAAGGTCGGTCTGAGCAGCCGGCGACTGCTGCTGGCGCTCGGCGACGTGGTGATCGCCTGGTTGCTGCAGCGGCAGGCCGAAGTCGCCCTGACCGCGTTGGGCGGTGACGGGGTATCCGACGCCGACCAGAGCTTCTACCAGGGCAAGGTTGCTGCCGCCCGGTTCTTCGCCAGCGAGGTGCTGCCCCGGATCGGTGCCGACCGTCGGATCATCGCCGGAACCGGACTCGACCTGATGGACCTACCCGAGGACGCGTTCTGAGGAGACAACCAGAGGTTCCGCCGCCGCCGTTTCGAGCCCTCCCCGGCGGGTAGATCAGCAGGCGACCGCACAACTTGTAGCCACCGCACAAGGAGTGCACGCATGGGTATCGGCAGTGGAATCTTCCTCATCGCAATTGGCGCCATCCTGGCGTACGCCGTCCGGGCCGACGTCTGGTGGCTGGACGTGCGGGCCGTGGGCTGGGTGCTGATCCTGGCCGGGTTGGCGATCCTGCTCACCGTGCTCTGGTTCTGGAACGATCGCCGCCGCCGGGCCCGGACGGTCATCGTCGAGGAGAACAAGCTGGCCCATCCGGCGCAGATGGTGCCGCCGCCGGCGGAACCGCCGCAGCCGCCCAACTGACCACGTCGCCAACCTGACCACGTCGCCAAAGCTGACCGCGCCGCCAAACTGATTGGGCTGCGCGGTCAGCTGGTTCCAGCTGCCCGGGCGGTGTACGTGCGGGTCGCAGGTGCCGCCTGCGGTCCGCACGCCGTCCACTCGCCGGTGAACTCGTGAGCGGCGATCCCACAGGTCCGCAGTCCGCTGTCGCTGGCACCGATCGGGTCGAGCAGCGCCGAGGCGTAGGAGACCGTCGGGTTGTGCCCGACGATCAACACCCGGGACACCGAGTCGTCCAACTGCCGCACCAGGTCAAGCAGGTCGACCGCGGTCCCGCCGTACAACCGGGGTTCGAACCGGGCGGGTGCCGGTGGACCCGCCGCCGCCACCTCCTGCCAGGTCTGCCTGGTGCGCCGGGCCGGCGAGCAGAGCACCAGCTGGGGCCAGAGCTGGTGTTCAGCCAGCCACTGCCCGGCGTGTGCCGCGTCCGAGTGTCCGCGCGGGGTGAGCCCGCGTTGCTCGTCTGCCATCTGTTCGGGCTGCTCCGCCTTCGCGTGCCGGAGCAGCACGATGCTGCGTCGGGTCATCAGTGCAGCTTGCCTGATTGAGTTCGCAAGCGCCTGGGTACATCCGTGCCCGCCGCTACCTCACAAGCGGCATCCGGCCGGCACGACGGTGCCGGCAACAGCCAAGGAGGTACGAAGTGGGCATCGGCGGAAGCATCTTCCTCATCGCCCTGGGCGCCATCCTGGCCTTCGCGGTCGAGGCCGAACTGGGCTTTCTCGACCTGACCACGGTCGGCTGGGTGTTGATGGTGGCCGGCGTGTTCGGGCTGGCCCTGACGTTGTGGTTCTGGCAGAGCCGCCGCCGTACGGTGGTGTCCCCGACCGCGCAGGACGAGCCGGCGCCGGCTGCCCCGGTCGAGTCGGACCGGGTCGTGGAGGAGCAGTACCGGGAGGTGCGTCGCCCGGGTGGCCCGGTGCGGCGGTGATCCGGACATCGAGCAGACCGCCACCCCCCGACGGAACAGGATCTCCGACGGCCCCGAGCCGGGTCCCCGGCGGGGTGGTGGCGGGTCAGGCGTAGAGCGCGAAGTAGATCGCGATGTGATGGCACAGCGCGGCGACGAGGGTGCAGGCATGGAAGAACTCGTGGTGGCCGAAGACGGTGGGCCACGGGTTGGGGCGGCGCAGCGCATAGAAGATCGCCCCGACGCTGTATACCGCGCCGCCGACGATCAGCAGGACCAGTGCGGTGACCCCGCCGTGCTGCAGGATGTCGGGTAGTACCACCACCGCGACCCAGCCGAGGGCGATGTAGAGCGGGGCTCCGGCCCAGCGCGGCAGATGCGGCCAGATCAGCTTCATCGCCACCCCGGCCAGCGCACCGACCCACACCACGGTCAGTAGGGTGGCGGCACTGCGTCCGGGCAGCAGGAGCAGGCAGAACGGTGTGTAGGTGCCGGCGATGAAGACGAAGATCATCGAATGGTCCAGGCGGCGCATGATCTGGTACGCCCGTTCCGACCAGACCCGGCGGTGGTAGAGCGCGCTGGTGCCGAACAGTCCGCACACCGTCAGGCTGTAGACGACGCAGCTGACCAGCGCGGTCCAGCCGGGTCGGGTGGCGGCCAGTGCACAGAGCACGATGCCGCTGACCAGGGCCACGAAGAATGCGTACGTGTGCAGCCAGCCGCGCATCCGGGGTTTGCCGATGTCGACCGGCTTGAGGCGAAGGGGCGCTTCGGTGGTCACCAGATAAGGTTACGGCACCGTAGGTTACCCGCTGGTAGTGAGTCGCCTCACGTCCGCCTCCTGCCCAGCTGACGTCCGGCGGCCGACAATGAACCCATGCGGATACTTCCGGTCGGCCGGCACGCGCTACTGCTCGAATGGGCGGCATCGGCTGGCACCGTGCAACCCGGGGACAGCGAACCCGGCCCGGTCGACGCTTGGCGCGCCGAGCTGAGCCGGCGCCGTGAACTCGGCGACCTGCGGGTGGCCGAGATCGTCCCCGGAGCCCGGACCATCCTGCTCGACGGCCTGCCGGACCCCGCGCTGACCGCCAGCCAACTGGCCGGCTGGCAACCGGCGGCGGCCGAGGCCGTCGACGACACCGGATGGCGGATCACAGTACCGGTCCGGTTCGACGGTCCCGACCTGACCGACGTCGCCGGGCAGTGGGGGGTCGCCGTCGCCGACGTCGTGGACCAGCTGACCCGGATCGAGTTCACCGTGGCGTTCTGCGGCTTCGCGCCCGGCTTCGGATACCTGACCGGCCTGCCCAGGCGATGGCGCGTGTCCCGCCGAGCCACGCCACGCCCCGCCGTCCCGGCCGGCTCGGTTGCCCTGGCCGGTGAATATGCCGGCATCTACCCGACTGCGTCGCCCGGCGGCTGGCAGTTGGTCGGGCGTACCGACCTGGTGCTGTTCGACCTGGGGCGGGAGCCGCCCGCGACGTTGACCCCCGGCACCCGGGTCCGGCTGACCGCCACCGGGCCGACCACCGCACCCGGGCCGGTCGCGCCGCAGGCTCCGGCCGGAAACGGGGCGGACCGATGATCGAGGTGATCCGGGCCGGCGCGCTCACCACCGTGCAGGACCGCGGCCGGTACGGCTGGGCGCACCTGGGCGTACCTCGGGCCGGTGCGCTCGACCAGCCGGCGTTGGCGCTGGCCAACCGGCTGGTCGGCAACCCGCCCGACGCCGCCGGTCTGGAGATCACCCTGACCGGCTGCACGCTGCGGTTGCGCACCGGCGGCTGGGTCGCGCTCGCCGGGGCGCCGGCAACGGTCCGGATCGCCGGCCGGTCCGGTGGCTTCCTCACCTCGACGCCGGTACCACCGGACGCCGTGGTCGAGATCGGCCCGACCCGGTACGGCGTCCGCAGCTATCTCGCGGTCGCCGGCGGGATCGCCGTACCGGCGGTGCTCGGTAGCCGGTCCACCGACACGCTCGCCGGCATCGGACCGCCGACCGTACGCGACGGCGATGTGCTGCCGGTCGGCACCGCACCGCCGCCAGCGGCGCTGGGCCGGGCTGCGGCCGACGCGGTGCCCTGGTCCGCGCCGGTCGTTCCGGTCCGGCTCGCCGTCCGGCTCGGGCCACGGGCGGACTGGTTCACCGACGAGGCGGTCCAGCGGCTGCTCACCACCGGGTACGAGGTCAGCCCGTTGAGCAACCGGATCGGTGTCCGACTGACCGGCGCGCCGCTCACCCGGTCCGTCCGCGACGAACTCCCCAGCGAAGGGCTGGTGCTCGGCGCGGTCCAGGTCCCCGCCGACGGCCAGCCACTGGTCTTCCTCGCCGACCATCCGACCACCGGCGGATACCCGGTGGTCGGTGTCGTCGACGACGTCACCCCGCTGGCCCAGGCACGGCCCGGTACTACTGTGCGGTTCCATGGATCTCAACGCGGACCTCGGTGAGGGCTTCGGTATCTGGCGACTCGGCGACGACGAGGTGTTGCTGGACGTGGTGACCTCCGCGAACGTCGCCTGCGGTTTCCACGCCGGCGACCCGGTGACGATGCGCCGGATCTGCGCGGCCGCCGCCGAACGGGCCGTCGCCGTCGGAGCCCAGGTCGGCTACCGCGACCTGGCCGGCTTCGGGCGGCGACGGATCGACTACCGCTTTGACGAGTTGCGCGACGACGTGCTCTACCAGATCGCCGCGCTGGACGGCTTCTGCCGGGTGGCCGGGACCCGGGTCCGCTACGTCAAGCCGCACGGCGCGCTGTACAACACGGCCTGCGTGGACGAGGCGCAGGCCGCCGCCGTCGTCGCCGCAGTGGCCGACTACGACCCCGCGCTGCCGGTCCTCTGCCTGCCCGGCTCGGTCCTCGGGCAGCTCGCCACCGGTGCCGGGCTGCGGGCGGTCGGCGAGGGTTTCGCCGACCGTGGCTACCTGCCCGACGGTCGGCTGGTGCCCCGATCGGACCCGGGCGCGTTGCTCGGCGACCCCGACAAGGTCGTCGGGCAGGCGGTGTCCCTGACCCGGCGGCACAGCGTCACGGCCACCGACGGCAGCACCGTCACCAGCCCGGTCGAGTCGATCTGCCTGCACGGTGACACGCCCGGCGCGGTGGAGCTGGCCGGACGGATTCGCGCCGCACTGCTCGCGGACGGTCAACGCCTCGCCGCCTTCGTCTGACCGACGGTCAGTGTGAGTCGACTCCGCGCAGGATCAGCGGCAACCGACCCGCACCGGCCGGGTCGATCCGTACCGGCACTCCCCAGTCCTGCCTGGTCAGGTGGCAGGCGGCGTGCTCGGCGTCGGCGTCGCATGTCGCCGCCTGGGCGACCACCTGCAGCACGCCAGCGGCCACCGCCGGGTCGATGACCAGCCGCCGGGTCAGCCCGGTGTCGCTGCCTGCCCCGTCGAGCAGCAGCTCCGGTGGATCGGCCGAGACCTCCAGCCGGGTCGCCGGGCCGAAACTGGCATCCAGCTTCTGACCGGGCGCCGGAGTGAACACCACCTCGAGCGACAGTTCACCCGGTGCGATCAGCGTCGGTGGCCGTTCGGCGCGGCGCCGGGCACCGACGACCGTGGCGCCGGCCGCCGACAGGGCACCCGGTGCCAGCCGGGTGAGCCGGTGTGCCGCCGACTCCACCACCCAGACGGTGCCGTCCGTGGTAACCAGCACGTCACTCGGCTCCGCCAGACCGTCGGTCACCGTGGACACCCGGTCGGTGGCGGGGTCGTAGCGGCGGACGGCGCCGTTGTAGGTGTCCGCCACCAGCACTGAACCGTCCGCGAGCGCGCACACGCCGAGCGGATGTTGCAGCAGCGCGTCGGCCGCCGCGCCGTCGACCTGGCCGAAGTCGAACAGGCCCTGCCCGACGACGGTACGCAGCTCGCCGTCGGCGAGCCGGCGCAGCGCACTGGTCTCGCTGTCGGCGATCCACAGCTGGTGGCCGTCGACACTGGTGGCGAGGCCGGACGGCTGGGCCAGCCAGACGTCCGGGATCGGGCCGTCGCGCAGCGACTCCACGGTGGTGCCGGCGTACATGCCGGTGGTGCGGGTCGCCGGGTCGAACCACCAGAGCTGGTGGATGCCGGCCATGGCGACGATCACTTTGCCGTCGTACCAGGCCAGGTCCCAGGGCGAGGAGAGGTCGACGGCGCGGGCGTCGTGCGGGTGGTAGTCCACCGTCGAGCGCCACTGGCGGCCGGAGCCGGCGACCGTGCGTACCTCCCCGGTGGCGTACCGCAGGCCACGCAGCAGATGGTTGACGGTGTCCGCGACCACGATGTCGTACCCGGCCACGGCGGCGACGTCGGCCGGTAGCCGGAGCAGACCTTGCGGTTCGCTGAACGTCGCGGACCGGGCGGATCCGTCGGCACCGCCGCGCTCGCCGGTGCCGATCCGACGACGGACGGTCTCGCCGTCTGGTTCGAGCTCGACCAGCTGATGCCGGGCCGAGTCGGAGACCAGCAGGGCCCCGTCGTCGAGCGCCACCGCCTTGCCGGGGAAGCGCAGGGTGGTGTCGGCCGGCGTCGGCGGCAGGTACGGGCCGTCGCCTCGGCGTAGCGTGCCCTTCGCCTCGTGCGTCCGGATCAGCTGGTCGATCTCCCTGGACAGACCATCGGCGTGTCCCTCGCCGGCCATGGTGGCGACGACGTAGCCCTCCGGGTCGACCAGTACCAGGGTCGGCCAGGCCCGAGCGGCGTACTGCTGCCACATGTCCAGCTCCGGGTCGTCGAGCACCGGGTGGCTCACCCCGTACCGTTCCACGGCGGCCGCCACCGCCGCCGGATCCCGCTCGTGGGCGAACTTCGGCGAGTGAATCCCGATCACCACCAGGACGTCGGCGTACCTCTCCTCCAGCGGCCGCAGTTCGTCCAGTACGTGCAGACAGTTGACGCAGCAGAAGGTCCAGAAGTCCAGCAGGACGATACGTCCACGCAGCTCCCGTAGGCCGATGTCACGGCCATCGGTGTTCAGCCACTGTCGACCGTTGAGCTCGGGCGCCCGGACGCGAGGCGCGGTCACTCGGTGGCTTCCTCGCCAACGTCCGCGCTGCCCTCCGGGTCCGGTTCGGTTGCTGCGGCCTGCAGGCAGAGGACCTGGGCCCGGCCCGAGTCCGCCGGGATCTCGATGTGCGGGGCGGTCGGGTCGTCGCACTGGTCGAGCTGGTCGACCTTGGCGATGATTTGATACGCGCCCGGCTCAGCGCAGTCGGCCGATGCGGCGGTGTTGCCCGACTGTTTCACACAGTCGCCGACGGCCGGGTTGAACGGCTGATCTCCTGGCCGGGTGATGAGCCAGACCAGCGACATCGGGATTCCCACCAGCAGCACGGCGGCGACGAAAACCGCGACGAGGACCCGTCCGTTGCGGACCTGGGGGGCCGGCTCCGCTTCGGCCTCGTCGGCGGCCGGTTCTGCTGCATCCGGCCGGAACGCGTCAAACCGGTTCTGCTCCGGATCGGGCGGCCCCCACTGGCCGGCCGGCGGGGCGCCGTCGGCAGCCGGTGAAGCTCCTGGCTGGCCGGGGCCGGGCGGGTGCTGCCGGTCACCTGTGCCGGGGCGGTTCCAGTGACCCGCCCCGGCGTTGCCGGAGTCGACGAGGTCTCCGTACGGCGGCGCACCGGCTGGTCGGTAGCCCTGCGCCGACTCCGGCGGTGAGCTGGGCTGGATGTGCGCCCCGGCGCTCAGGTGCGGCAGTGCGAGCGCAGCAGCGTCGGGGCCGGCGCCGTCCGGTGCCCCGTCCGGCGTCGGCCGGGCACCGAACGGAGGCGCGACCTGTCCGGGGCGACGTGGTGTCAGCGGAGGCAGCCCGGGGTTGTGCTCCGGCATGGGGACCGGCGAGCCGGGTGGTGCGAACGGAACGCCGTTCTGGCCGGACTGGTGGGGACGCTGGCCGAACTGTTCGGGGTGCTGCTCGGCGGCTGGCTCGGCGTTGTTGACCGGCCGGCCGTAGACGCGGGGTTGGGCCGGTGCCCGACCGGTGGGCAGCGCAGCCGGATCCGTCGGCGGGGCGACCCGGCTGGTGCTGGGCACGGCTGCGGTGGCGGTTACCGCTCGGCTCGTGCCGCCGGTTGCCGCGACCGCTGGGCGGTGCTGCTCGGCTCCGGGACCAGCCTGTACGGGCGGCCCGGCGGTCGGCGCCGGCCGGTCGCCGACCGGCTCCGGGCTGCCGGCTTCGCCGCCAGGTTGCCCGGAACCGGGGAAGCCCGGGTGGGCGTCGGCAAGTGCCGGCTCGGGGTACGGACCACGTTGTTGCGGTACGTGTGGGGCCTGCTGCGGCGGGTGCGGGGCCTGCTGCGGATCGGGCGGCATCGGGGCACCGCCGAGCGCGGCGGCCAGCGATGCACCGGGCACCCGTGTCTCCTGGGGCGGCAGTGGCGTCGGGCCGGACGGCGAGAAAGGTAGCGCACCGCTGGGCCGCGGCGACTCCGACGGCGGACCCGGAGCGAATCGCGGTGGTTCCGGTGGCTCGGGTTGCTGCTGCGCTTCCGGTCGGCGGAACGGCTCGGGCTGCTGTTGCGGCTCCGGCTGACGCTGCGGTAGTTCGCCGAACCCTGCGGCGGCCGGCGGCACGGCCGGGGGTGGCGGGGCGGGAGCCGGCGTCGCGGGTCGCTCCGGGTCGGTCCGCCAGGCTTGCTGGGGCGACCAGGGCTCGGCCGCCGGAATGCTAGGCGCCGGAATGCCGGGTGGGGCAGGGTAGGGCGGCGGCGCCGGGTAGCCGGCGCCGCCCGGCTGGTCGCCGGATCCGGTCCGCCAACCGCCACCGGCCAGTGCCCACTGCTCGGGTTGGTGTCCGGCACCCGGGTCGCCGGGATCGGGGGCCGCGCCGCGTTGCGGCTGGCTGCTGCCGTATGGCGCGGGTCCGCCGACACCCGCCTCCTCCGGCTCCTGGCCAGGATGCTGCGTGCCCTCGGACGTCATGTGCGCCTCCTCCATGACATGTCAGCCGCGCCGGTGCCGCCGACCTGGCTGGTCGGTCGACCAGGGACACCGGCGGACCGGCCGGGCGGGCTCACCCGACCTGCGGTGGCTCTGCTGCCACCGTGGCCAGGCGGGCCCGGCTGGCTGTCTGCACTACCAGCCTGGGTGTGCCGGCTGGCCGTCCGGCGGCTGCCGACCGGTTCTGGTCTCCAGCGCGCCGGATCGACCCGACGGCGACCGAGCCCACCGTACCGGGCGATCCCGCAACGGAGGAATCCTGGTGCCGTCGAAGTGGCGGAGGTGTCGCGGGACGGCGGACCGTGACGGCGGTCCGTTCAGCTGTGGTAGCGCTGTGCGATGGCGCGGATCTCGTCGCGTACGGCGGCCGAGTCAGTGGAGCGCAGCGCCCGCTCCAGGGCGCGGGTTCGGCGGCTGGCTTCCCGGTGGCGGCGGATGCGATCGATCATGGACATGGTGCTCTCCTGTGGATCTCTTGTCGACCGCTTCGGCGGTCAACTCAAGTGAAGCGCACCTGAGCCCAGCTTGCCAATGATTCTTAGGTGAGTGTCGCCACTAGCCTAAGAATCCACGACCTGCACGGGTTTGATCCGAGGATACTTAATGGTGCTACGGAAACGGCGTCGCCACCGGTGACGGTGGCGACGCCGTTCGTGGTCGCGTCAGGGGTCGGCGGTCAGGTCCAGGCGAGCAGTGCCGCCTCCGGGTCGGTCAGGAACGCTCCGACGTCGCGTAGGAAGGCGGAGCCGAGTGCGCCGTCGATGATCCGGTGGTCGAACGACAGCGCCAGGGTCGCTACTTGGCGTATCCGAATCTTCTCCTTGTGTACCCAGGGTGCCTTGCGGATCGTGCCGATCGCGAGGATCGCCGACTCGCCCGGCGGGAGGATCGGAGTGCCACTGTCCACTCCGAACACCCCGACGTTGGTGACGGTCATCGTGCCGCCGGCCATGTCGGCCGGCGCGGTCCGCCCCGCCTTCGCAGTCCGAACCAGGTCGGCCATCGCCTCGGCAAGCTCCCGAGTGGTCAGCCGCCCAGCGTCCTTGATGTTCGGCACGATCAGGCCCCGTTCGGTCGCCGCCGCGATGCCGAGGTTCACGTACTCCTTGACCACGATCTCGTCGCCGGCCCAGGTGGAGTTCACCATCGGGTGCCGGCGTGCCGCCAGCAGCATCGCCCGGGCCACCATCAGCAACGGCGAGACCTTGATCCCCTGCCAGTCGGGCTGGCTCCGGATCCGGTCCAGTGCCTTCACCGATCTGGTCAGGTCGACGGTGAGGAACTCGGTGACGTGCGGCGCGGTGAACGCCGACGCGACCATGTTCTCCGCAGTCAACCTGCGTACCCCTCTGACCGGGATCCGCTGTTCGCGGTCGGAGGCGGACAGCGGTACGGCGGGCCCGGTCTGCGCCGACCCGTTTCGTGCCTCGCCGGCCCGGAGTACGTCGACCCGGGTGACCGAGCCGAGCGGACCGCTCCCGCGCAGCCCGGCCAGGTCGACTCCGAGGTCCCGGGCGAGTTTGCGCACCGGTGGCTTGGCCAGCGCCTTCGTCACCGGCCCGGTTGGGCCTGGTCCGGCCGGTACCGGTTCAGCCGGTGCCGGCTCGGCCGTCAGCTGGCCGGCCGACGCCGACGCCACTTCGGCCGGCTGAGTCGGTTCACCGGTGGTGCGGCGGGGCCGGCGCTTGGCCGCAGTGGTCCGCGGGCCGTAGCCGACCAGCACGGCGGTCCGACCACCGGGTGCCGGCCCGCCGATCATGCCCGGCTCGATCGCACCGCTGGTCGGCGGGATCTCCGGCTGTGGCGGTTCGGGTCGGGACGGGGCTGGGCCGGTCGGTTCAGCGGCGGGGCCGGCGGCCGGCTCGGTGTCGATCGCGATGATCGCCGTGCCGACCTCGACTGTGGCACCTTCCGGGTGGAAGATGGCCTGCACCCGCCCGCCCCATTTGGCGGGGATCTCTACCGCGGCCTTCGCGGTCTCCACCTCGACGATCGGCTGGTTCAGCTCGATGACGTCGCCGACCCCGACGAGCCACTTGAGGATTTCTCCCTCGGTGAGGCCTTCGCCGAGATCAGGCAGGTCGAACTGTTTGATCCGAGACATCGGCGCTCACCAACCGAACGCGCGGTCGACGGCGTCGAGTACCCGGTCCAGGTCCGGCAGGTACTCCTCTTCCAGGCGGGCAGCCGGGTACGGCGTGTTGAAGCCGCCCACCCGCAGGACCGGCGCCTCCAGGGAGTAGAAGCATTCCTCGGTGATCCGGGCGGCGATCTCGGCACCGAGACCGAGGTTTGTCGGCGCCTCGTGCACCACCACGCAACGGCCGGTCCGCCGGACCGACTCGTACGTACCGGCCAGGTCCAGCGGGGACAGTGACCGCATGTCGATCACCTCGAGTTCGCGGCCCTCCTCGGCGGCGGCGGTCGCCGCGTCCAGCGCGGTGCGTACCATCGGCCCGTACGCCAGGACCGTCGCGTCGCTGCCGGGCCGCACTGTGCGGGCGGCGTGCAGCGGGTACGCCGTACCCGGTGGTGCCTCCAGCTCGACCGGCGCCTTTTCCCAGTACCGCCGCTTCGGCTCCAGGAAGATGATCGGGTCGTCGGAGAACACCGCCTGCTGGATCATCGTGTAGGCGTCCTGCGGGTTGGAGCAGGCGACGACCTTCAGCCCGGCGGTGTGCGAGAAGTACGCCTCAGGCGACTCGGAGTGGTGCTCCACCGCACCGATACCGCCGCCGAACGGGATCCGGATCACGATCGGAAGCTTCACCTTGCCCTGCGACCGGTAGTGCATCTTGGCCACCTGGGACACGATCTGGTCGTACGCCGGGTAGACGAAGCCGTCGAACTGAATCTCGCAGATCGGGCGGAAGCCGCGGATGGCCAGGCCGACGGCGGTGCCGATGATTCCGGACTCGGCCAGCGGGGTGTCGATCACCCGGTCCTCGCCGAAGTCCTTCTGCAGGCCGTCGGTGATCCGAAAGACGCCGCCGAGCTTGCCGACGTCCTCGCCCATCAGGACGACCTTGCTGTCGCTGTCGAGCGCCCTGCGTAGCCCGGCGTTGAGCGCCTTGCCGAGAGTGAGTGTCTCAGCCATCAGTGCGACCCTCCCTCGAACGATGCCAGGTACCGCTCGAACTGGGCCCGCTCGGTGTCGAGCAGCGGCGAGCCGTGCGCGTACACGTGATCGAAGAGCGCGCCGGGCTGCGGGTCGGGCATGCTCAGCACCCGCTCCCGCAGGTGCACCGCGTCCCGCTTAGCCTGCGCGTCGACCTCGGCGAAGAAGTCGGCATCGGCGATCTGCTGCTTCTCCAGGAAGGCGCGGACCCGGGCGATCGGGTCCTTGGCCTGCCACGCCTCCACCTCGCTGGCGATCCGGTACCGGGTCGGGTCGTCGGAGGTGGTGTGCGCCCCCATCCGGTACGTGTACGCCTCGATCAGCGTCGGACCCTGCCCGTGCCGGGCGTTGTCCAGCGCGGTCCGGGTCACCGCGTAGCTGGCCAGCACGTCGTTGCCGTCCACCCGTACGCCCGGGAAGCCGAAGCCGGACGACCGCTGGTAGAGCGGGATCCTGGTCTGTCGTTCGAGGGGTTCGGAAATCGCGTACTGGTTGTTCTGACAGAAGAAGACGATCGGCGCGTTGAAGACGCTGGACCAGACGAAGGCTTCGTTGACGTCACCCTGCGCCGACGCCCCGTCACCGAAGTACGCGATGACCGCCTCGCCGTCGTCGCCGCCGACCTTGCCGTCCATGGTGATGCCCATGGCGTAGCCGGTGGCGTGCAGCGTCTGGGCGCCGATCACGATCGTGTACATGTTGAACTTGAACTCGTTCGGATCCCAGCCACCCTGGTCGACCCCGCGGAACAACCCCAGCGGCATGATCGGGTCGATGCCGCGGCAGTAGAGCACACCGTGTTCGCGGTAGGTGGGAAACGCCATGTCCTGAGCGCGCAGCGCCCGTCCGGAGCCGACCTGCGCGGCCTCCTGACCGAGCAGGCTCGCCCAGATGCCCAGTTCGCCCTGGCGCTGCAGGGCGGTCGCCTCGGCGTCGAGTTTCCGCACCACGACGAGGTCCCGGTAGAGGGCACGGTACTCGGCGTCGGTGAAGTCGACCGTGTACTGCGTGCCGTCGGGGCCGGTCACCCGGTCGATCCGTTCGCCGTCCGGAGTCAGCAGCTGCACCAACTCCGGATCGGCGGCGTTCTTGCTGACGCGCCGTCGAGCCGCGGCCGGTCTGGCACGGGTCGCTGTCCCGCGCTCGCCTTTCGCCATCCGTCTCTCCCATCGCTCGTGCGTGGCAGCGGGGGTGTCCCGACCGCGCAGCTCGTCCCGCTGCCGGCTGCTGCCGGTGCAGGTCCTCTCACCGCGCCTGGCCCGGGTCAGGGTTGCCGCGCGGCACGGGCCGGGTTCTGGCTGGACCCGGTCCGGGAGGGACGTCATCGAGTCGTGCCCGCCGCGGTAGAGGCGGAGGCAGCGGCTGCGGTGCCGTCCGGTCCATATTCGCATTGGAGGTGAGGGGTGTCATAGGTCGGTCCGGGCATGCAGGTGCGATGTCCGCGTTGCGCGGAACTTGTAGCCTCGCGCTGCGTTCGGCCGAGTGTGACTCATCCGTCCGGTTCTGATAACACGATGTATTGAACTGGAAAACTTTCTGTCACTGCTTCACTATGTATCCAGAACCGGTGATCTGTAGGACCGTGGATCGACCGGAGGCCATACCGATGAGGAGTCCAGCCGTGCTGCTGCCGCAGGATCGCCTGGCCCGGCCTACCGAGGTGGACGGACCTGCCCGGCGGTTCGCGTTGATCGTGGCGTTGCTGGTGCTGACCGCCTCGTTGCCGCTGCTGGCGACGCTCGGCGCGGGTTCGGCGACGGTGGCCGGGGGTGGCCCGGCCACGGTGCTGCCGCTGATCGGCCAGCCGGGCGGCGGACCGATCATCGTGCATCCGCTGCCGCACCCGACCCCGTCCGGACCGGTCGAGCCGACCGGCGGGGACGGTACCGACCAGGACGCATCGATGGATCGTCGTGCCGGCGGCCGGGACGGACCTTCCACCGGCACCCGGCGCGACAGCGGGGGCGGACCGTCGGATCGTGACCGGCCGGCCTCGGGCGCACCGGCGGACTCCGATGGTCCAGCACCGACGACCCCCAGCGATCCAGGATCGGAACAGCCACCGTCCGGCACTCCGGACGACCCGCCGCCCGTCACCGACGTCGACCCCGACATCGACCCGGATCCCGGTCCGTCCCCGACACCGTCGCCGGATCCGGACGTCGACCCGGACGTCGACCCGGACATCGATCCGTCGCCGGATCCCGATCCGTCCCCGACGCCGTCGCCGAATCCAGATGTGGATCCGGACATCGATCCGGACATCGATCCGGACATCGATCCGTCGCCGACGTCGACCCCGGACCCCGACGTGGATCCGGACCCGACGCCGGATCCGTCCTGCAGCCCGCAGCCGTCGGACGCGGCATAACCGGATAGACCCGTCAGGATCCGCCCTGCTCGTCGGCGAGTCGTTGCCGGTTGGCCTCGATCCAGGCGTCGAGCGCCTGCGGATCGTTGAGGTCGACACCCTCGGCAAGGAGTTGGGCGACTGCGGCCGTGGCGGGGCTGCGGCGCTCCCCGGTGGTGTAGAGACGGACGAACTCCGGCACCATCTCGGCGATCGCGGCGTCCATCTGGCTGAACGCCGCTGCCGGTAGACCGCGCTGCCGGCCGGCGTACGCGGACCAGCCGCGGACCACGCCGGGCAGCATGGCCGCGTCGTCGATGTCCAGCACCGCCCGGCGGTGCACCCAGTCCAGCAGGAACATGCCAGCCACCGCCGGGCTCCAGCGCATCGGGTCGGGGTCGAGCAGGCTCGCCGAGTGGTCGAGCACCAGGCTCAGGCAGAAGTGCAGCGAGGCGAGGTCGGCGTCGCCGGCCGCGTCCAGACCGAACCGCTTGGCCTCGGCAGACGCGAGGAACTCCCGCACCAGGACGGTCCGCCGGTCGGCGGGCAGCGGGTCGTCCGGCGCCAGCGCCACGGTCCGCAGCGGCGCGGGCAGTACGGCGAGCCGCGCGCCGACCAACGCCCGGTCGGTGGCGAGCGACCCCTCGCCGGGCAACTCGCCCAGCCCGTCGGTGATCGCCAGGTGCCGGCTCACCTCACCGCGCAGGACCCGGGGATCCTCTTCACGGAACCAGGTCAGCTCGTCGTTGGCGCACATCTGCCGGACCTGACCGAGGACCCGCTCGGCCGGACCGCCGACGAAGACATCCTTGGTGATGCCGATGTTGTGGTCGACCAGCGCCACCATCGCGTGTTCGGGGCCGCCGAGCTCGTCGTCGTAGGCGAAGGTGGCCAGGTACGAGGTCTGGTCGCCGTACACGTCGCCGTACGCGTAGCTGCCGGTCAGCCGGACCCGGCCCAACCGGTCCGACCAGGGCGGCGCGGTCTTGCCGACCTTCACCGCGGCGGCGCCCGCCGCCTCCGGCACCAGCCGGGCGAAGACGGTACGGATGGTGGTAGCGGCGGCGGCGCGCCGGCGGGTGGTGGCGGCGAGAAAACCGCCGACGAACTCCCGGACCGCATCGGCGCGGTCCGTCTCCGCCACCGCGTACACGCTGCCGAGCAGGGCGGCGCCGAGCATCTCCGCGTCGAGTGCACACTCCAACTTGGTCACGTCACGGGCGGCGGCGAGCACCGCTTCGTAGGGGGTTTCAGGCGTGGCCATGAATCGACCCTACGCCGTGCTGCGGCGGGTGGCATCACCTGTGCGTTACATGTCGGGCACGCCGGGCGGGTGGACTCCGGCCCCGTCCAGCCAGGCCGTGGGCCGCGCTCCCACCAGAAGACCGGACAGGGCCCTCAGCGGTGGGACGACCGAACGCGGTCCAGCGCGTCGCGGGCGTCGGCGTGCGCCTGCAGGATCGCCCGGACCGGGGCGACGACCAACCGGCGGGCAGTCTCGGCCACCACGTCGTACAGCCGGTCCTCGGCCCGTCTGCGGACCCGTCGGGCCGCCCACCCGGTCACCGGACGGATCAACAGACTGAGCAGAACCCCGCCGAGCAGGCCGCCGAGCAGCATCGCGGTCGGCACCGGCAGGACACCGACCGTCGGATAGTCGAGGGCCGGCAGACCCAGCGTACGGATGACGAAGCCGACCAGCAGCCAGCCGAGCCCGGCGGCGGCGGTGGCGGTGACCGCCCACTGCACCGCGCGGACCAGCCGCCACCACATCGGCTGCCGGTCCAGGCCCAGGTCGGCGCCGCCGATCGCCCGGTCGAGAGCGTCCGGCAGCTCGGCCCGTTGCGACCGGGCGGCGGCGGTAACCGCCGCAGACCAGGGGGTCGGCAGCCGACTACCGGCCTGCTCGGCGAGGCTGCGTACGGCCAGATCGACCGCGGCGCGCTGCGCCGCACTCGGCGCCGGCAACGAGGTGACCGGCACCGGTCCACCAGCCCCGGTCAGCGACGGCGGCACCGGTCGATCGGGCGCGGTCACCGGCGCTGGTTGGTCGGCCGGGCCGGTGCCGCCGGTCCGGCCGGAGCCGAGCAGGTGCAGCCGTAGCAGCGGATCCGGCCGCAGCCTGCGCCAGGCCCGGGTGAGTGGCCAGCCGGTCGCGGCCCCGGCCCGGTGCAGGTACGCCGACTCGACGGCGTCGACGACGCTCGGCACCCCGGCCGCCGCCGCCAGCGCCAGGCTGAGCCGGCGCACCGTGCCGCGGTTGATCTCATCCTCGGCGCGTTCGTCGGCCGGACCGACCAGCTCCGCCAGACCGTCGGTGACCGTATCCAGATCACCGGAGAGTCGACGCAGCGCCGCCTGCCGCTCGGCCACCGTGCCTTCCAACAGCCGGCGCAGCTCGGTCATCGCGGCCGGCACCAGCGCCGAGGTGGCCAGCAGCGGGACTCCGTCGAGCCCGTCGGCGTCGAGCAGCCGGCGCAGGTCGGCGAGCAGCCGGGGCAGCTCGGCCCGGTCCAGCCGGTCGGCGTGGTTGAGTACCACCACGGTGACGTCCCGGTTGCGATGGAACTCCCGCAGATAGCTGCGGTGGATCACCCGGTCGGCGTACTTCTGCGGGTCGACCACCCAGATCACCAGGTCGACCAGGCCGAGTAGCCGGTCGACCTCCAGCCGGTGTCCGTACTCAACCGAATCGAAGTCGGGCAGGTCGAGCAGGACCAGACCGTGCAGCCCGGCCTCGTCGGTGCCGTCCAGGGCGCTCTCCCGGACGAACCGGTGTCGGGGCAGGACCCCGACCCAGTCCAACAGCCCGCTCGCCCCGTCGACCGCCCCCCAACCGCACGCGTGCGCGTACCCGGTGGTGGGGCGGCGCACGCCGACCGAAGAGAGGTCCCGCCCGGCCAGCGCGTTGAAGATGCTGGACTTGCCGCTGCCGGTGGCGCCGGCCAGCGCCACGACGGTGTGCTCCCGGGACAGCGCCAGCCGGGCTCCGGCCCGCTCGACCAGGGTGCGGGCGGCTCCGAGCCGGTCGTCGGGAATCCGACCGTCGGCGGCGCGCAGGAACCGCCCGAGCGCGTCGAGCCGGTCGACCAGCAGGTCGGCGTCCACCCGTGAGTCTCCTCGGACCAGGTGTCGGACCCGGTCGACGAAGCCGGTCACGCGACCGCTCCCGGCAGCGGTCCGGTCGCGCCGGGCAGGGCGTCCGGCAACCGGTACGGCGTACCGCTGCTCAACCCGGCTGCCGCCCGGGCCTGCTCGACCTCGACGGCTGCGGCGCGCAGCCGGTCGCCGGGCGGGGTGGCCGTGGCGTCGACGGCCTGCGGCGGGACACCGGCCGCTTCGATCAGCCGCAGGTAGCGGCCGGCCTCCTCATCGAGCAGTGCCCGGATGCGGCGCAGCAGACCCTCCCGGGACCGGTTGGCGAGGTTGCGGATCGCCTGGTCGCCGAAGATCGCCTCGAGCACCTTCTGGGCGGCGACGGTGGTGCCGCCGGCGGCGGCGACCTCCAGCCCGGTCGGGATGAAGGCGGTCGAGGCGAAGACGGCGATCATGACGGCGAGCCCGGTGGCGTTCACCGCGTACGCGGCGGTGCGGGCGACGAACCGTTTGTCGCCGGCCTCGGCCCGGACCAGTTCGAGCACGTCGCGTTGCCAGTCGCGGACCAGTCGCTCGGCGCGTTCCGGCAGGTCAGCGGAGGGCTGGGCGAGGTCCGGGGTGAGTAGCGCGGCACCGGCCGGGTGGGTCCGCCAGGCGAGGTTCGCGGCGTCGGCGGCCTCGGTCGCCGCGCCCCTGATCAGGGTGACCAGTTGTGACTCGATCGCGGTCCGCAGCTGGTTGGCGGGTGCGGGCCGGCCGGTGACGGCGCTGAGCACCCGGTCGCGAAGCCGCCCCACCCTGGCCTCCAGTGAACGGAACAGTTCGCCGGTGCCGACGAAGTCCTGCCAGCGGCCAAGTACTTCGCCGCGGAGCAGCCGGCCGTCCTGCACCGCCTGCTCGGCGTTGCGGCTCGCGCTGCGGTACGCGGCGCGGACCCGGTCGGTCAGGGTGCGGGCCGCGTCGAGCTGGTCGTCGGCGGCGGAGGCCAGCCCTTCGACGGTCGGCGCCAGCGCGCTCAGCGCCCCGTCCAGGGACTGCCGGATCACCGCGGCGCGGGCGGCGGCGTCCCCGGCGAGCTGGCCGAACCATTCGCGCAGCGGTGCGGCGACGATTTCCGGCAGCAGTCCCTGGCCGCCGACCACCGTCTCGGGCACCACGAAGATCGGGACGTCGCCGAGGTCGTGGTCGGTGAGCATCTCCCGCAGGTGCGCGGTGATCTCGTCGACCGCCTCGGTCGGCACCCGGTCCAGGGCGAGCGCGACCATGGTCCCGCGCAGCTGCGCGGTCTGCAGCAGTTGCCAGGGAACCGCGTCGGCGTACCGGGCGGCGGTGGTGACGAACAGCCACAGGTCGGCGGCGGCGAGCAGTTGGACGGCGAGCGCCCGGTTGGCGTCGACCACCGAGTCGATGTCCGGCGCGTCGAGAAAGGCCAGCCCGGGGGGTAGCGCCGGCGCGGCGACGAGCTGCAGCGCGTCCGGGGCGTCGGTGGGGCCGGCGGTGCGGGTCAGACCGGGCAGCAGCTCGCCCTGCCGGAACCAGCTGGCGTCCGCCGGGTGGCTGACCAGCACCGGGGACCGGGTGGTGGGCCGTAGTACGCCGGTGGCGCTGACCCGGGCCCGGACCATGCTGTTGACCAGGGTCGACTTGCCCGCACCGGTGGAGCCGCCGACCACCACCAGCAGCGGTGCGTCGAGTCGGGCGAGCCGGGGTAGTAGATAGTCGTCCAGCTGGGCGATCAAGCCGGCACCGACCTCGCGGCCCTCCTCGGCCGAGGGCAGCACGAGAGGGTACGCCATAGCCGCGATTGCGGAGCGTAGTCGCTCGAGTGCAGCGGGAAGTGCGGGTGCGCCGGGGTTGGGCGCGGCCGGTCCGCCCTGCGTGGTCACGGGTAAAGCGTGCCCGATCAATGCATGCCAGACAACCTGAACCGGCCCGGCGTGGCTGCCGATGACACTGTGTGCGACGGGGTCGGAGGGGGGATCGTTGCTGGTGAGGGTGTAGGTTGCGCGACTCCGACTCAACCTGACTTGACGGCGGCTGCGATCGTGGCAGTATTGAGTCAAGTCCACTCAACTTGTGGTGGGTGTACGGCGGGGCGGTGCCCCGGCACCTGCTCTACGAACGAAGCGAGGAAGCGACCATGGCACGTGCGGTCGGTATCGACCTGGGCACGACGAACTCCTGCGTCAGTGTGCTGGAGGGTGGTGAGCCTACCGTCATCGCCAACGCGGAGGGCTCCCGGACCACTCCTTCCATCGTCGCGTTCGCCCGCAACGGTGAGGTGCTCGTCGGCGAGGTCGCCAAGCGACAGGCGGTGACCAACCCGGACCGGACGATCCGGTCGGTCAAGCGGGAGATCGGCACCAACTGGACCGTCGACATCGACGGCAAGAAGTACACGCCGCAGGAGATCTCCGCCCGTACCCTGATGAAGCTCAAGCGGGATGCCGAGGCCTACCTCGGTGAACGGATCACTGACGCGGTGATCACCGTCCCGGCGTACTTCAACGACGCGCAGCGTCAGGCCACCAAGGAAGCCGGCGAGATCGCCGGGTTCAACGTGCTGCGAATCGTCAACGAGCCGACCGCGGCAGCCCTGGCGTACGGCCTGGACAAGGGCTCCAAGGAGCAGACCGTCCTGGTCTTCGACCTCGGTGGCGGCACCTTTGACGTCTCGCTGCTGGAGCTCGGCGAGGGCGTGATCGAGGTCAAGTCGACCAGTGGTGACAACCTCCTCGGTGGTGACGACTGGGACCAGCGGATCATCGACCACCTGGTGAAGACGTTCCGTGGCCAGCACGGCGTGGACCTGGCCCAGGACAAGATGGCGATGCAGCGGCTGCGGGAAGCTGCGGAGAAGGCCAAGATCGAGCTGTCCGCCGCCACCACGACCAGCATCAACCTGCCGTACATCACCGCCGGCCCGGCCGGGTCGGACGGTGCCCCGTCGGCGCCGCTGCACCTGGACGTCACGCTGACCCGCGCCGAGTTCCAGCGGATGACCCAGGACCTGCTGGACCGCTGCAAGGGCCCGTTCGAGCAGGCGATCAAGGACGCCAGCGTCAAGTTGGCCGACGTCGACCACGTCATTCTGGTTGGCGGGTCCACCCGGATGCCGGCCGTTTCCGACCTGGTCAAGCAGTTGACCGGCCGGGAGCCGAACAAGGGCGTCAACCCGGACGAGGTGGTCGCGGTCGGTGCTGCGCTGCAGGCCGGTGTGCTCAAGGGCGAGGTCAAGGACGTCCTGCTGCTCGACGTGACCCCGCTGAGCCTGGGCATCGAGACCAAGGGCGGCATCTTCACCAAGCTGATCGAGCGCAACACCACCATCCCGACCAAGCGTTCCGAGGTGTTCACCACGGCTGACGACAACCAGCCGTCGGTGCTCATCCAGGTCTTCCAGGGTGAGCGGGACATCGCCGCGTACAACAAGAAGCTCGGCACCTTCGAGCTGACCGGGCTCCCGCCGGCGCCGCGCGGCGTGCCGCAGGTCGAGGTCGCCTTCGACATCGACGCGAACGGCATCGTCCACGTCAACGCCAAGGACCTGGGCACCGGCAAGGAGCAGTCGATGACGATCACCGGCGGCTCGGCGCTGCCGAAGGACGACATCGAGCGGATGATGCGCGACGCGCAGGACCACGCCGACGAGGACAAGCGGCGTCGCGAGGAGGCGGAGACCCGCAACCTGGCCGAGCAGCTGCAGTGGCAGACCGAGAAGTTCCTCGCCGAGAGCGGTGACAAGCTGCCGTCGGACTCCCGCGACCAGATGAACGACGCGCTGGGCGAACTGCGTGGCGCGTTGGCCGGCAGCGACATCGAGGCGATCAAGTCCGCGCACGAGAAGCTGGCCCAGGTTTCCCAGCAGGCCGGCTCGCAGCTCTACGCCCAGCAGGCCGAGCAGCCGGGTCAGCCGGGCGGTGCCGGCGGCCCCGGCGAGGCCGGACCGGGCACCGCCGGACCGGGCGCCGCTGGGGCGTCCGCGTCGGGTGGTGCCGCCGGCGGGCCGGACGACGTGGTCGACGCGGAGATCATCGAGGACGACAAGAAGTGAGTCCTCGTCGAGGCCGAGGACCAGCGATGATCTTCCCTCGAACCGCCGCACGGAGCGAGGTAGCCACATGACGGAGAAGTCACGGGCCGCTGATCCGGCCGGCACCGGCCCGCCGAGGCGCCGCTCGGCACCGGTCGAGCAGGCGGACGGTGAGACCACCGAGCGCCTGGTGATCCGGGACAAACGCCGGATCGACCCGACCGGGACGCGGCCCCGGACCGCGCGGCACGCGGCGGCCGAGCCGACGGGTGCGGCACCCCCCACCGACCATCGTCCGACCGGGCGGCACGCCCGGTCGGGCACGGAGGAGGAGCCAGTGAGCGGGAAAGCCGACGACAGGTCCGCGGACGGGTCGGCCGCCAGCGAAACCGGAAAGGACGAGCCGACCCGATCCGCGACCGAGAACCGATCCGCGACCGAGAACCGATCCGCGACGAGCACCGGGTCCGGCGCCGACCGGGCAGTTCAGCCCGACTCGTCGGACACCGCCGTCGTCGACGAACCGGTGGCCGGTGAGCCGGTGGTCGGCGAGGTGGTGGAGCCGGCACCGGAGTCGGACGCCGAGGAGGCGGCCGGGGGCGCAGCCGGTTCCGGTCCGCTCGGCGCCGAGCTGGGGGCACTCCGCGCCGATCTCGACGAACGCACCCGCGACCTGCAGCGGGTGACCGCCGAGTACGCCAACTATCGCAAGCGGGTCGAGCGGGACAAAGGGGTCGCCGCCGAGCAGGCCACCGGTGCGGTCCTCGCCGCGCTGCTGCCGATCCTGGACGACCTGGACCGGGCGCGGGAGCACGGCGACCTGGTCGGCCCGTTCGGCGCCGTGGCCGAGCAGCTCGGCGCGGCGCTGAGCAAGTTCGGACTCACCGCCTTCGGTGAGAAGGGCGACCCGTTCGATCCCACCCAGCACGAGGCGGTCGCCCACCTGACCTCCGCCGAGGTCACCGAACCCACCTGCGTCGACGTGATGCGGCGGGGCTACCTGCTCGGGGACCGGCTGCTGCGGGCGGCGCTGGTCGCTGTCGCAGACCCGGAATGACCGCCGCCGGTGGTCCACCGGCGAACATCACGGCCGGCGGCGGGACGTGGAGCGCGTCCCGCCGCCGGCACCGCGCTACCGGCCGCCGCGCGTCGGCCGGGCCGGCAGTGGTCGGCCGGTCGTCCGGACGGTGCCAACGCGGTCAGGGGCGGGGTCCGGTGACGGACAGGAGGAGGACAGGGTGAGTTCCAAGGACTGGCTGGAAAAGGACTTCTACGCCGTGCTGGGGGTGCCCAGGACAGCCTCCGCCGACGAGATCAAGAAGGCGTACCGCAAGCTGGCCCGCGAGTTGCATCCCGACCACAACCCCGGCAACTCGGCCTTCGAGGAGCGGTTCAAGGCGGTCTCGGAGGCGTACAACGTGCTGGCCGACGATCGGCGGCGCAAGGAGTACGACGAGATGCGCTCGCTGTTCGGTTCGGGCGCGTTCCGCCGGGGGGCGCGTGGCGGTGGGCCGGGCTTCGACCCGGCCGACCTGTTCGGCGGCTTCGCAGGTGCCGGTGCCGGTGCCGGTGCCGGCGGTGCCGGGGACCGGCGGTTCGGTGGGGCCGGGTTCTCCGACATCTTCAGCTCGATCTTCTCCGGCGGCGGCGGGGGCGGGATGCGTACCCGTGGCCCGGCTCGAGGCCGCGACGTCGAGGCCGAGGTGGTGCTCGACTTCGGCGCCGCCGTACGCGGCACGACCTTGCCGCTGAGCCTGCGGGCACCCGGGGTGTGCGACACCTGCCATGGCAACGGTGCCAAGCCCGGCTCGGTGCCGAGGACCTGCCCGACCTGTGCCGGGACCGGGCTGACCACCCGCAACCAGGGGTCGTTCAGCTTCTCCGAGCCGTGCCGGGACTGCCAGGGGGTGGGCACGATCGTCGACGAGAAGTGCCCGGAATGTCACGGCTCCGGCGGGGTGACCAAGACCCGGACGCTGAACGTCCGTTTCCCACCCGGCGTGGCGGACGGCCAGCGGATCCGGCTGGCCGGGCGGGGTGAGCCGGGCGACCGGGGTGGCCCGGCCGGTGACCTGTTCGTGCTGGTCAAGGTCCGCAACGACGAGCTGTTCGGGCGGACCGGCGACGATCTCACCCTGACCGTGCCGATCACCTACGCCGAGGCGGTGCTCGGCACCGACCTGCGGGTCCCGACCATGGACGGCGCCGTGACGCTTCGGGTGCAACCAGGTACGCCGAGTGGGCGTACCTTGCGGGCACGTGGCAAGGGCGTGCCCCGTCGGGACGGCACCACCGGTGATCTTCTGGTGACCGTCGAGGTCGTCGTTCCGGCTACCGTGGACGAGTCGGCACGGGCCGCCCTGCGGACCTTTGCGGAGCACACCCCCGCTGCCGACCGGGAACGTCTCGCCGCCCGGCTGCGTCGCAACGAGGAGCAGGCCGCCGGGTCGCGGCGAGGGACAGACGGGAGGTGAGTGAGGGGTGGACGACGAGCTGCTGATCACGTTCGAGGCCGCCTCCGACGCCAAGGTCCTGATCATCTCGGTGGCGGCGCGGATGGCCGGCATGCATCCGCAGACGCTGCGCCAGTACGACCGGCTGGGCCTGGTGCAGGCCGGCCGGGCGGCTGGCGGCGGCCGCCGGTACAGCGTCCGGGACGTGGTGCTGCTGCGCGAGGTCCAGCGGCTCAGCCAGGACGACGGCGTCAACCTGGCCGGCATCAAGCGGATCATCGGGCTGGAGCAGCTCGTCGGCGACCTGCAGCAGCAGGTTGACGGGTTGCGCGCCGAGCTGGCCGAGGCGTACCAGCGGATCGCCGAGCTGGAGTCGGTCGGCCCGTACCCGCGACGTGACCTGGTCCCGACCAGCCGCACCTCGACCGCCCTGGTGGTGTGGCGGCCGCAGCGCCGGGACCGGCCGGCCCGCCCAGGTTCCGGGCAGACCGGCTAGCCGACCCTGCGGACCGGCCACCAGGCGCGGTGACCGAGCAGGCTCAGCAGCGCAGTCCATCGACAGGCCGAACAGCACGGCGAAGAGCAGCGTCGGCACCACGGACATGATCGGTACCGGGCGGTCGACACCGATCAGCCCCAGTCCCCACCCCCATTGGAAGATCACCACCAGTACGCCGTACGCAGTGCCGATGGACAGCAGCGCCAGCACCGCGGCCTTGACCGCGATCAGCGGTGCCCGGAACATCGCCACCAGCACCTTTTCCGACCAGCTGTTCGCCCGGCTGGTACCGGTCCGGGTCCGGATGATCCTGGCCAGCCCGGCGCTGCAGGGCTACGCGCTCCGGCTGCTGCTCAGCGGACAGACCGAGCCGGCCCGAGGGCTGCACGAATCCTTCCCGGACGAGCTCGACGAGGTCACCGCCGCCGCGATGGTGGGATCGTTCGTCGGCGCGCTGGTCGCGGTGATGATGCAACTCCTCACCGAGCTGCCCGAGCCGGAGCGGGCGATCCTGGTCGACCGGGACCAGCTGCTGGCCGGCCTGCAGCGGGCGATGCAGGTCGCGGTCGCGGGACTCGCGGATGCTAGCTCAGCCGGCGGGACTTGCGGACCAGGCCGCCCTCGCACCAGTCGTGGTAGTCGAACAGCTGCGGCTTGGCCAGCAGCACCCGGGTGTTGTGCGCCCAGACCGACATCAGCTCGTCGCCGTCCTGCTCGGCCTGCTCGACCAGCTTGCGCAGCCGCCGTTTCGGGTGGGCGCGGAAGTTGGTCCGGATGCCGTCCGCCGCGTAGATGTAGAGGCAGTGCAGCGCGAACCGGCGGGCCGGACAGGTCGGATCCATCGCCAGGTCGAACAGCGTGGTGATCAGCCGGTCACCGGAGACGAGCAGGTCCCAGTCCTGCGGCATCGACTGCAGCGGGACCGAGTCCGGCTGGTACGCCCAGGCGCGCAGCTCGGCGGGCGCTGGGTCCACCGGGTTGGCGAAGCCGCGGAACGCCGACTCTTGCACGCTCAACGGGGACCCTCCCGTTCGCGGCCGACAGGGCACAACCGGCCCTGGGCCTACCACTAGCTACTGCCGCGCCACGGTAGCGTGTCGGAGGGTGATCGGGGAAGTCCCTGGTAATGCCTTTCACGAAGCCGGTACGTGTTGGTCCGCTCCCGTCAGGTGATTTCCGCTGGCCGCGAGGGGTGCGGGCCGCCCCCGCAGCCGATGCTTGAACCAGCGGGAATCCGGAATCCGGGCCAGCACCGGTCCGGTTACCACCGTGATCAGCACGTACGCGGTGGCCAACGGCGCGAGCGCCGGCTCGATGCCGGAGCTGGCGACCGCAAGGCCGGCGATCACGATGGAGAACTCCCCACGCGGCATCAGCGCCAGCCCGGCCCGCCACCGACCGGGAGCGGCGATGCCGGCCCGCTTGGCGGCCAGGTAGCCGGTCAGCACCTTGGTGCCCATCGTCACCACCGCCAGGCCGAGGGCCGGCAGCAGCACCGGCGGGATGTCCCGGGGGTCGGTCACCAGCCCGAAGAAGACGAAGAAGACCGCGGCGAACACGTCCCGCAGCGGGGTGAGCAGTTCGGTGGCGCTGTGCGCCACCGGCCCGGACAGCGCGATGCCGACCAGGAACGCGCCGACCGCCGCGGAGACCTGCAGTTCGGCGGCGATCCCGGCGACCAGCAGGGTCAATCCGAGTACGCCGAGCAGCAGCGCCTCCGGGTCGCGTACCGACAGCAGAGCGGAGATCCGGTGGCCGAACCGGACCGCGACCAGCAGCACGACGGTGACCGTGGTGACCGCCACCGCGACCGCGAGGCTGCCGGCGGCGAGCCCGGCGCCGATCAGCACCGCGCTGAGCACCGGCAGGTAGAACGCCATCGCCAGGTCCTCGACGACCAGGATCGACAGGATGACCGGCGTTTCGCGGTTACCCAGCCGGCCCAGGTCGCCGAGCATCTTGGCGATCACGCCGGACGACGAGATCCAGGTGATCCCGCCGAGCACCACGGCGGCGGTCGGCCCCCAGCCGAGCAGCAGGGCGAACGCGACTCCCGGCAGCGCGTTGAGCAGCGCGTCGATCAGGCCCGCCGGTGCCGCCCGGCGCAGGTTGCCGATCAGCTCGCTCGCCGAGTACTCCAGCCCGAGCATCACCAGCAGCAGCACCACGCCTATCTCCGCCCCGACGGCGAAGAAGTCCTGGATGTCGTGCAGCGGGAGCAGGCCGCCGTGACCGAACAGCAGCCCGGCGAGCAGGTAGAGCGGGATCGGCGACAGCCCGTAGCGCCGGGACAGGCGGCTGAGCAGACCGAGGAGCAGCAGCAGCGCGCCGAGTTCGATCAGCAGCAGTGCGCTGTCGTGCATGGCCGGGTCAGCCGGCCGGGTCGTCGTTGGCGAGGATGCCGCCGACGCCGTCCAGCCCGGACCTGGTGCCGACGACCACCACCACGTCGCCGGCGGCGAACCGGAACTCCGGCCCGGGAGAGGCCAGCACCTCCCGGTTGCGCAGCACCGCCACGATCGACGCCCCGGTACGGGTCCGCGTCTTGGTGTCGCCGAGGGTACGGCCGACGAACGGCGAGCCGGCCGAGATCGGTACCTGCTCGGTGAGCAGCCCGGCGGCCTGGTCGCGCAGCCCGGCGAGCTGGCTGAGCATCAGCGACGCGCCGAGGATGTCGGCGAGCGCCTCCGCCTCGTCGTCGGTCAGCGGGATGTCGGCGTCACAGGCGTCCGGGTCGTCCCGGTCATACAGGACGAGGTCCCGACGCCCTGACCGGTGACTCACCACACCGATCCGTCGGCCTGACTCGGTCATCAGGTCGTGGCGTACCCCGATGCCGGGCAGGTCGACCTGTTCCACACGTGCGCGCACACCGTCCACGCTACGCCGCCTAAGGGCAGACGGTCGCGCCGCGTCCCGGCAGACTGGTGCGGACGCGGTGCCGAATCGGCCCAGGCGTGGTCGCCGGACCGGGCGGTCGTGGGGCGCGGACGGAAGGAGAGGGTGGATGCGACGTCGGGCAGGCGGGTCCATCACGGCCATCGTTCTGTCGGCCCTGCTGATCCTCACCGGGTGTTCGATCGGCGACATCCGCCGGCCACCTCCAGACCGCGCGGCCCCGTCGACCGACGCGACGGTGCCTGTCGGTGGGCCCGCCGTCGAGGTCCGCCCGATGCGGGTGCCGGCCGGCTACGCCGCCCCATTCGTCGCGTTCGACGACGCCAAACACGGGTACGCCTACTTCCACGGATGCGACACGTCGGTGGGCGCCGGGGCGCCGGCGAGTTGCCCGGCGGTGCTCTACGCGACCGCCGACGGCGGCCGGTCCTGGCAGCACCGGGAGCACCCGGACCCGGCGGTGGCGGAGCATTCGATGCTGGTCGGCCACGGCAGCCTGGTGCTGTCCGCCGACGCCGCCTGGTACCGGTCGCTCGACGGGGGTGTGACCTTCACCCGGGGCAACGGCCCGGACGGGTCGATGCCGCCGGAGTTCGCCGCCGTGCACGGGCGGTACCAGGTGTGCTGCGGCTCCGACGGTGTCGCCCGGGTCGGCGAAGCCACCCAGGTGGGGGTGAAGCCGTTGGCGCAGCAGCCGCCGATCCCGGTCGTGCAGACCGTCGGGTACATCGGCGACAAGTTGACCGTCGCCGGGCTGCACGACGGCCGGCTGCATGTGGCGTTCGGCGCGCCGGTGGCGACTGACGATGACGGTGGCGGTGGGACCGGGGTGCGCTGGCTGTGGCGGACCGACGCGTCACCGTCGCGGATCCGGAGCGGATCCGCCAGTTCGTCGTAGAGACGACGCCGTCGGGCGGTTACTGGCTGATCGGCGAGCCGGTGCCCCTGCCGGGTGAGTTTCCGCTCGTCTGGCGGGCCGATTGGGGTCGGCTGGAGCCGGTGCCGGTCCACGACCCGCCGCCGGACGTGATGTCGGCGCTGCCGGACGGTGGCCGGTTGCTGGTCACCACCCGTACCGGTGTCTGGTCGCTCGGCTCCGACGGCCGCTTCGAGCCGATCGACTGGCCGGTGCAGGGTGCGTACCTCACCCGGCTGCGGGACGCGACGGTGCAGGCGGTCCGACCGGACGGAGCGGTGCTGCTCAACGTGCGACAGCCGTCGGGTGCCGGGTGGGTGGAGATCTCCTGGGAACCGTACGGGCGGTAGACCGGTGCGGGTCGGGCTTCGGCGGTCGACTCGTCGATCGGAGTTGAGTGGAATAGACTCAAGTCTGGTGGTGTCCTCATCAGTGGACCAACCTGCCGTACAGGGGAGCACATGAACGCCGAACGCCTGACCACGAAGAGTCGCGAAGTCATCACCGCCGCGGTCGCCATCGCCAACCAGCGGGGCCATGCCACGGTCGAACCGTGGCATCTGCTGCTCTCCCTGCTGGACACCGGCGGCTCGACCGCCGCCGGCCTGCTGCGGGCCGTCGGCGCCAACCCGGTGGAGATCCGCCGGTCCGCCGTACGGACCGTGGAGAACCTGCCCGCCGCGCGCGGCTCCAGCGTCGCCGAGCCGAGCCTGTCCCGCGAGTTCGCCAACGCGATCGGCGCGGCCGAGCAGATCGCCCGCCCGCTCGGCGACGAGTACACCTCCACCGAGCACCTGCTGGCCGGGCTGGCCCGGGTCGGCGGGGCCGTCGCCGGGCTGCTCAAGGATGCCGGAGCCACCGAGGAAAACCTGGTCGCCGCGTTCCCGTCGGTGCGCGGCGGCGACCGCCGGGTCACCACCGCCGACCCGGAGCAGACCTACCAGGCGCTGGAGAAGTACGGCGTCGACCTGACCGCCAGCGCCCGCGACGGCAAGATCGACCCGGTGATCGGCCGGGACGCCGAGATCCGCCGGGTGATCCAGGTGCTGTCCCGGCGTACCAAGAACAACCCGGTGCTGATCGGCGAACCCGGCGTCGGCAAGACCGCGATCGTCGAAGGTCTCGCCCAGCGGATCGTCGCCGGCGACGTACCCGAGTCGCTGCGCGACAAGCGGCTGGTGTCGCTCGACCTCGGCGCGATGGTCGCCGGTGCGCAGTACCGGGGGCAGTTCGAGGAGCGGCTGAAGTCGGTCCTGGAGGAGATCAAGGGCTCCGACGGCCAGGTGATCACCTTCCTCGACGAGCTGCACACGGTGGTCGGCGCGGGCAAGGGCGAAGGCTCGATGGACGCCGGCAACATGCTCAAGCCGATGCTGGCCCGGGGCGAGCTGCGGATGGTCGGCGCGACCACCCTCGACGAGTACCGCGAGCACATCGAGAAGGACCCGGCGTTGGAGCGCCGGTTCCAGCCGGTGCTGGTCGGCGAGCCGACCGTGGAGGACACCATCGGCATCCTGCGCGGGCTCAAGGAGCGCTACGAGGTGCACCACGGCGTACGGATCACCGACGCCGCGCTGGTCGCCGCCGCCGGCCTGTCCGACCGCTACATCACCGACCGGTTCCTGCCGGACAAGGCGATCGACCTGGTCGACGAGTCCGCCTCCCGGCTGCGGATGGAGATCGACTCCCGGCCGGTCGAGGTCGACGAGATCGAGCGGGCCGTGCGCCGGCTGGAGATCGAAGAGATGGCGCTGGCCAAGGAGCCCGACCCCGGCTCGGCGCAGCGGCTGGAGCGGCTGCGCCGGGAGCTGGCCGACAAGCGCGAGCAGCTGACCGCGCTCAGCGACCGCTGGCAGCTGGAGAAGGGGCACATCACCCGGATCTCCACCGCCCGCGAGGAGCTGGAACGCCTCGGTGGCGAGGCCGAGCGGGCCGAACGCGACGGTGAGCTGGAGCGCGCCGCCGAGCTGCGGTACGGCCGAATCCCGGCGCTGCAGGGCGAGCTCGCCCGCGCCGAGACCGAGCTGGCCGCGCTGCAGGCCGACGGCGCGATGCTCAAGGAGGAGATCGGCGCGGACGACATCGCCGCCGTCGTCGCCGCCTGGACCGGTATCCCGGCCGGCCGACTGATGGAGGGCGAGACCGCCAAGCTGCTGCGGATGGAGTCCTCGCTGGGCGCCCGGGTGGTCGGCCAGGCCGCCGCGGTCACCGCCGTCTCCGACGCGGTCCGCCGGGCCCGCGCTGGCGTCGCCGACCCGGACCGGCCGACCGGCAGCTTCCTCTTCCTCGGCCCGACCGGCGTCGGCAAGACCGAGCTGGGCAAGGCCCTGGCCGAGTTCCTCTTCGACGACGAGCGGGCCATGGTCCGCATCGACATGAGCGAGTACGCCGAGAAGCACTCGGTGGCCCGGCTCGTCGGTGCCCCGCCCGGCTACGTCGGGTACGAGGAGGGTGGTCAGTTGACCGAGGCGGTACGCCGCCGGCCGTACTCGGTGATCCTGCTCGACGAGGTGGAGAAGGCCCACCCGGACGTCTTCGACGTGCTGCTGCAGGTGCTCGACGACGGTCGGCTCACCGACGGGCAGGGCCGTACGGTCGACTTCCGCAACGCGATCCTGATCCTCACCTCCAACCTCGGCTCGACGCTGATCAACGACCTGACGTTGACCGAGGAGCAGCGCCGCGACGCGGTGCTGGCGGTGGTCCGGGCGCACTTCAAGCCGGAGTTCCTCAACCGGCTGGACGACATCGTGGTCTTCGCGATGCTCAGCGGCGCGGAGCTGCGGTCGATCGTGGACATCCAGCTGGACCGGATGCGCCGGCGGTTGGCCGACCGCCGGCTGACCCTGGACGTCGACGACACCGCCCGCAGCTGGCTGGCCGAGCACGGCTACGACCCGATCTACGGAGCCCGGCCGCTGCGTCGACTGGTCCAGTCGGCGATCGGCGACCAGTTGGCCAAGGCGCTGCTGGCCGGTGAGATCCGCGACGGCGACACCGTCCGGGTGCAGCTCGCCGACGACAAGGAAGGGCTGGCGGTGCAGGCCGGCTGACCAGCATCGATGTATGTCGGTGAGTGCCGTCGATCGCTCTGCTCGACTGCGAGGCCGGGTTCGGCGACGAAACGCGAGGTCGACGCGGCGTCCGTTTGCCCCGTGTCACTGGCGGGGTACCGCTACGGTGATCTTCCGAAGCTTCGGGAAGGAGAGCCGTGTCGGATCCGAATCCGGCCGCGCCACCGGTCAAGGCGCGGCCGAGCACCGTCACCATTTCGAGTTACCTGCTGTTCCTGATCGCCGCGCTGCAGGTCGTCGGCCTGATCGTCGCGCTGTCGGTGATGGGCACGATGCAACAGGTCTACGAGGACGCCTACGCCGGCACCGACATGGAGGCCATCAGCAGCCTCACGACGATCTCCCTGATCGCCGGCGCGATCTTCGGCCTGCTGATCGCCGCCGGCCTGGTGGTGCTGGCTCTGCTCAACAACCGGGGCAAGAACCCGTCTCGGATTGTCACCTGGGTGCTCGGTGGCATCTTCCTCTGCTGCTCCGGGGGCGGGCTCGCGCTCGGCGCGGCCGGCAGCGCGTTGCCCACCGGCCCGACCAGCACCGACCCGAACATGCCGGACCCGGCGCAGGTGCAACGGGATCTGGAGGCCGCGCTGCCCGGCTGGTATGAGCCGGCCAACCTGTTGCTCGGCGTCGTGACCGTGCTGGCGCTGCTGACCGCGCTGATTCTGCTGGCGCTGCCGCCGTCGAACGACTTCTTCCGTAAGCCCGCCGTCGCCTGGGAGCCGCCGGTGCCGGGCGGCGGGTACGGCGTGCCGCCGATGCCGGGCGGCGCCTACCCGAGCTACCCCGCCGCTCCCGGCACACCACCGGCCGCCGGCCCGCCGCCGGCCACCCCGCCCGGCCCGCCGCCGGCACCAGGTGCGCCGCCAGCTGCCGGACCGTCGGAGAATCCGCCGGGCAACCCCCCGCCGCCGACCAGCTGATGATCGGTCGATCACGGGTCGGTCCGCCCGGGGCGGACCGACCCGCCGGTACGGGGAGACCCGGTCCTCGTAGGAGGTGACGACGTGGGGGACAAGCCTGCCCTGCGTACCGCACTGGTCACCGGGGCCACTGCCGGCCTCGGTGCCAGCTTCGCCCGTCGGCTCGCCGGCGACGGGTACCGGCTGGTGCTGGTCGCCCGTGACCGGCAGCGGCTCACCACGCTTGCTGACGACCTGGCCGACCGGCACGGCGTGACCGTCGAGGTGCTCGACGCCGACCTGGCTACTGACGGTGGAGTGACCGTCGTGGCCGACCGGCTGCGGTCCGTCGACGCACCGGTCGACCTGCTGGTCAACAACGCGGGCATCGGTCTGAACCGGTCGTTCCGGCGCACCGACGAGGCGGACGAGCTGCGGCTGCTGCGGCTCAATGTGGAGGCGGTGCTGCGGTTGACGCATGCCGTCCTGCCCGGCATGGTGCAACGCCGACAGGGCAGAGTGATTAATGTCTCGTCGGTGGCGGGCTTTGGTCCGTTAGCAGCTGGTTCGACCTATTCGGCGAGCAAGGCCTGGGTGACGAACTTCAGTGAGTCGATCGACATGTCGGTCCGCCACCTCGGGGTGCGGGTGATGGCGTTGTGCCCGGGCTACGTCCGCACCGAGTTCCACGAACGCGCCGGTATCCGGACCTCCGGCTCGCCGACCTGGCTGTGGCTGCGGGCCGACGACGTGGTCGCCGATGGTCTGCGGGACCTGGCCAGGGGGCGGGCGGTGAGCGTCCCCGACTGGCGCTACAAGACGCTCGCCACTGTGGTGCGTCACGCTCCGCATGGGCTGCTCCGGTTGGCCGCCGGCCGGCCGAAGGGTCGCGAGTGAGCCGGAGAGCGTACCAGCGTGCCCGTCGAAACGCTTCCTGCTGCCGCGACCTGGAGTTTTGTGGTGTATGGGCAGCTAGCGACGTGGATGGCGTTATCGGCGAGTTGCCGGGCCGGCGGATGGGGGCCCAGTGACGGGCAGTACTCTTTGTGACATGGGCGACCACGACGACCTGCGCAAATTCATCACTGATCTGGCCGTGGTGCACGGCAGGGTGGTGCTGTCGTCAGGTCGCGAGGCTGACTGGTACGTCGACCTGCGGCGGGTGACGCTGCACCACGCCGCCGCACCGCTGGTGGGACGGGTGCTGCTCGATCTCACTGCGGACTGGGAGTACGAGGCGGTTGGCGGCCTGACGTTGGGAGCGGACCCGGTGGCTCTGTCCATGTTGCACGCCGCTGCGGCGGAGCAACGGCGACTGGACGCCTTCGTGGTGCGCAAGGCCGACAAGACGCACGGACTCCAGCGACGGATCGAAGGGCCGGACGTGGCCGGCCGGCGGGTGCTGGCAGTGGAGGACACCTCGACGACCGGTGGGAGCGTACTGACCGCAGTCGAGGCGCTACAGAAGGCAGGAGCTGAGGTGGTCGGCGTGGCGGTGATCGTCGATCGTGGGGCCGGTGACGCGGTTCGGGCAGCCGGACTGGCCTATCGGGCCGCCTATACGTTGGCTGACCTCGGCCTTCCGGCCTAAAAGTTTGCCGATTCGGATCTGCTGATATGCAGGCGGATCGATGCTGTTTGGTGGAAGGATGGGTTTCGTGGGAACTGCGTTGGCTGAAATGACCATGCCTCAAATCTCGCCGCTTGCCGGCGAGCCGATCGAACGCGCGGACGCGGAGCGACTCGCTGGAGTCCTCAAGGCGCTCGCCGACCCGGCCCGACTCAGGCTGCTCAGCCTGATCCAGTCGGCACCGGAAGGCGAGGCCTGCGTCTGCGACCTCACTGCTCCGCTGGGGCTCTCCCAGCCGACGGTGAGCCACCACCTGCGTATCCTCACCGAGGCCGGCTTGCTGGAGCGGGAGAAGCGCGGAGTGTGGGCTTACTACCGGCTGGTGCCGACCGCGATCGCCACGATCGCGGATCTGCTGACCCCGCCGCGTAAGCGCGCCACCAAGAAGGCACGCTGACCTGACGGCACCTTGCCTGGTCGACTCGCGGAGGCGGAGCCGCCAGGCAAGGTGCCCAAGGTTTACGGAGGTCGCCGCGTGACGTACGTCGCTGGCGATCTGCGGGACCAGCTCGCCCACGTCGGGTCCGACGTGGTGCGTGCCGGTCTCGTCGTGGGCTCCGGTGGCAACCTGTCCGCCCGCCTGCCGGGCGGCGATGAATGCTGGGTAACCGCGTCCGGCACCTGGCTGGACCGGCTCGGCCCGGCATCGTTCGCCCGGGTGCGGATCGCGGACGGCTGCACCCTGCCCGACGAACCGCAGGTCCGGCCGACCAGTGAGCTGGCGCTGCATCTGGCGGTCTACCGTGCCCGCCCCGACGTCCGCGCCATCGTGCACCTGCACCCGCAGAGCATGCTGCTGCTGGACGCGCTCGGCGTACCGATCCGGCTGGTCACCACCGACCACGCCTTCTACCTGCGGCGCGTCGTCACCGTGCCGTTCGCGCCGCCCGGCGGACAGCGTCTCGCCCGAGCCGCCGCCGACGCGGCCGCCGACGGCACCAACTGCCTGATCCTGTCCCGGCACGGCTGCTCCGTACTGGCCGGATCGGTGGAGCTCGCCCACAAACGGGCGGTCAACCTGGAAGAGGCCGCCCGGCTCACCTACCGGGCACTGGCCGTCGGTCGGCTCGACGACCTGACGCCGCTGCCGGCCGACTACCTGGACCAGTTGCCGGACGCGGAGCACGGCACCGTCTGAACCCCTGGCACGGCATCGGCCACACCCGGCCGGCCGGGCTCAGTGGTGGGTCGGCAGCTGCGGCGACTCCTCCTGGGTGACATCGACCGCCGCGCGGCGCAGCCGACGCTGCTCCAGAACCACCATCGCGGTGACGATGGCGACCCCCAGCACCAGCAGCAACACCACCGACAGCACGTTGCCGCCAGGGGCGAGCAGCCCGCGCTCCTCGGTCTGCCACGGCCACAGCGCCCGCAAGCTGCCGACAATCACTCCGGTCATCACCGCCAGGGTCACCCGCCGGTGGTGCTCCAACAGGTACTGCAGCAGCTTTACGAACAGCGTCAACCCGACGAGCATGCCGACGGCAAAGACCGCCAGGTAGCCGAAGTCCCGGTCGTTGACCGCCTCGATGGTCGGCTCGTAGAGCCCGACGGTCAGCAGCAGGAACGACCCGGACACGCCCGGCAGCACCAGCGCGCAGACCGCGACCGCCGCAGCCAGCAGCACCACCACCGGGTTCGGGTCGATGCTGGCCGATGGCAGACCGGTCAGCACGAACGCCGCGACCCCGGCGGCGACCACCGCGAACACGTCCCGGCCGCGCCACGGCCGGCCGATCATCGAAACCGGCACCAGCACCGAGGCCAGCACCAGGCCGAAGAACAACCCTCGGGTCTGCTCTGGGTGCTCCTCCAGCATCGGCTCCAGCAGCCGGGCGGCGATCAGCAGACCGGGCAGCATGCCCAGCGCCAGCGGGATGATCACTCCCCAGTGCACCTGCCGGAACTGCTCCCGGCTGCGTGCCCAGCCCTGCTTGCGGGGCACGTCGGTGACCGCGTACCGGACCGCGCTGATCAGGTGCCCGGCCGAGGCGATGAGCCGCTCGTACACGCCGGTGACCAGGGCGATGGTCCCACCGCTGACTCCCGGGACGGCCTCTGCCACCCCGATCGCCGCCCCCCGGAACACATGGCCGACACGTTCGCGCACTGACATTTGCAGAACCATACCGGGCCAGTGTTCACAGTCGGGGGTCGACCGGTTCGGACTCGCAGGCGAGCACCGCGAAGACCAGCTCGTGTCGGCGCCACAGCGGTGCGCCGGCGGCCAGCAGATCCAGCGCGGCCAGACCGAGACCGTGTTCGCGCAGCGCCATCGACCGCTTGCGGCCCAACGATCGACGGCGCAGCGCGGCCAGCCGCTCCGGTTCGGTGTACTCCGGGCCGTAGATGATCCGCAGATACTCCCGGCCCCGGCACTTGACGCCAGGCTGCAGCAGCCGGCCGGTGCCGCTGCGGGCGGCCAGTCCGGCGTACGGCTTGACCACCATGCCCTCACCGCCGGCCGCCGTCAGCTCCGACCACCAGTCGGTGGCGTCGGCCACCGCCGCGTCGTCGGCCAGGTCGACCACCCGCCGTCGGGTGGTGGTGAACAGCTGTGGATCGGCCGCCACCAGCGCGTCCGCGCACTCCAGGTGCCAGCCGTGGTCCCGGCCGGCGGGCGAGTGGCCGCTGCGGCCAGCACCGCGAACGGCGCCAACGTCACCGCGTCCGGGTCACCGACGTAGGCCCGGTAGGCGTCGGCGTACCGGTCGACGTCAACGGCCCGCCGGGCCAACCGGGCACGCAGTTGCCCGACCGGCAGGCCCCGACCGGCGGCGGCGTCGAGTACGTCCAACGCAGCGGGCAGCGCGGCCCGGCCGGCGGCGGCGACGCTGGCGTACTGGTCGCGGATCAGCCCGAGCGCCTTCGCCGACCAGGGCAGCAGCTCGCAGTCGAGCAGCAGCCAACCGGCCGGCCCGGCACCGGTGGCCAGCCGTTGCCACAGCCCGGCGGCCTCGGCCGCAGTCCGGATCCGGGACAGCAACGCGTCGGTCCGCTCACCTGAGGTGAAGAACGGCCGCCCGGTCCGGGTGTGCACCACCCCGCCGCCGTGGCCGAACAGCGGGTCGCCCGCCGGGTCGCGGCAGACCAGCACCACCGCCCGGGATCCCATGTGCTTCTCCTGGCAGACCACCCGGTCGACACCGGCGGCCCGGTAGTCGGCGAACGCCTCCGCCGGATGCTCCAGGAACCCGTCCCGGGTCGACGTCGAGCAGGGAGCCATGGTCGGCGGTAGCCAGACCAGCCACCGGGGATCCACCGCGAAACGACTCATCACCTCCAACGCGGCGGCCGCGTTCTCCGCCGGGACCGTCGTGGTCCCGTAGCCGTAGTCGATGTGCCGGCGGCCGGTGACGTCACGCAGGTCCAGCACGTCGTCGGGGCGGTCCGTCCCAGGTCCGGTGCCGTCGGCGGCACCCGGCTCGGCCGTCAGCGGCCGCATCGGCGGGTAGTACTCGCGGTCGGCCGGCACCGAGACGAGATCCCGCGACGGGTAGCGCAGCGCGGTCAGCCGGCCACCGAAGACGCAACCGGTGTCGATGCAGATGGTGTTGTTCACCCAGTCGGGGCGGGTAGTCGGGGTGTGCCCGTAGACCACGGTGGCGGCACCCCGGTAGTCGCGGGCCCACGGGTAGCGCACCGGCAGGCCGTACTCGTCGGTCTCACCGGTGGTCTCCCCGTACAGCGCGAAGCCGCGCACCCGGCCGGAAGCCCGGCCCTGGTATTCGGCCTTGAGCCCGGCGTGCGCCACCACCAGCGCACCGCCGTCGAGCCGGTAGTGGCTGACCAGGCCGTCGATGAACTTGACGACCTCGTCGGTGAACCCGGCCGGTTCGGCGGCCAGCTGCTCCAGGGTCTCGGCCAGCCCGTGCGACACGGTCACCTTGCGGCCCCGCAGCTTGCGCAGCAGCTTCTGCTCGTGGTTGCCGGGCACGCAGAGCGCGGTGCCGGCCCGCACCATCCCCATCACCAGGCGCAGCACGCCGGGCGAGTCCGGGCCGCGGTCGACCAGGTCACCGACGAAGACCGCGGTACGCCCCTGCGGGTGCCGGGCGTCGATCGGTCGGCCGGCGTCGTCGCGGTCGAGCGCCCAACCCAGCTTCGTCAGCAGCGCCTCCAGTTCGGCGCGGCAGCCGTGCACGTCACCGATGATGTCGAACGGCCCGGTCAGCTCCCGCCGGTCGTTGTACAGCCGGGTCAGCCGGATCTCGGCGGCGTCGATCTCGTCGGTGCCGCGCAGCACGAACACGTGCCGGAAGCCTTCCCGGGCCAGCCGGCCGACCGAGCGGCGCAGATCACGCTGCATCCGGGTGATCACGTGTCGGCCGAAGGCGCGGTCGACCCGGCCCTGGGTCCGTTCCCAGCAGAGCTGCTCGGGCACGTCGAGCACCACCGCGACCGGCAGTACGTCGTGTTCCCGGGCGACGGCGACGAGCCCGGCCCGGGCATGTTCCTGCAGGTTGGTGGCGTCGACCACAGTGAGCCGGCCAGCCCGCAGCCGCTTGCCGGCGACGTAGTGCAGCGCGTCGAAGGCGTCCGCCGACGCCGACTGGTCGTTCTCGTCGTCGGCGACCATTGCCCGGAAGGTGTCCGAGGAGAGCACCTGGGTGGCGGCGAAGTGCCGGCGGGCGAAGGTCGACTTGCCGGAGCCGGAGACACCGACCAGGGCGATCAGGGCGAGTTCGGGGATCTCCAGTACGGTCACCGGGCACCCCCGGCGCCCGCGCCGTTCGGGCCGGTGCTGTCCGGGCCGGCGTCGTCGCGGGTGAAGACCGCCAGTTGGGTCGGCGGCCCCACGTCCGGATCGACCTGGCCGACCGGCCGGAACCCGACCCGGTAGCCGTACGCCGCGGCGACCCGGCCGGCCCAGTCGGCGAACTCGGCGCGGGTCCACTCGAACCGGTGGTCCGGGTGCCGCAGCGCGCCCGCGGCGAGGCCTTCGTAGCGCACGTTGTACTCCACGTTCGGGGTGGTCACCAGCACGGTTGCGGGGCGGGCGTGGCCGAAGACCGCTTCGGCCAGCGCCGGCAGCCGGGGCGGGTCGAGGTGCTCGACGACTTCCATCAGTACGGCGGCGTCGTAGCCGCGCAGCCGGTCGTCGCGGTAGGTCAGCGCCGACTGCCACAGCCGTACCCGCTGCTGCTGGCGCGCCGGGAGCCGGTCCAGTCGCAGCCGCCGGGCGGCCAGCTCCAGCGCCCGGGCCGACACGTCGGTGCCGACGATCTCGGTGAACCGGGGCTGGGCGAGCAGTTCGGTCAGCAGTGCACCGCCGCCGCAGCCCAGGTCGAGCACCCGGGTGGCACCGGCCTCGGCCAGCGCGGTGAGCACGGCGGCCCGGCGGGTCGCTGCCAGCGGTCGCGGCCGGACCGCCGCCGGCAGCCCCGCGTCCTCGTCGGCACCCGGGTCGGCGTCGGCACCCGGGCCGGCGTCGGCCAGCCGCAGCTCGGCGGCCCGCGCCTCGGCGAGCCGGTCCTCGGCGCGTCGGGCGAGCACCCGGCGGTGGGCCAGGTAGCGCCGGGTGATCAACCGGCGTTCCGGGTGGCCGGCCAGCCAGCCCTCGCCGGCCCGGATCAGCTTGTCCAACTCGTCCGGGGCGATCCAGTAGTGCTTGGCGTCGTCCAGCACCGGCAGCAGCACATACAGGTGGTTGAGCGCGTCGGCGACCCGCAGCGTGCCGGTCAGGGTGAGGTCGACGTAGCGGCTGTCCCCCCACTGCGGGTAGCGCTCGTCCAGTGGGATGGGCCGGGCAGTCACCGTCCAGCCGAGCGGGCTGAACAGGCGCTCGGCGAGGGCGGCGCCGCCCCGGCAGCGCAGCACCGGCACCCGGATGGTCAACGGCAGGGCGGTGCCGGGCAGCTCGGGGCGGTCCCGGCTCTCACCGCGCAGCGCGGACCGGAACACCTTGGCGAGGGCGGCGGCGAGCAGGCTGGACGCGGCGTACGGCCGGTCGTTGACGTACTGGCCGAGGGTGAAGCTCTCCGGCATCGCGGCCGTGCGCCGGCCACGGCGCGGGCCGCCGGCGGCGAGCCGCGCCGGGTCGACGTCGAGCAGCAGCGCGGCGGTGCAGCGCTGCTCGGTGGCCTCCGGGTAGAACACGTGCGCCGTGCCGGTGGGTACGTCGAACGACTGCATCCGGTCCGGATGTTTGACCAGCAGGTAGCCGAGGTCGGTGGCGGGCCGGTGGGTCGTCGTCACGGTCATCAGCACCCGGGTGATGGTGCCAGCCGGCCGCCACCGGTCGACACCGGTCGACACCGGTTATCGCTGATGCGCGGTTTCCGTCTTATCGCGGATGCGTGGCGGCCGCTCCGACGCGGTCAACGGTCAGCGGTAGCCGTCGTCATCATCGAGGTCGACGATGCGGGACTGCTCGACCGCGTCCCAGTCGTCGACCTCCAGACCGCGGTGCACCTCGGGCTGCTGCTCGACCGGGTTGGCCACGACCGACTGCTCGACCGCGTCGTCGGCGGGCGCCTCCGGGTCACGTTCCTCGGGAGCGAGGTGGTCCCCTGGGGCGATGTCCTCGTCCGGGTAGGTCATGTCTCGCCTCCGTTCGTTCGTCCGTACCGGTGCTCCCACCACGGTACGGGTCAACCGGGGTGCCCGCCGACCACCGTCCAAGATAAGAGGCTTGTCCGTTTTTGTGGCGCAGTGGTTTACTCCGGGTGGCAGGATGGCAGTATGGGATTCCTGATCAGGCTCGCGGTCAACGCGGTCGCCCTGTGGATAACCACGCTGATCGTGCCCGGCATCGACGTCACCGGTGACACCGCGACCAACAACGCGCTGACCCTGGTCATCGTGGCGCTGATCTTCGGACTGGTCAACGCGGTCCTCAAACCGGTCATCAAGGTCGTCGGCTGTGTCTTCTACCTCCTCACCCTCGGCCTGTTCGCACTGGTCGTCAACGCCCTGCTCTTCCTGCTGACCGACTGGCTGGCGCAACAACTGGACCTGCCGTTCGCCATCGACGGGTTCTGGCCGGCATTCTGGGGAGCGATCGTCATGGCCGTCGTCGGCTGGCTGATCAGCCTGGTCATCCCCGACAAGTACGACCGCCGCTGACCGTGCCCACAGACAGGGCCGATGTCGCAGGCCCACAGACAGGGCCGATGTCGCCGGGGCAGTGCCGCTGCGGGATACTGCCTAGCGGAGGACAGCGCGGTCCAGCGCAGTGAGCTGAGCATGGAATCCGGCCCGTCGACGGGCCGAACCGGTACAAAGGAGCGTTCGAGATGCCCATCGCCTCTCCCGAGGTCTACGCCGAGATGCTTGACCGCGCCAAGGCCGGCGCGTTCGCGTACCCCGCCATCAACGTCACGTCCTCGCAGACCCTCAACGCCGCGCTGCAGGGCTTCGCCGAGGCGGAGAGCGACGGCATCATCCAGGTCTCCACCGGTGGTGCCGAGTACCTGTCCGGCCCGACCATCAAGGACATGGTCAGCGGCTCGCTGGCCTTCGCCGCCTTCGCCGAGGAGGTGGCCAAGAAGTACCCGGTCAACATTGCGCTGCACACCGACCACTGCCCGAAGGGCAAGCTCGACGGCTTCGTCCGCCCGCTGCTGGCCGCCTCCAAGGAGCGGGTCGCCGCCGGTGGCGCGCCGCTGTTCCAGTCGCACATGTGGGACGGCTCCGCCGTACCGCTGAAGGAGAACCTGGAGATCGCCACCGAGCTGCTGGCCGAGGCCGCCGCCGCCAAGGTCGTGCTGGAGATCGAGGTCGGCGTCGTCGGCGGCGAGGAGGACGGCGTCGTCGGTGCCATCGACGAGAAGCTGTACACCACCGTCGAGGACGGGCTGGCCATGGTCGAGGCGCTCGGTCTCGGCGAGAAGGGCCGCTACATGGCGGCGCTCACCTTCGGCAACGTGCACGGCGTCTACAAGCCGGGCAACGTCAAGCTGCGGCCGGAGATCCTCAAGGAGATCCAGGACGCGGTCGGCGCCAAGTACGGCAAGGAGAAGCCGCTCAGCCTGGTCTTCCACGGCGGCTCCGGCTCGCTGCTGGAGGAGATCCGGGCCGCGCTGGACTACGGCGTGGTGAAGATGAACATCGACACCGACACCCAGTACGCCTTCACCCGCCCGGTCGTCACCCACATGTTCACCAAGTACGACGGGGTGCTGAAGATCGACGGCGAGGTCGGCGACAAGAAGTCGTACGACCCCCGGGCCTGGGGCAAGGCGGCCGAGGCCGGGATGGCCAAGCGGGTCGTCGACGCCTGCGAGCACCTGCGCTCCACCGGCACCACGCTGGCCAAGTAACACCCACCGAACCACTCGCCGCGCGGCCGGTCCCGTACCCCGGGGCCGGCCGCGCGTCGCCGTCGTACGAACCACACCGGTAGGATCTACCGATTCAGAGTGGTCCGCTGCGGAGGTCGGTCGTGCTCGGCATCGATGGGTACGAGCCACAGTGGTGCCACGACGCCGCGACGCTCGCCGCCGCCCACCGGGCCCGGTTCTCCCGCATCATCGGACGCCCACTGGTCGACACCTGGCTGATGTGGGACCTCGACCTGGATACCTGGTACGCAAACGGCCCGGTCATCCTCGGCTTCGGTGACGTCAACGTCGAGGTCACCCACCGCAAGTTCGACGAATGCGCGATCACCTGGAACCAGGTCGACATGTCCATGCCGCTGGACCTGCCCGGCCTGCGGCTGGACTGGCACAGCGACCGGCATCCGGCGCCTCTGCCGGCCCGGGGCCGACCGCTGCGGGCGGTCAACGTGATCGAGCGGATCATGCCGTCGCACTGGCGTCCGCACGTGCTGCACGCCGTCGAGTTCCTTTTCGACGGGGCCCGGTTGGCCGTACAGAACGCCCTCGACGAGAACGGCCTGTCCGCCGAGCCCGACGTCGAGCTGCCGATCGTCGCCTGGCGCCGCCGCCCCGTCGCCTGAGCCCACCGATGCTTGGCCCGACCCCGCCGACGGGCTTGACCCGGACCTTGGGGCCGACCACAGCATGACCCTTGCCGGTCGACCACGGCCGGCACGAGGAGGGGCACGATGCGGCTGCTCACCATCGGCGCGTTCGCCCGCGCCGCCGGACTGACGGTCAAGGCGTTGCGGATCTACGCCGACACGGGGCTGCTCCGGCCGGCGGCCGTCGACCCGGAGTCCGGCTACCGCTACTACCGGCCGGAGCAGCTGGAGCTGGCCCGGTTAATGGCCCGGCTGCGGCGTGGCGGGATGCCGCTGCGCCGCGTTCGGCAGGTCTGCGCGCACTGGCCGGACGACCCGGTGGCCGTCGCCGGGGAGATCGCCCGCTGGTGGTCGGCCACCCAGGCCGAGACGGCGGCCAGGGAACAACTCGTGACCAGCCTCGTCGCGGAACTCCAGACGAGGAGAACGACAATGACCGACCGACCGGCAGGCTTCGGCCTGCGTAGCGCCGTCCGTACCGACATCGGCCGGGTGCGGACCAGCAACGAGGACCGGGCGTACGCCGGACGCCGACTGCTCGCGGTCGCCGACGGTGCCGCCGGCCCGGGTGGGGCGCAGGCCAGCAGCGCGGTGATCAAGGCGCTCGCGCAGCTCGACACCGGACCGTCGGATGCGCCGGGCACGGTCCTGGCGGATGCGCCGGGCACGGCCCTGGCGGACGCGTACCGCGCCGCCGACGACGCGATCCGCCAGGTGGGTGCCGGCACGGGTGCGTCGCCGGTCAGTACGGTGACCGCGTTGCTGCAGGTCGGCGACCGGTTCGAGCTGGTGCACGTCGGCGACACCCGGGCGTACCGGTGGCGGGGCGGCGCACTGACCCGGCTCACCCGCGACGACAGCTACGTGCAGGCGCTGGTGGACGCCGGCCGGCTCGACCCGGCGCTGGCGCTGGCACACCGGCGGCGGGCGCTGCTCACCCAGGCGCTGGACGGCACCGGGACGGCGAAACCGGCGTACGCGGCGCATCGGATCGTCGCGTACGACCGGTATCTGCTCTGCTCCGACGGGGTCTGGGCGGTGGTGCCCGACGACGACCTCGCCGCCGCGGTCGCCGCCGGGCTCGACCCGGCCGAGACGGTACGCACGGTGATCGACCTGGCGTACCAGGCGGGTGCCCCGGACAACGTCGCCTGCGTCGTCGCCGACGTCGTGCCCTGAGCCGAAGGTCAGCTCGACCTGGTGACCTGGTGCGGTACGACCGGCGGCAGCGCGTCGGCGGTGAGCAGCGCGACCGCCTCGTGCACGTCGTCGGTGAGCCGGATCAGCGGGGACAGGTCGCCGGCCGGGGACAGCGCCAGCAGCGGCGCCAGCATCGCCTCGACCGGCAGGGTCTGGGTCCAGAAGGCGCGGTCCAGGAAGACGTACGGGCCGCTGGCCCCGTCGGTGCCGTAGAACGTCTTCGTGGCCGCCTGGAACACCTCCTGCACGGTGCCGGCCCGGCCCGGCGCGAACACGATGCCGCCCCGGGCCAGCCGCAGGATGGTGTCCTCCCGGACGGCGTTGCAGAAGTACTTGGCGATCCGGCCGGCGAACAGGTTGGCCGGTTCGTGCCCGTACAGCCAGGTGGGGACGGCGAGCCCGCCGGCCCGCGCCCAGCCGGAGCCGGCGTCGTCGGTCACCGCCGCGTCGATCGGGTACCGGTCGCGGACCGCCAGCGCCGCGGCGGTGTACGGCTGCTGGTCGGCGTAGTCCGGCGCGCCGGCCAGCAGGTCGATGGCGTCGGTCAGCTCCTCTGCGTCGTGGCTGCTCAGGTACGCGCCGAGGTTCGCCGCCTCCATCACGCCCGGTCCACCGCCGGTGACCACCAGCCGGCCGGCTCGGGCCAGCTCCCAGCCGAGCGTGGCGGCCAGTCGGTACGCGGAGGTGCCGCGCGGCACCGCGTGCCCGCCCATCACCCCGATCACCGAGGCCGGCCCGTACCGGTCGATCCAGGTCCGGGTGGCGTCGGTGAGCGCGTTGTCGATGCCGTGGTCGTGCAGCCGCTGGGCCAACGCCTCCCGGATCTGCGGCTGGGCACCGCCGTGTCGGCGGAAATGCCGGTAGACCAGGTTGTCGTACATTCTGTCGGCACCGTGCTCGGCGAAACCGGCAGCCAGGTCGGCCGGGGTGTACAGCCGGGGCGGGTGGCTCGGGTACGGCCGCCCGGCGAACGGTGGGACCACGTGCGCGCCCCGGCGCACCAGCTCCGCTTCCGCCGCCGCCGACGGGAACGAACAGCCCAGGAACAACGTGTCGGTGAGGTCGATGTCGGTCAGGTCGGGCACCGGCGGTACGTCGAGCTGCAGTCCCTGCACGGTCAGCCCGGCCAGGCTGCCGGCGCGCAGATGATGGTCGAGCTCGGCGCGGGACTCCACCTCGTGCGGGGTGGAGTCGTAGTCGCCGGACAGCGCTGCGGGAGGTGGCGTGGGCATCCGGCCATTTTTCCGTACCGCCGCAACCGGCGGGGCGTGGCGCAGCGAAGCCCGGTCGTACAGCGAAGCCCGGTGGCACGAGGCCACCGGGCTTCCCAAACCGGTTCCTGGGGAGGCTCCGGACCTCTATTTCTAGTCGAGTACCGGCATCGGCACACCCGCCGCACGCGTGACGAAGGACTCATCCGTTCAGACACCATGTCGCTGCGAATACAGGTTGAATGGGCAAAATGCAGAACCTGTTGCCCGAACCGCCGGCCACCACGCTGCCCGGCGACGAGCAGGCCGAGGCGGCTCTTGCCGAGGCTGCCCAGGTGGACACCGAGGAGGCGTACGCCGCTGCCGCCGGCCGCCACCCCACCTACAGTCGGGCCTGGGCGGTGCTCGCCCAGCGTGCGTTCACCAGGGGCGAGGTCGTCGCCGCGTACGCCTACGCCCGCACCGGCTACCACCGGGGCCTGGACCAGCTGCGCCGCAGCGGCTGGAAGGGGCACGGCCCGGTGCCCTGGTCGCACCGGCCGAACCAGGGTTTCCTGGCCTGCCTGCACCTGCTGTCCCGGGCGGCCGGCGAGATCGGTGAGAGCGACGAGGCCGCCCGGTGCGCGCAGTTCCTGCGGGACTGCGACCCGGCCGCCGGGGACGCTCTCGCCAGCAGTTGACGGCTCAGAGCCCTTCGGCCACCGCCGAGGCGATCTTCAGCCATGCCTGCCGGAACGTCGCGGACAACTGCCCGTACCGGATCGGTTCCCCGCTGTCGATGATCCGCTCGTACGGTGCCAGCAGCACCGTACGGGTGCGGGCGGCGAAGTGCCGGTGGATCGGCGCCAGGTCGATCTCCCGGCGGGACGGCGGCATGGAGATGACGGTGACCGCCTGGCGGACCAGCCGCTGCCGGCCGGTCTGCTCCAGGTGGTCGAGCATCCGGGCGGCCGGCTCGGCGGAGTCGTTGCGGGCCGACATGGTCACCACGAGCTGGTCGGTGGCGTCGATCGCCGCCTGCCAGTTCTGTGCCCGTACGTTGTTCCCGGTGTCCACGAAGATCAACTTGTAGAACCGGCTGACCACCTCACGGATCTCGGCGAACGCGGCGGCGGTCAGCATCTCGCCGGCGGTGGCCGACTCGTCCGAGGCGAGCACGTCGAACATGCCTTCGCCCTGCGCCCGCACGTACTGCGACAGGTCGCCGACCCGGCCGTGTGACCCCTGGAACAGGCGCAGGTCGCGCAGCATGTCCCGGACCGTACGGGAGTGGAAGTCCTGCTGGGCGCGCATGCCGAGGGTGCCCTGTGTCTCGTTGTTGTCCCAGGCCAGCACGTAGCCGCCGCGCTTCTGCCCGAACGTCATGGCCAGCATCAGGATGGCGACGGTCTTGCCGGCCCCGCCCTTCGGGTTGACCACGGTGACCTGGCGCAGCCCACCGAAGTTGCGGCGCACCATTTCGACGTCCCGCCGGATCTCCTGCTCGTGCTGCCCCGGCGGCAGCTTGACCAGGCCCAGCGTGGTCCGGTTGAGCGCGGCCCGGACCCCCATCGTGGCGACCGGGTCGGCCGGTTTCGTCGCCCGCCGCAGGGCGAACTCCTCGGCGGTCGGCACGAACGACTCGGGTGTCCAGCCCGCCGGCAGTTGGCTGCCGTCGGCCGACGGGCTGGCCTGCTGGTGCGTCGGCGCGGCCGGCTGCCGCAGGGGATCCTGGTACGCGGGACCCTGCTGGGTGGGACCTTGCTGCACCGACCCGAGCACCCCGGGCGGCACCGGGTAGCCCGAGTCGAACATCGCCGACCGTGGCGGCGGCACCGGAGCGTCCGGCACCGGAGGCGACGGCATCCGGTGCACCCCGGGCGCTTCCTGGTACGGCTGTCGGGGCAGCTCGGTCACGCCCGGACTCACCTGCTGGTACGCCGACGCCGCCGGAGTCTGGGTAGGCGCTGGCGCTGGGGGTGACCAGGCTCCGCTGTCCGTCGGGGTCCAGTCGTCCCAGCCGGCTGCCGACACCGACGCGGCTGCCGACACCGGGCCGGCGGCGGGCGGGGCCCACGGGTCGGCGGGCTGGCCCGGCGCGGGTTCCGTCACCTCTTCCCGAGGCTCACTCGGCCGGCCGGGGCCGGTTGGCCCAGGCGGCGGTAGTGGGGGCGGCGTCGGCGTCTGACCGGGTGGCGGGGCGGGCCGGCTGGGACCAGGATGCGGCTGGCGGGGGTGGGTCGGGCCGGGCCGGGGCGGTGTCGGGTGCGGCCGGCCGGGCGCCTCCGACGTGGGCGCGGCAGCCTCCGACGTGGGCGCGGCCGCGTCCGCCGGCGGTACGGGTTGCTCCGCCAACGGTACGGGCTGCTCCGGTGACCGCCGGGGAGCCGGCGGCACGGCACCGGACGGACCAGCATCGCCGCCGGTGCCACCGTCGCGGGCGGTGCCCCCAGAACCAGCAGCACCGGTCGAGCGGCTGGTCAACCTGCTGGGTGGCTGCGCCCACGGCGACGCCGGCGAATGCGGCAGCTCCGGGTCGCGGTCGGCGGGCAACCGACCGTTGCCGGCCGTCCTGCCGTTGTCGGGCCGGACCTCGGCTCCGGACGTCACCGTTGGGATGACCGGTACCGCGATGGTCTGATCGTTGCGGGGAGTGGCCACGACCTCGTCCGGCGGCCAGAACGGCTCCTCCACCTGGCCTCCGTCAGCGTCGGTCGAACGCCCCGGATCGGTGTTGTCGTGCACTGCGTAGTACCCCCCTAGCCCCCCACGGACAACCCGAGGATGTGCAGGTCAGTCGCTACTTAGCGTCGCATACCAGGTCAGTATGTGTACACGGCCCAGGCGCCTGGTTCCACCCACCAGGAGCGTTTCCGGGTCAAGCCGCCCGCCACCCCGTCATCCAGGAACGGTAGTTCGCCGTCGCGCGGGGTGACCGCCGCCGCGCGACCACGGGCCCGGCGGATCTCGATGCGTACCCGCTCGCCGCGCCACCACGACCTGGTCTTCACCGGCACCGCCACCGCCACCTCCAGCACCCCGTCCGCCGGGTCCGCTCGGGCCACCAGTTCCACCTCCGCCAGCCGGGCGTATCCGTCGGCGTTCGCCACCACGCAGGCCAACAGCGGGTCGTTGCCCGCGCTCAGTACGGCGTCATCGACCTCGATCCGTCCGCGCCAGGGTAACGGGTGGTCGTGCTCGTCGGCGGCACCCAGCAGCGCGCCGTCCAGGGTCACCGAGCCACCGTCGGTACGCAGCAGGTCCAGCCGCCGCTGCCGGCCGCCGAGGACCGCGGCGGCGACTGCGGCCGGCTCCCTGGGCAGGGCGAGCCGGCCGGCCAGGTCGGCCGGCGGGATACCGGTTGCGCTTGCCCGTCGGGTGTCGGTGCCGGGGTCGAGCGGCAGTACCCCGATCGCCGGCAGGTCCGGCAGGGTCCGGGAGTCGGCCAGGTCGGCGGGTCGCCGGCTCGGTGGCGGGGCGTAGCGGCGTACCATCCGGCGCAGCACCGCCCGCAGCTGCCCGTCGGCGGCCGTGGCGACGATCAGCCGGGTCTTGCCGTCGTCGTCGGGCCAGGTCAGACCGTCCGGCCGGGCCGGGCCGTCCAGTCGTGCGAGGACGTCGTCGATCTCCCGGTCCGAGCGTGCGGTCACCGTCTCGACCCGCGCGCCGGCGGCGACCAGCGCGTCCCGGCAGGTCAGCACCGGCACCCGGACCGGTTCGGCGCAGTCCGGCTTCGCCCGGGTGAGTGCCGTGCCGCAGCTGACACCGCAGCCGCCGTCGCAGCCCGCGTCCGGCTGGCTGCCGAGTGTCAGCAGCACCACGTCGTACACCGTCGCCGCCTTCCGCCGATCTCTGCGGCCACGTCCACCAGGTTCGTGACCCTTGTTAGCCTGACTCCTCGGGCTTGCCACGCGGTCGCCACCTGGCACCCGAGCCCCATGGAGGCGGGTTACACAAAGATGCCAGCGATCGTGCTGCTCGGCGCGCAATGGGGTGACGAGGGCAAGGGCAAGGTTACCGACCTGCTTGGCGAGCGGGTCCACTACGTGGTGCGGTTCTCCGGCGGCAACAACGCCGGGCACACCGTGATCACGCCGGACGGGCAGAAGTACGCCCTGCACCTGATGCCGTCCGGTGCGCTCTCCCCGAACGCGATGATCATCATCGGTAACGGGGTGGTGGTCGACCCGAAGGTCCTGCTGACCGAGATCGACGGCCTCGCCGAACGCGGCGTGGACGTCTCCCGGCTGCGGATCTCCGGCGACGCGCACCTGATCATGCCGCACCACCGGGCGCTGGACAGGGTGGTCGAGCGCTACCTCGGATCGTCGCGGATCGGCACCACCGGGCGCGGCATCGGGCCGGCGTACGGCGACAAGGTGGCCCGGATGGGCATCCGGGTGCAGGACCTGCTCGACCCCGGCATTCTGCGCAAGAAGCTCGAGCTGGCGCTGCGGGAGAAGAACCAGATCCTGTTCAAGGTCTACAACCGCAAGGCGCTCGACCTGGACGCGGTGGTCGAGGAGTACCTGGCGTACGCCCAGCGGCTGCGTCCGCACATCGCCGAGACCCGGGCGATCCTCTGGGACGCCCTCGACCGGGGCGACACGGTGCTGCTGGAGGGCGCGCAGGCCACCATGCTCGACATGGACCACGGCACGTACCCGTTCGTGACCTCGTCCAACCCCACGTCGGGCGGGGCCTGCGTGGGCACCGGCATCCCGCCGACCGCGATCACCAAGGTGATCGGGGTGACCAAGGCGTACACCACCCGGGTCGGCTCCGGGCCGTTCCCGACCGAGCTGTTCGACGCCGCCGGTGACCATCTGCGCAAGATCGGTGCCGAGTACGGCACCACCACCGGTCGGGAGCGTCGCTGCGGCTGGTTCGATGCGGTCGTCGGCCGGTACGCCGTACGGCTCAACGGCATCACCGACCTGGTCGTCACCAAGCTCGACGTGCTGACCGGGCTGGCGAAGGTGCCGATCTGCGTCGGCTACGAGATCGACGGCGAGCGGTTCGACGACATGCCGATGACCCAGACCGGCTTCCACCACGCCACGCCGATCTACGAGGAGCACGACGGCTGGTGGGAGGACATCACCGCGGCCCGCACCGAGGCGGAGCTGCCGGTCAACGCCCGGCGCTACATCGCCCGGATCGAGGAGCTGTGCCGGGCCCGGGTCAGCGTGGTCGGCGTCGGTCCCGGCCGGGAGGAGAACGTGGTACGCCACGAGCTGCTCTGAGCCGTACCGTCGGCTCTGAGCGGTACCCGTGCCCCCGGCACGCGGATCCTCAGAGAATCCTCAGATCTCCGCCAAGCGTGGCGGAGCATGCCTGCTTCATGATCGAACCGGACCCGAACGTCCGCCGGTTGCCACCAGCGCCGGCGGCGGGGCACCGTTCCCGGTATTCGATTGATAGTAACTGATAGCAGGGAGTAAGGCAGTGAGCCGGCTGTACGGCGATCCCAATCGCGTGCGAGACGCGATGGAGGCCACCCCCACCCCGACCCCTCCGACCGGCATCCCCCCGATGACCTTGGCCCGCTGGACCCTGTGGGGTGTGCTGGCTGCCAACCTGTTGATCCTCGAAGTGGCCTTCTTCGCGTACGGCCAGGGCAAGCACCCGGTGCTGACCGTCGCCAAGTTCTTCGGCCTGCACGCCGCCATGATCATGATGCTGCAGCTGACCCTGGTGGCCCGGATTCCCTGGCTGGACCGGCGGCTCGGGATGGACCGGCTCACCGCTTGGCACCGGTGGATCGGTTTCGGTCTGTTCTGGACCGTGATGCTGCACGCCGTGTTCGTGATCGCCGGCTACGCCACCCTGTACGACATGGGCTTCGGCGAGACGTTCCTGAGCCTGGCCGGGGTGACCGCCTCGCTGCTCGGGATGATCGCCGCCGGCATCATGATCGTCGTGGTCGGGGCCTCCATCCGGTACGCCCGCCGCCGCCTGCCGTACGAGGCCTGGCACAGCCTGCACGTGCTGATCTACCTCGCGCTGCTGGCCGGCCTGGTGCACCAGTTCATGGAGACCACCACCTTCGACTCGGCCCCGGCCAACATCTACTGGTGGACACTGTGGGCACTGGTGATCGGGTCGCTGATCGTCAACCGGGCGATCGTCCCGCTGTGGCGCAACGCGTACCACCAGTTCCGGGTCGCCGCCGTGGTGCCCGAGGCCGACAACGTGACCTCGGTGTACGTCACCGGCCGGCATCTGGACCGGCTGCCGTCGCGCGCCGGGCAGTTCTGCATCTGGCGGTTCCCCGGTCACAACCGCTGGTGGCAGGCGAACCCGTTCTCGCTGTCGGCGGCACCCGACGGACGTTCCCTGCGGCTGACCGCGAAGGCCGCCGGCAAGACCAGCGCCGGGCTACGGCACCTGAAGGTCGGCAACCGGGTCTTCATCGAGGGGCCGTACGGCGCATTCACCAACCTGCACCGCAAACTGGACAAGACCCTGCTGGTCGCCGGTGGCGTCGGGGTCACCCCGATCCGGGCGCTGCTGGAGGAGTCGGGCGGTTCGACGGTGGTGCTCTACCGGGCGGCCAAGGAGACCGACGCGGTGCTCCTCGGCGAGCTGCAAGGGCTGGCCGCCGCGCAGGGTGCGCAGCTGCACGTGCTGACCGGGCGCACCGGGTCCGGGTCGCCGCCGAACCGGCCGTTCGACCCGGAGAACCTGCTCGCACGGGTGCCGGACATCACCGAACGCGAGGTGTTCGTCTGCGGGCCGCCGGCGATGACCACCGCCGTCGTCGACAGTGTCCGGGCCATCGGCGTGCCGAACGCCCAGATCCACGCCGAACGCTTCGGTCTGGGCTGAACCCTGAGGGGTTTGGGCTGAACCCTGAGGCTCAGCCCTTCCTCAGAGAATCCTCAGATCTCCATCACGCGCCGTGTCCGGTCGCGGCCCGATGATCGTAGGACCTGTCGGCGGGTCGGCGGGTTCGACCCGGAAGGGCGAAACAAGGGTGAGCGACAGCGACGGCACCAGCGCGATCGTGATCGGGGCGGGAATCGCCGGTCTGGCCACCGCGCGGGTGCTGAGCGACCACGTCGATCGGGTGACGGTCCTGGAACGGGACCGGCTGCCCGACGACGCGGTGCCACGCCGGGGCGTCCCGCAGGGCCGCCACGGCCACCTGCTGCTGGCGGCCGGTCGGCGGCTCCTTGACGGCTGGTTCCCCGGGCTCACCGGGGAACTGGCCGCCGCCGGTGCCGTCCCACTGCACGGCGCCGACCTGGTGTGGCATCAGGGCGGCGGCTACCGGGCCCGTCCCGACCTCGGGTTCCTCGCCATGTCGGCGAGTCGGCCGCTGCTGGAGGACGCGGTCCGTCGGTGCCTGCTGCGGCAGCGGCGCAACGTGACCGTCGTCGACCGGACCGCGGTCGACGGCCTGGTCGTCGCGACCGGCCGGACTGCCGGCGCCCGGATGCTCGGCGCCAGCGTCGACGATGCCCGGGTCACCGGTGTCCGGGTGGACGGGGTCGAGCACCGGGCCGACCTGGTCGTCGCCTGTACCGGGCGCAACACCCGCTTCCTGGACCAGTTGGCCGAGCTTGGCTTCCCGGCACCGGAGGTCGCGGCGGTACGGGTCGACGCGGCGTACGCGTCGCAGCTGGTCCGGCGGGGCCCGGATGACCTCGACGGTGCCCTCGCGGTCGTGGTCGACGACCGGGCCGGCGGCCACCGGACCGGCACCATGGTGCCGGTGGAAGGCGACCGCTGGCTGATCACCATCGGCTCCCGGCACGGGGAGGTGCCGCCGAGTGACCCGGTCGAGTTCGAGAACTTCGCCCGGGAGCTCCCGTCACCCACCATCGCCGACGTGCTGACCAAGGCCGAAGCGCTCAGCCCGGTGCTGACCCACCGGATCGCCACCGATCAGCGCCGGCAGGTGGAACGGCTGCGCCGTACCCCGGCCGGATTCCTGGTCCTGGGCGACGCGATCTGCAGCCTCAACCCGATCCACGCGCAAGGTGTGACCTCCGCCGCCCGGCAGGCTCGGGCGTTGGACCGGGCGCTGCGGCGGTACGGGCCGACCTCGCCACGGCTGGCCGGTGCCTTCTACCGTCGGGCCGGCCGGGCGGTCGACGCACTGTGGCGTACCGCCGTCGGAGCCGACTTCGCCGATCCCCGGACCACGGGCCACCGGCCGGTCGGTACCGGTCTGGTCAACCGGTACCGGAACCTGGTGTCCCGGGCCTGTCACACGTCGCCGGTGGTGGCCCGGCAGGCGCTGCTGGTGCAGCATCTGCTGGCCCGGCCGGTGTCGTTGGCGACTCCGGCGATGATGCTGCGGGTGCTGCTGGCCGTCCGACATCGGCCGGGCCGGCCACCGGAGAGCACACTCTCCGGTGGCCGGCCCGGCCGCGGATCGACCAGTGGCGGCGGCCGCCGGTCGGGATCAGCGGCGACGGCCAACCGGGCCGATCAGTAGATCGTCACGTCGTACTCGTCGACCGCCTCGCGCACCGGCTGGTAGAAGGTCGTGCCGCCGGTCCGGCAGTTGCCGCTGCCGCCCGAGGTGAGGCCCAGCGCGGTCGACCCGGAGTAGAGCGGGCCGCCGGAGTCGCCCGGCTCGGCGCAGACGTTGGTCCGGATCAGACCGCGGACGACCCCGCTGCCCAGGTAGCGGACCCGGGCGTTGAGCGCGGTGACCGTACCGCTGTGGGTGCCGGTGGTCGAACCGGTGCGGGTCACCGACTGCCCGACGAAGGCGTCGCCGACGCTGAACCCACCCGGGTGGCTCTGCGCCGGGTTGTCGTAGCGGACCAGCGCGTAGTCGTCACCGGGGAAGCTGTAGTCGATGGTCGGGCCGATCAGGTTGGTCTGCGCGGAGTTGCTGTACCAGGTGCTGACCACCTCACCGCAGTGCCCGGCGGTGAGGAAGTAGTAGGTGCTGCCGCGTACGGCGTTGAACCCGAGCGAGCACCGGCCGCCGCTGCCGTAGATCGGGTCGCCGGACGAGACCAGCCGGGTGAAGACGCCGGACGTACGCTCGACCCGGATCGCGCTGGCCTTGCCGCGTGCGGCCAGCCGGATCTTGGCGATCTCGGCGCGGGAGACGCTGCTGTCGGCGGTCACCACGACGCGACCGGAGGCGCTGTCGACGTGCCAGGCGATCCCTTCGACGCCGGAGGCTTCCACCAGGTCGCTGACCTGGGCTAGTTCGCTGGCGGTGTAGACGACCGGGGCGGCTGCCCCGGCGGATGGCAGGGCGAGCGCGCCGGCGGTGACTACGCCGACGGCGACGGCGAGCAGCCGGGTGGCCCGACTGGTCGTGTGGCTGAGCCGCACTGTTCCCTCCTGAATGTGACTGGGGATCTCAGGCTTACTGGATATTGACAGTTTTGTTGTGTGTCGATGCTGATGCAAGCGCTAACATGGCAAAATTACTTAGACAATAGCAAATATGAAAAACAATCCTGGCAGTTGTCTGACTTGGCGGCGTCCCGCTTTGGTCAGAAGGTGGTCCGGTCGGGGTCGGCGATTCGGTCCAGCACGGTCGTCCAGGTGGTACGCAGCGCCCATGGCCGGCCGACAGCTGCCTCACCGCTGTCCGGCCAGTGGATGTCCGCGCGGTCCTGGGGGTGGACGTTTGGCACGGGAGGGCGGCATCGGGCGATCATGTCGCCCTCTGGTCTGGTGTCCAATGAATGTCTGACACTGACCGTCTCCTGCTTGAATTTGCGACCATTCCACAACCGTGGACCCTGGTAACGTTCCGGGGCGACACAGATCGATTCTTGTCGATCATGGTGTTCCTGTGTCGATCCAGTTCTTCCTCGAGAGGATCACGGATGTCCCGTCCCGCCCGCCTCACCCGGCGCGCCCTCGTCGCAGCGATCACCGGCGCCCTCGTCGCCACCCTCACGCCCGGCACCCCGGTCTCGGCCGCCGACCGACCCTTCATCTACCAGGTAACCCCCGGCACCGCGCAGTGGCGCGCGCTGAGCAGCCACCAGGAGATGGTCGACGCCGTACAGATGCCGGACAAGACCGCCGCCGCCTTGCGGACCCCGCTGCTCGTCGACGCCGTCCTGGCGTACCCGCTGCTGCCCGACGCCCTGGCCTTCAACAGCGTCCAACAAGGCTTCGAGACCGTCACCGCACGCTTCACCGGACTGCAGGAACTGCTCCGCCGCCCCGACGCCGGCCAGGAACTGCTGAAGCGCTACCGGACCCTGAACCTTGCGGCCCGCCCCGGTGAGACGCTCGATGAAGCAGGTGACCGGGTCATGACCGCATGGAAACTGGAAACCGTCCTCGCCCAGCCGCAGGTGCTGGCCACCCTGACCACGGCGCAGTCCGCGGAGTTGCTGCACGTCGGACTCGCCGTACACCGAGCCAAGCAGGCCGACGCCAAGACGTACAGCCAGGCCAGCCTGGAACCGACCGCGGTGCTGCTGGGCCGCACGCTCGCGATCCGGGAAGGCTGGGACTGGACCCGCTCGGAGTTGCTGCGGGAGGGCCTGCAACTGCGGCCGGGCGCGGTCGAGACCACCGTTGCCGCCGTACGGGCACACCTGGCCGATCCCAGCGTCGCGCACCCGGTCAGCGACGACGTCGGGACGCTGGACTACTACAGCACCGTCTACACCCCCAACGGCACCCCGGTCACGGTGATCACCAGGACGTACGAGCTGACCAGCGCCGAGATCACCAACGGCAACAACTACGTGGACAGCTTTTATCCGTCGGCCACCCGGGAAAGCAACGCCTCGCGCATGTACAACTGCCACTCATACGCCTGGTACAGCACTTCCAGCGCGAACAACCGGTGGATGAACAGCCCCGGTGACGACCAGTACTGGCTCGATGGCAGCTACACCCGCTGGCACCCGCCGTACATCTGGTTCTCCAGCATGAAGCTGTCGTACGCCAGTGACGATCACTCCGGCATCTGGGTCGGCACCAGCAGGTACGTACGGTCCAAGTGGGGTCAGCTGCCCCTGATGTACCACTACTGGAACTACTCCCCGTACAGCAGTGCCACCACCAACTCGTACTTTCCGTCCTGACCGACCTGCGGAGCCTGATTGGCAGCAGTGACGTGCCTGGCGGGAACGGATCCCGCCAGGCACGTGGTGCTTGCCGACCGTCGACCGGCCCGGTCGCTGCTACTCGTAGCGCAGCGATTCGACCGGATCGGCCCGGGCCGCCCGCGACGCCGGCAGCGTGCCGGCCAGGAACGCGATCGCCATCACCAGCAGGATGATCATCGCGATCGGGGCCGGCTCGAACGCGATCAGCGTCAGTCCGGGCAGGTCCGACAGGAAACCGTCGGCCAGCGCGCTGCTGATCGCCGTACCGGCCACGATCGCCAACACCGCACCGATCGCGCTACCAAGGAAACCGATGACCGTGGCCTCCAGGCTGAACAGGCCGAACACCTTGCCGGAGCCCATGCCCATCGCCTTCATCAAGCCGATCTCGCGGGTGCGCTCCTGCACCGACATGAACAGGGTGTTGACGATCCCGAAGCTCGCCGCCAGCAGCGCGATCACCGCGAAGGCGTTGAGCACCCAGACGATGCCGTCGATGACGGTCCGGAACGCCCCGAGTTGGTCGGCGACCGTGCTCCCGGTGTAGCCGGCGTCGGCCAGTCGATCCTTCAGCGCGTCGATCTGCTCGTCGGTCGCGGCGGGGTCGAACCAGATGCTCGCCTGGGCGTACCGCTGCGCCTCGACGGCGGGGATGCCGGTGTTCTGCGCGTCGAACAGCGCGTCGGTCAGCGCGTCGTTGGGCACGATGCTGGCTCCGGCCGGGGTCGCCAGGGTCTCCTCGGCCACCCCGACGATCGTCGCCTCGATCACCTGCCGGGTGCGCTCGGCGTCGGTGACCGCGATCGAGACGGTCTCGCCGAGCGCAGCCGCCTCGTCGGCGAAGCCGAGGGGTTCGACGTACGACGTCGGGAGTGCGAGCTGCGGCTGGGCGGACGAGTTGTCCGGCTCGGCCCCGGCCGCCAGCGGCGTCTGCTGCCCGGCGACCAGCCCGCCGACGTCGACGACGTAGCGCGTACCGTCGCCGACCTGGATGTAGTCAGCGCTGATCGACCTGGTGGGCTGCACGTCGAGCACACCTTCGATGTCGGCCAGCGCTTCGAGATCCGCCGGGGTGAGCGCGACGACCGTCTGCCCGGGTGGCCCGGCCTCCCCGCTCGACACCGTGTCCGGGTCGTACTCGGCCGGCCCGGCGTCGGCGGTGCCGAACCCGTCGCCCTGCTCGGAGGTCTTCACGACCGTCATGACGTCAGAGGCGCCGATCGCGGTCACCGTGTCGTCGATGTACGCGTTGATGCCGGTGCCGAGCCCGCTGGTCAGGGTCAGGGTGAATGCGCCGATGAAGATCGCCAGGATCGTCAGCAGCGTGCGGGTCTTGGACCGGAAGGTGTTCGCGGTGGCCGAACCGACCAGGTCGGAGATCTTCATGCCGGCACCGCCGCCGAGTCGCTGACCAGCTGACCGTCCCGGACGAGGATGCGGCGGTCGCAGCGCGCCGCGAGCTCCTCGTCGTGGGTGACGACGATCAGGGTGATGCCGTTCTGCCGGTTGAGGCCGAAGAGAATGTCCTCCACCACCGTGCCGGTCGCGGAATCGAGGTTGCCGGTGGGCTCGTCGGCGAAGATGATCCGCGGATTGTTCACCAGCGCCCGCGCGATCACCACGCGTTGTTTCTGCCCACCGGAAAGATTCGCGGCCTTGTTCTTCGCCTTGTCAACCAGCTCCAGTTGCTCCAAGGCGGCCATGCCGCGCCGTCTGCGCTCGGTGCGCCCCACGCCGGCGATCTTCATCGGAAGCATGACGTTGTCGAGCACCGAGATGTTCGAGGTGAGGAAGAACTGCTGGAAGACGAACCCGAAGGTCTTGTTGCGGGTCTGGTTGAGCCGGCTGCCCCGCAGCGTACGGGTATCGACGCCGCCGAGCATGATCGAGCCCGACGTTGGCGCGTCCAGCAGCGCGAGAATGTGCATCAGGGTCGACTTGCCCGACCCGCTCTTGCCGAGGATCGCGACGCTTTCCCCGTCATGTATGTCGAAGTTTACTCCCTTCAACGCGTCGAAGCTGTTCGCGCCCCGGCCGTACGTTTTCTGTACGTTGACAGCCGAGATGACAGGGCTTTCCATCGGACTCCTCGTATTCGCCGACCAGGCCGCTTTCCGGCTGGTGTCTCCATCGTCGTCAACGGCCCGGCCCGCCGCGTCACTCTGCGGCGGGCACCCGCGTACCGCGTGCGCGGTATCGGGGATTACCGCGACAGGTGGACCTGCCCGGTCACGGCGGCCGGCAGACTGGGGCCATGACGACCACTACGGCCGGGCCGGCGGACCCGAGACATCGGCGTCCGCGCGTACCGCCGTGGGTCGGTGACCTCGTCGCGGCGGTGATCATCGTCGCGACGGCGCTCACCCCGTTCAAAGTCCCCGAGCATGAGCAGGCCGGACCGGTCACCGTCGCCCTGGCGATCGTCCCGGCCGTGCTGCTGCCGCTGCGGCGGCGCTGGCCGCTGCCGGTGCTGGCCGGCTGTATCGCGGTCTACGGTCTGGTGGCGGCCACCGGGGCGCTGGAGCCGGGCGTGGTGCTCGCGGTGTCGATCGCTATGTTCGGCGCGGCGAACCGCACGGACCGGCGGACCACGCTCACCACAGCCTGCGCCGCCGTTGTCGCGACGACCCTACTCAACCTCCTGACGGCAATCGGGAGCGTGTTCGATCCCCGGGCGTTCCAGGTCATCGTCCTGGTCGCGTTCGCGGCCGCCGCTGGCGACGCCACCCGGTCCCGGCGGGAGTACCTGCTCGCTATCCTCGAACGCGCCGAGCGTGCCGAACAGACCCGCGAATCGGAGGCCCGTCGACGGGTGACCGAGGAACGGCTGCGGATCGCCCGTGACCTGCACGACGTCGTCGCTCACCAGATCTCGGTGATCAGTTTGAACGCCGGGGTGGCCTCGTCGGCGCTGCAGACCCGCCCTGACCGGGCCCAGCAGTCGCTCGGCGTCATCCGGGGCGCGGCCCGGACCGTGCTCACCGAGATCGGCGACCTGCTGCGGGTGCTGCGGACCGAGGACGACGACCCGGCCAACGGGGCGGCGACCGCCCCGCAGCCGGGTATGCACCGGCTCGACCAGCTGGTCGCCGGGTTCACCGGGGCCGGGCTCCACGTGTCGCTGCGTACCGACGGGGATCTGTCGGCGGTCACTGGCGCGGTCGACGTGGTCGCCTACCGGGTGATCCAGGAAGGCCTGACCAACGCCCATAAGCATGGTGCCGGGCATCGCGCGCATGTCCAGGTCGAGGTCGACCCTGACCGGATCCACGTGATGGTCACGAATCCGGTGTCCGGCCGGTCGGCCGACGACCGGCCCGAGGTGCCCAGCAGCGGGCACGGACTGGTCGGTCTGCGGGAACGGGTCGCCTCGGTCCGTGGCGTCGTCGAAACCGGCCTGTCCCCGGGCGGCTACCGGCTCGCCGCCACCCTGCCGCTACCCAAGGAGGAACCCCGGTGACCAGCGTGCTCGTCGTCGACGACCAGCCACTGATCCGCCAGGCCGTGACCGACATCCTGACCGACCACGACGAGATCAGCGTCGTCGGCGAAGCCGTCAACGGTACGCAGGCCGTCGGGCTCGCCGGGTCGCTGCGTCCCGACGTCGTACTGATGGACATCCGGATGCCGCAACTCGACGGCATCGGCGCGACGGCGGCCATCTGCGCCGACCCGGCGCTGGCCGACACCCGGGTGCTGATCCTCACCACGTTCGAGGAGGACGAGTACCTGGTGGCGGCGCTGCGGGCGGGTGCCAGCGGCTTCATCGGCAAGGGTGCGGAGCCGGAGGAGATCGTCCGGGCGGTCCGCGCGGTGCACGCCGGTGAGGCGCTGCTGTCGCCGGCCGCGACCCGCAGCCTCATCGAGCGGTACGTGCTGCCAGGCCACGCACCGGCCGCAGCGGTGAGCCGGCCGAATCCGGCCAGCGAGGCGCTCGACCAGTTGACCGACCGGGAACGCGAGGTGCTGCTGCTGGTCGCGCGCGGCCGGTCGAACCAGCAGATCGCCCAGGACCTGGTGATCTCGCCGCACACGGCGAAGACCCACGTCAACCGGATCATGACCAAGCTGTACGCGCACGACCGCGCCCAGTTGGTCATCCTCGCGTACGAGAGCGGCCTGCTGACCCCCGGCCTGACCTGAGTGCCGAGGCGTCTGTCGGAGATCTTGCACCGTGCTGCCCGGGTCCGCCTTGTGGTCCGTGGACTGGCCCGCCTACCGTATCGATATGTCCCGATCATTGTTGTTGATGGGGCGGGGGTGCCTGCCGAGCGGGGTACGGGCCGCCATGGTCGTGGCGGCCGGCACGGCGCTGTCGTTGCTCGCGGTCGCTCCGGTGCGGGCCGCCGACATGGTCCCCCAGGCCTGCCCGATCGAGGAGACCTACGAGGTCTGGTCGCCACAGAAGGTCTGGATCTCCACCGACACCGCGAGCGACTGGCAGACCGGTCCCGGGTCCATCGACTTCACCGGTAGCGGCACGATCGACATCTCGGTCACCACGTCGGCGAGCTTTTCGGTCTCGGCCGGTGCGCTCGTCGCGTCGGCTGAGACCACCTTCGGTGTCGACCTCACCGTCGGGTCGAGCCACACGACCAGCTGGAGCCACTCGATCCCGCTGTCGTCGGGGGTGACGTCCCGCCTGGTACGGACGAAAGAAGGCCGGCTGTTCGGCTTCAGGAAGCATCGGCTCAACACCAACTGCACGGTGACCACGTCGGCTGACGCGGTGGCGTACGCCCCACTCGCGTCACACAGTTCGAACTACTACTGCTGGAAGCGGGACGACTACCCGGCGACGGCCTGGTGGTATCCGAACCCGCAGGGCGGGTGTTAACAAGGGGTGACGTGGGGAGACATGGGAAGGCTGCCTACCGCCCTGGGCCTCGCTGTGGTCCTGGCGTTCGGCGTCGCCGGGTGCACCGGCGGCTCGGACGGCCCGGATAGCGGGGCGCCCAGGCAGTCGTCGTCCGCAGGCCTGGCCGACGACGATCATCGGGGTGTCGCCCTCGAATCGGCCGGGCGCGGCAGCCAGCACAGCTCACAGCTGGAGGTCAGCCAGAGCCGCTACGACGGCCTGGTCGTCTTCCGGAACGTGACAAGCTCTCCGGTCCAGCTGATCTCCGTTGAGATGGCGACCAGCGACTCGGCGGTCGTCAGCGTGGACTCCGTCGGCCTGGTGGCGCTGGCGCCGGACCAACCCGACGGAGTCGGCTTCACCGACCGGTTCCCGCCCGTGTTCGCACCTGGTCTGACCGCCGTCGACCCGGCTTCGGTCGAGCTGCTGCCGAGCGATGCCAGCCGGGAACGCTACTCGACCGTATTCAAGATCACGGCCGTTCGGCCCGGCCTGTGGGAGGCCCCACCCGTCACGGTGACCTACCGGTCGACCGGGGGCGTTCGCTCGATCGACTTCCCGCACCGGCTCTCTGTCTGCGTCGAGCCCGCCTCGACGGCCGAGTGTTGAGGCGGGCTCGACGGGCGGTCCCCGCCATGAGTCCGTTGAGCAGGGCTGTGTGGCGGAGGGTTCAAGGGGTTGGTCAGTGGGTGGGCCGGGCGTCGAGGAACGGGCTGGGCGCACCGGCGTAGGAGACGTAGAGCGAGTCCCGGGCGCGGGTGCAGGCGACGAAGAGCAGGCAGCGTTCCCGTTGCAGGTCGTGCCGGTGCGCGGTGGGGTCGTCGTCGGCTGCGGTGATCGTCGAGCGGGCCGGCATGGTGTCGGCGTCGACGCCGATCGCCGCGACGCAGCGGAACTCGAGCCCTTTCATCGCGTGCATGGTGCCGACCCGTACCGCGTTGGTCTTGCTGGCGGTGGGGGTGCTGACCGGGATGCCGGCGGTGCCGAGCCGGTCGCGGGCGGCGCGGGCCAGGTGGCCGTTGCGGGCGGCGACGGCGATCGCGTGTGGCTCGACCCCGTCGTCGATCCAGCTGCGTACCTGGGTGACGAGCTGGTCGTGCTCGGCGTCCCGGTCCGGGTGGCCGGCTACCCGGGGCCGGCGGCCGTGCATCGGCGACCGGTAGCCGGTCAGGTCGTCCTGCTGGTCGTCCAGCCCGGTCGGGTGCACGCCGGTGAGCAGCCGCACCGACCAGGCGAGGATCTCCTGGGTGGTGCGGTAGTTGATGGTCAGCTTGCGGCTGCGGCCGCGGATCCCGACGCCGAGGCTGCCCAGCGACACATGGTTGTCGTAGATGCGCTGGTGCGGGTCGGCGACGATGAACAGGTCGTCGGGGCCGGCGGCGACGGCGGCCCGCAGCAGTCGCCACTGGGCCGGGTGCAGGTCCTGGCCTTCGTCGACGATGACGTGCCGGTACGGGCGGTCCGGCCGTTCGGCGAGGATCTTCGCCGCCTGGTCGGCCAGCTGCAGGTGGGTGTGCTGGTCCTGTTGCCGCAGCGCGTCGGTGACCTGCCGGATCGCTTCCCAGACGGCGAGCCGCTGGTCGGCGCGCAGCGGTGCGCCGCGGCCGTGCCGGCGGGCGGCGAGGTAGCCGGCCGGCTCGGTGATGCCCTGGGCCAGGATCACCTGTTCCCATTCGCGTTGCAGGAAGGTGGCGCTGTGCTGCCCGCCGGTGGCGTCGGCGGCCTGTTCCCACAGCGGTCGGGTGACGGTCCTGGCGTCGGCGATGACCGGTTGGCGGCCGAGGGTTTCGGCGACGATCCGGTAGGCGAGCCGGTCGACGTTCAGCACGTCGATCCGGTCCCGTATCGGCGCATCGTCGGTGAGCAGGCCGAGCTGCCGGTCGAGGGCGTCGGCGAGGTTGCGGGTGAAGGTGGTCAGCAGCAGCCGGTCCGGGCCGCCGGTGATCCGGGCGGCGAGGAACACCGCCCGGTGCAGGGCGGTCACCGTCTTGCCGGTGCCGGCACCGCCGGTGACCAGCGCCGGTCCGGCGTACGACGGGCGGTGGGCGATCTCCCGTTGGGTCGGGTGCAGGAAGACCCGCCAGGCGTCGAACGGGTGGGCGAGGATGCTGGCCAGCTCGGCGGGGCCGGAGACCAGGTGGAAGCGGTCCGGGGTGCGGGCGGCGGCGGCGGCCAGGTCGTCCGGGTCGACCGGCTCGGCGGGTGCGCTGGTCGGCAGGTGTGCGCTGACCTCGTCCCAGACCTGCTCCGGGGTGTATCCGGCGGCGAGGCCGGTGAGTGCGTCGTACTGGGCGGCGGGTAGCAGGTTCGCCAGGGCTTCCAGGTGCGCTTCGGTGGTGAGCAGCCGGACCAGGGGGAGGATGTCGGCGTCGACGCCGAGTCGGATCAGGTCGGCGTCGTTGACCCGGCTGAACAGCATGCTCGGGTTGGCCCTGGCGGCCTGCTGCAGGGCTGGCTCGATGCTGTCGAGGGCCTGCTGGTTGCGGACTTCGAGGACGCCGAGGGCCTGGTTGACGGTGAACCGCCGGCTGGTGGCGTACTCGATGGCGTCGTCGTGGGGCAGGACGGTGAGCAGCAGGAACTCGTCGCCGCTGGTCGGGGCGAGTACGACGCCCCGGTAGAACTGGGTGATCCGGATGGTGCGGATGCGGGAGTCCTTGGCGTTGGCGAGTTTCTCCAGGTGGATGCCGGCGTGGGTGTGTGCCGCGAACTTGTCGATCACGGCGGAAACCGATTTCTGAACGGGTTTTTGCAGCTTGGCATAGTCGGCCAGGAAGTCCTTGGCGATTCCGAGCTTGGCCACTGTCGTAACCCCTGTCGACTGTGTGGACGAATTGCACTAGCCTGCACGCCTGCGTTCGCGGAGAGCCCATGCTACGCAACAGTTCCGAGCGCGGAGAACGACGAAAGGTGCAGAGTGGAGGCACGTACGTATGGAATGGGCCGTTCGGACATCTCGCACCAAACTATCGACGATGGTCAGCGTGGTGGATCTGCTGTCACAACCCTGACGGACCAGTCGGCGGTGCCCGCCGAAGGCCAACTGGTGACGGTGCGAAACCGCAGGTGGGTGGCGGCGCAGGTGGTCCGCGGTGAGGTCGCCAGCGCCGACCCGCAGGTGTTCACCGGGCAGGCACCGCACCTGGTACGGCTGGTCAGCGTCGAGGACGATGCCCGCGACGAGGAGTTGCGGGTGGTCTGGGAGTTGGAGCCCGGTCGGGCGGTGCACGACTCCACCGTCCTGCCCGGTCCGGGTGACGGGTTCGACGACCCGGCCCAACTGGACGCATTCCTCGACGCGGTCCGTTGGGGTGCGATTGCCTCGGCCGACCGTACGGCGTTGCAGGCCCCGTTCCGTTCCGGCGTGGAAATCGAGGACTACCAGCTTGACCCGGTGGTCCGGGCGTTGTCCATGCCACGCACCAACTTATTGATCGCCGATGATGTCGGTCTGGGTAAGACAATCGAATCCGGCCTGGTCATGCAGGAGTTGATGTTGCGGCACCGGGCCCGGACGATGGTGATCGTCTGCCCGGCCGGGCTGACCCGGCAGTGGCGCGACGAAATGCGCGACAAGTTCGGCCTCGAATTCCGCATCGTCGACAGCGCACTGCTGCGTGACCTGCGACGCAGCCGAGGCCTGTACGCGAACCCGTGGACCCACTACCCCCGGTTGATCGTCAGCGTCGACTGGCTCAAACGCGACCGCCCGCTGCGGCTGCTCCGCGAGGTGCTGCCGACCGCCCCCCGCTACCCGCGCGCCATCGACCTGCTCGTGGTCGACGAGATCCACACCTGCGCGCCGGCCGGCCGGGGCCGCTACGCCACCGACTCCCAGCGGACCAAGGCGATCCGGATCCTCGTCCCGCACTGCGAGCACCGGCTGTTCCTGTCGGCGACCCCGCACAACGGCTACCTGGAGTCGTTCACCGCGCTGCTGGAGCTGCTCGACGACCAGCGCTTCGCCCGAGGGGTGAAACCGACCGACGAGCAGCTGGCCCGGGTGATGGTCCGCCGGCTCAAGAGCGACCTGCCGCCGAGGTGGGACGGCAGCCCACGGTTCCCGGTGCGCCGCCTCGACTACCTTGAGGTCGACTACCCGGCCGCCGAACGGCACGCCCACGAGCTGCTGTCCCGCTACGCCGCCAGCCGCCGCGACGCCGCCGCCGACCGGGCCGGGCAACTCGCCGCCGACTTCGTCACCACGCTGCTGAAACGGCGACTTTTCTCGTCACCGAAGGCGTTCGCCGAAACCGTCGACACCCACCTCGCGACCATGTCCGCGCGCGCCCCGAGCGGGTCCGGCGACACCACCCCGGTACGCGACAAAGCCGACAAGGTGCTCCGGCCGGTGATCGACCGCCTCGACGAGACCACCGAGGACGACCAGGCGTACGGCGAGGTCGAAACCGACGCCCTGACCGCCGTACGCCGCTGGGCGCCGCCGCTGTCCACCGAGGAGAAGGCGCTGCTCACCGAGCTGCGGACCTGGGCCCGGTCGGCGCAGCACCAGCCGGACGCCAAGTTCATCGCGCTGCGGGCCTGGCTGGACCCGATCGTGCGGCCGGGCGGCGACTGGTCCGACGAACGGGTCATCATCTTCACCGAGTACCGCGACACCCAACGCTGGCTGCACGAGCGGCTGGTCACCGCCGGCTACCCGGCGGAACGGATCGCGTTGCTGTTCGGCGGCCAGGACCCGCAGGACCGCGAACACGTCAAGAACGTGTTCACCGAGGACCCGGCCCTGGACCCGGTACGGGTGCTGCTGGCCACCGACGCCGCCAGCGAAGGCATCAACCTGCAGCGCCACTGCCACCGGCTGCTGCACTGGGAGATCCCGTGGAACCCCAACCGGCTGGAGCAGCGCAACGGCCGCATCGACCGGCACGGTCAACGGGCCGCCGAGGTGCAGGTGCTGCACTTCGTCCCGGCCGGCTGGCAGCACGCCGACTACACCGACGGGTCCCTTGAGGACGAGCTGGCGTTCCTGCGGCTGGCGGTGGAGAAGGTCGAGGCGATCCGCACCGACCTGGGCAGCGCCGGTGAGGTCATCGCCACCCAGGTCGAGCAGAAGATGACCGGCAAGCGTACGGACTGGCGGGCCACCGACGCCGAGATCGGCCGGCGGGCCAGCCGTGCCCGGCTACGGTACGAGCGTGACCTGGCCCGTGAACTGCAGCGGCTCACCGAGAAGCTGCATGCCAGCCGTACCCAGCTGAACCTGACCCCGGCCACGGTGGAGCGGGTGGTCCGCACGGCGCTGCGGCTGGCGCACCGCCGCGACCTGATCGCGGCCCCGACCCCGGCGGACGCCACCGGCACCTGGTTCCGGCTGCCGGAGCTGCCCGGCGCGTGGGCGACGGCCCGCACCGACGGGCTGCTGCATCCGGTCACCGGCCGGGAAAGGCCGGTCACGTTCGACCCGGACGCCGCGAAGGGCCGCACCGACGTGGTGCTGCTGCACCTCGGGCACCGGCTGGTCGGCATGTGCCTGCGGCTGCTGCGCGCCGAACTGTGGTCACGGACCGGCGGCGGGTCCAGCGGCAGCACCTCCGGTGCCGGCACCGGCCCCGACGCGGGCACCGGGAAGCGGCTGCACCGGGTCACCGCCCGGATCGTCCCCGGCGAGCTGCTGCGCAGCCCGGCGCTGATCGCCCACGGCCGGGTGGTGATCACCGGCACGGAAGGCACCCGACTGCACGAGGAGATCATCACCGCGGGCGGGCCGATCGTCGCCGGCAAACTGACCCGCGCCCGCCAGGAGGAGCTGGACGCGCTACTCGCCGCCGCCACCGACGAGACACCGGCGGAGCCGATGCTGGGCCAGCTCGTCGAGCTGTGGCCGACGCTGTCCGAGCCGCTCAGCCGGGCCCTCGCCGTCCGCGCCGACCAGCGCAAACGCAGCCTGTACAGCCTGCTGGAGCAGCGCTGCGCCGAGGAGGTCACCGCGATCGGGGCGGTGCTCGACGAACTGGCGGCCAACATCCGGGCCCGCCTCGACGACGCGCCGTCCTGGGAACAGCCGTCGCTGTTCGAGCTGGAACGCGAACAACTGCACGCCGACCGGGACGCCCTGCGGAACCGGCTGCGCGACATCCCGGCGCAGCGGCAGCGGGAAACCGACGCGCTGCGCCGCCGCTACGCCGACCCGACCGCCCGCTGGTTCCCCGCCGCCGTCACCTGTCTGGTGCCCGCCTCCCTCGCCCGAGGTGCCCGCTGATGCCGTCCACCCGAAGCACCGCCACCGCAGCCACTGCCGGCCGTCGCCCGTACCGGCCGGCTCCGCAACGTGCCGACGAACAGCACGCCGAATGGCTCGGCCTGCTCGGCCCGGACGGGCCGTTCCTGACCGTGCCGGTGCTGACCGTCGCCCTGCCCGACGGCCTGGACACCGTGCCCGACGAGGTCCGCCAGCGAATCCGCCAAGGCTGGGGTGAGATCCTCGACGCCCCGCCGGACCTGCTCGCCCCGGCCTGGGTGGAGCTGATCCTGACCGAGCTGCTGCGCTACCCGGCCAGCGCCCGTGGCGACGGCACCGCGCTGCCGTCGGAGATCCTCGCCGGCGCCGACCGGCGTCGCCGTCGACCCGACTGGATCATGTACGGGCCGGAGCCCGGCGGCGGCCGGGCCGCCCGGCTGCACGTCTACCACCTGCCGGCTGACACCCCGCTGACCAGGCCGGCCGGCGACCGGCCGGCACCCACTGAGCAGGCCGCACAGCTGTGCCGCGACACCCGTACCCCGGTGGCGCTGCTCACCAACGGCCAGCACTGGGCGCTGGTGCACGCCCGCCCCGGCACCGCCACCGGAGTCGCCGTCTTCGACGCCGACCTGTGGTTGGAGGAGCCGCTGCTGCTGCGGGCGTTCGCCACCCTGCTGGCGGCGAGCCGGGTGCTGCCGCCGGCCGCCAACCCGGACGGCACCGCGTCGACCAGCCTCGCCGGGTTGTTCGTCCGCAGCGCCGACGCCCTCACCCAGGTCACCACCACCCTCGGTGACCAGGTCCGCCGGGCGGTGGAGCTGTTCGTCGGCGAACTGGCCCGGCTGGACCGCGAATCCGGCGGGGAACTGCTACGCGACGTCGCCGACCGGGAGATCTACCGGGGCGCGTTGACGGTGCTGATGCGGCTGGTCTTCCTGCTGTACGCCGAGGAGCAGCGGCTGCTGCCGCTCGGTGACCCGCTCTACCAGGAGGCGTACGCGGCGACCACGCTGCACGCCCAGCTGAGCCTGGCGCGGGACCTGTACAGCGAGGAGGTGACCGACCGGCGGGCGGCGGCCTGGCCCCGGCTGCTGGCCCTGTTCGCGGCGGTGCACGGCGGCTGCACCCACCCGGACCTGATGATCCCGGCGCACGGCGGGTCGCTGTTCGACCCGGCCCGGTTCGGCTGGCTGCACCGGGCGGCGGTCACCGACCGGGTGATCCTGGAGATCCTGGACGCGCTGCTGGTGCTGCGCCACCGGGGCAAGGCCGCCGAGCAGCTCAGCTACTCCAGCCTCGGGGTGGAGCAGATCGGCCACGTCTACGAAGGACTGCTCGACTTCTCCTGCCTGCGGGTGGATCAGCCGCACGTCGGGCTGGTCGGCAAACTGGAGCCGGAGCTGCCGCTGACCGAGCTGGTCGAGCAGGCCGCGCTCGGTGAGCCGGAGTTCCGCGGCTGGCTGGTGAAACGCTGCGGCCTGACCGCCGGCCAGGTGAGCAGGGCGCTGGCCCGCACACCCCGGCCGGACGAGGTGGCGGCGCTGCACGCCGCCTGCGACAACGACGCCGACCTGGCCGAGCGGGCCCGCCCGTACTGGGGGCTGCTCCGCACCGACCTGCGCGGCCTGCCGACGATCTTCCCGGCCGGGTCGGTGCTGTTCACCCAGGTCGGCGACCGGCGCGCCACCGGCACCCACTACACGCCGAGGGAGCTGGCCGAGGAGGTCGTCCGGCACACCTTGGCGCCGTTGTGTTTCGCGCCCGGTCCGGCGCAGGGTGTCGCCGAGGAAGGCGTGTGGCGGGCGAAGAGCGCGGAGGAGCTGCTGCAGCTGAAGGTGCTGGACCCGGCGATGGGCTCCGGCGCGTTCCTGGTGGCCGCCTGCCGCTACCTGGCCGAGGTGGTGGTGCGGGCCTGGCAGCGCGACAAGCTGCCGGCTGAGCTGGCCGACCTGCCCGCCGACGGGCGCACCGAGGAGGAGCTGCGGCTGGTTGCCCGCCGGATGGTCGCCGCCCGCTGCCTGTACGGGGTGGACCGCGACGACATGGCCGTCGAGTTGGCGAAGCTGTCGCTGTGGCTGGTCACCCTGGCCAAGGGACGACCGTTCGGCTTCCTCGACCATGCGCTGCGCTGCGGTGACTCGCTGGTCGGCATCACCTCGCTGGACCAGCTGACCGCCTTTCACCTGGACCCGGAGCAGGGGCGATCCTTGCACGCCCGGCTCTACGGCTCGGTCACCGACCGGCTGCACGAACTGGTCGCCGAGATGACCGAGCTGCGGGAGCAGATCGAGGCGAGCGTGGTGCAGGACACCCGTGACGCCGCCGACAAGGCGGCGAAGCTGGGCCTGATCGAGCAGATGGGGGACGGGCTGCGGCTGGCCGCCGACGCCGTCGTGGGCGCGGCGCTGTCCACCGCCGTACGGGCACAGCGCCGCCCGTGGGATCCGGACGACGACCCCGACGACGATCCCGAGCACAAGTACGACGACCGGCTGTCGGCGATCAGCGACCAGGTGTACGCGGTGCTGCACGACGAGGCGTCGGCGGAGCAGACCCGGCAGTTGACCGACACGATCAGCGGCTGGCTGCGGGGCAGCCGCCCCGCCCCGATCCGCCCCCTGCACTGGCCGCTGGAGTTCCCCGAGGTCATCAACCACGCCGGCTTCGACGCCGTCATCGCCAACCCACCGTTCGTGGGCGGGCAGCGGCTAACCGGATCGATCGGTGTCGACCTTCGCGAGTATCTGGTGGAGCGGGTCGGCCGGGGTCGACGTGGCAGCGCCGACCTGTGCTCGTACTTCCTGCTGCGCAAACTGGCGGTGACCGGGAAGGGCCGGGTCGGGCTGATCGCCACGAACACGATCGCCCAGGGCGACACCCGCGAGGTCGGCCTGGACCAGGCGATCGACATGGGTTGGACGATCTACCGGGCGAACAAGTCGCAGCCGTGGCCGGGCACCGCCTCGCTGGAGGTGTCGCTGCTCTGGGTGGGGCACGCCGGCAGCGGTGAGGAGCGCATCCTCGACGGCCGCAAGGTGCGGGGCATCACTCCGTCGCTCGACGCCGAGTCCCGAGTGACCGGCAACCCGCACCGCCTCGCCGCCAACGCCGGCCAGTCGTTCATCGGCTCGTACGTCCTCGGTACCGGCTTCCTGCTGGAGCCGGAGCAGGCGCAGGCGCTGATCGCCAAGGACCCGCGCAACAAGGACGTCCTCTTCCCCTACCTCAACGGTGAAGACCTGAACACCAGCCCGGACTGCTCGGCCACCCGCTGGGTCATCAACTTCCACGACTGGCCCATCGAACGCGCCCAGCAGTACCCAGACTGCTTCGCTATCGTCGAACGTGAAGTCAAACCCTTCCGGGCAGCTAACAGCGATCGGCGTAGGCGCGAAATCTGGTGGCGCTTTACTCGGCCGGCTCTCGACCTGTACGAGGCCATCGAAGGGCTCGACCGCGTCCTCGCGATTACGCGTGTCAGTAGGACAGGACTGCCTGCATTTGTATCGACGGATCAAGTAATCAGCGAGGCGGCTGTGTTGTTTGCAACGGACCGTGTGGCGCGACTAGCTCTACTTACTAGCGGCTTCCACTTCTTGTGGTGGACAGTTAAAGGTGAGTCGAGCCTTCGGACAGATGCGCGTTACACGCCGTCCGATGGTTTTGAGACGTTCCCGCAGCCCGAGTTGACGGACCGGATGGATCGGGTTGGTGAGGAGTTGGACTCGTACCGGCGGTCGGTGATGTTGGGTCGGGGGTTGGGGCTGACGAAGCTCTACAACCTGGTCCACGACGAGGGCGTGACCAGCGCGGACATCCGGCGGCTGCGCGAAATCCACGTCGAGATCGACGAGGCGGTTGCCGAGGCGTACGGCTGGTCGGACCTGCGGCTCAACCACGGCTTCCACGAGACCCGGCAGGGCATCCGCTTCACGATCGACTCGGCGGTGCAGGTCGAGATCCTTGACCGCTTGCTGGAGCTCAACCACAAGCGCTACGCCGAAGAAGTCCGCAAGGGCCTGCACTCCGGCTCACGTCGCACCCCACGCAAGTCAACCAAGTCCGTCCCGCGACCCCGGAAGTCAGCGGAATCCGAGTCGCTTCCCCCTGCCTTCGACGACGCCCTGTTCCCCCGCCCCGACGCCCTCTTCTGAGAACGATTCGGTCCCGGCGCTAGCTTGCGTCGGGCATGAGCGGGATGGTGGCTGATGGTCCGCCAGTGGCGATGAAATCGGCCAGCCACTGGCGGACCTTACTCAGTGGGATTTCGGCGCTGTCGGGGACGATGTGCTCGTTTCCCATGTAGTCGTAGGTGGCCTCGCTGCTGCCGCTGGTGACCCCTATTGAGAGGAAGCCGCCGCTGCGATCCGTGTATGAGATGAAGCCTCGGTCGTGGCTGATCCCGGCTTCGATTACGGGCAAGCCGGATGCCCCTAGAATGTTTGCCTGAACAACGGAGGGGACTTGCCGACCTGCTGTGACGGTCAGGACGTGCTCGATCAGCTTGTCAAGGTCGGCCAGATTGTCCACGATGATCACCGGATCGCCGGGACCGAAGTCGTTTTTCGGGACCTGGTCGAACCATACTTCTAGCGCCACCATGGGCTGGCACCCCCCTGTGTATCAGGACCTTGGCAGGTCGGAGGAAGCGGTGGACTTCCACCGGCAGGCAGCCGGAGTAAACCGCCGGCTCGGCGACGCATGGCAAGCCGCCGTCGCGCTGCACAACCTGGCGACGGCACTCGCGGCCACCGTCCGCGAAGCAGAAGCACTACCGGTACGGCAGGAGGCGTTGGCGCTGCTCAGCCAATTCGAGGATGAACGCGCAGCCGGCCTTCGCGAGCGAATCGAGCGGGCATTGACGTCGTGATCGGATGCGGATCGGCCTCCGATCGGATGCGCTCCATCTGCGCTACACGCCAAGCGCGGAGCAGTTGCCTGATGAATCCACCCTGGAGTACTAGCCGATGTCACACGCCGTCGCGGTTCCACACCGTTGCCTGGAGGTTGAAGCCTCCCTCGACTACCTCGGTCACCCTGAAGACAACGATGCGGCCGGGCAGTGATCCGTTCCAGGTCAGCAGGCAATACCAGCTACCCACCTGGGGATTATTGATGTACTGCGAATCCTGTCCCGCCGGGCTGCGCGCGGTCAACTCGTAGCACTGCTGCGGCGACGGCTCGCCCTCGTTGCCCCACTCCAATAACTTGCCGCTGTTATACGTTCGCATATCGCTGCCGTCGCGCGACGTCTTGAGATCGCCACCGAATCCCGCGCGGCCGGGCGGTGGCAGGTAGTCGAAGTCGATGCCGCCCGGAAACCGAAGCTGGATCGGGTCGCTCCATCGCTCCTTCCATTCGTATACGATTACGGGAGGTTCACCAGTCGGGATCTGCGAGGCAGGAGCTGTCGAGTCCACAGGTGCCGTGGTGGCGGGTCGATCGGTCCCTGGCGGCGAGGTGGAATGGCTGGGTGAACCCTGTCCTGTTGGAGGCGGATCGGTCGAGGTTGGTAGCGGACGGTTCGGGCTGATGATGCGGTCGATCGCTGCCCCGGTGACCCCGGCGATGACAACGAGAAGCAAGGTTAGCAACGTGGCGAAAATTGCCTGGCGGTCACGCCACACCTTGCTGAGGGACCAAGACGTAGCGGCAAGCCCGACCAATCCGAGGACGACTACGGCCCATGCGCCGATGCTCGTTAGCCACTGCGCGACGCCAGCTGCCGCGCCAATTACGGTTGCTATGACGGAAACCAGTGCAAGTCGTCCTTGCTGCCTTGCGCGCTCGTCGGTTGCCTGCACGGATCAGAACCTCCATGTCGGCTTGCATCTCACAACCGGCGCATCGGTTCGATACCGACTTGAAGTTGAACGAGTGGCCCGGTCCTGGGTGCTTTGCAGACCGGTCCTGCGCCGGCACTCATCGTACCTGACTTGGCCATTCGGTGTGTACAACGATCATCGCCGTTGTGATAGCAGATAGTTCGTTCAAACGCCCTGGTCAGAGGTTGAGTGCCTACAAGAGATCGACTTGTCGGATTGACGACTTATCGTTGTCTCTCTGCGTGACGCTGATGCGCGACTCGCGGGTGGACCGCTGTTTCAAGGGCCCGGAATTCACCCATATGAGATGCTGGTACCTGTTCTGGCAAGACTTGATGGTATATGTGAATTAACCCGGGCAAAACATATCTTGTGCGCCAGGATGCACTGGTGCCGCTCAGCTAGCCCGAGGGCGCCTGCGTAGTCGGCTGTGACGAGTGGATCGAGCGGGCGGTGACGCCGTGAGCGGAGAGCCAACGTCGGCTGACGATCGGATACGCCGCATCTGCGCGACGCGCTGAGCGTGCTTCAGATGGAGCGCATCCGATCATGGAGTCCGGTATGGCAGCCCAGCCTGGCAGAGGTCAGGGCTGGGTGGGGGCGTGCTTGAGGCCGGTAACGAAGCTGGTCCAGGTGGTGGCGTCGAATGCGAGGGTCGGGCCGGTGCGGTCCTTGGTGTCGCGTACGTCCACCTGGTCGCCAGCGAAGCGAACCTCGACGCAGGCGGCGTTGTTGGAGCTGCGCGACGACGTGAACCAGTCCCGGTCTGGGGTGCCGACCTGCGGGGTCATCCCATCTCCTTGGCTATCTGGCGGATCAGCGCGAGTGAGTCCTGCGAGCTTAACGCGCGTTCCTCAGCCTCAGCGAAGGTCATCGTGTAGTCGGCTACGCGAGCGGACTGGTCGATGATGTCGCTGGAGGTCAGGACTTCCTGCCAGACCAGGTCAGGCAGCCGGGGCGATGGGAACGAGAGGATCTGGAACGGCCCGCCGAGCGCGGGGTGTGCTCCGGCGGTGAACGGCACGACCCTGATCCGGATCTGATCCGGATGCGTGGATACCAGCTTGGCCAGGTGGTTGAGCTGGTCGTGCATGACCGCTGGGCCGCCGATCTGCTGACGGAGGACCGCTTCGCTGATGACGGTGCTCACGTTCAAGGGGTTGGGGCCGGTCAGCCGAGCCTGCCGTGCCATGCGCGCCTTGACTCGCCTGGTCATCTCGGTCAGCCGGACGTAGGTGTTGCCGCCACGGATCACGGCACGGGCGTAGTCCTCGGTCTGGAGCAGTCCGTGGAGTAGTTCGTTGTCGTAGCTGCGGACGTGATCCGCGCCGGCTTCGTAGCCGAGGAAGCGGAGGAAGTCAGCGGGGAAGAGTTGGGAGTACTGGTGCCACCAGGCGCGACGGGTTGCTCCCACCCGCAGCTCTTCCAGCTCGGCTGCGTCCTCCGGGTCGATCTCGTAGATCTCGATGAGTTGAGCCAGTCGGCCGGCTGGCAGTTTGACTCGGCCGGCTTCTACGCCCGAGATGTACGCCTGGGCGATGCCGGTCGCCTTGCCGGCGGCTACCGCTGTCATGCCCAGCTCTTCGCGGCGCTGGCGCAGCCTGATGCCGAGTTCCCATGCCTGCACGGTGGGCGAGACGTCTGCGCCGTCGGTTGCCTCTTGGCCCGTCGGTGACTGGATCATGTTTCTCACTCCTTACAGGACCGGATAGCAGGGTGAGCCTACTTCAGGAAGTCGCTACAGACTAGGGGGTTGATATAACAAACGACTTCCCTGATGCTAGTCACGGTCGGCAGTTCCGCCGCAAACGAGGAGGTTCCCGTGTACCGATTCGGAAAGTTGATCTACCAGCAGGAGGAAGGGGAGCGGTACGGGTTCTCGCTGTGCCGCATCGACAACGCCGGCACGCGCGACCAGACGTACGACCTGCTCGGAGTCATCCGGGTCGCCGTCGACCCGCGTCAGCCGGAGAAGCTGGGGGAGAACCTGCGCGGCTGGGCGGTCGCGACCCTGACCGCTGGCGGCCACGGGTTCGGCTGCTACCACGCTGCCTTCAGCACCCTCGACGAAGACGACCAACCCGAGAGCGACCTCGGCAACCTCGACATCAACTGGTCCGGCTCGGAAGTCCTCGTACCCGCCGCCGAATAGCCGTGTACGCCGAAGCGGCAGCGGCCCGGCTGCTCCGCGTACCGCCGTCGACCCTGCGCCGCTGGCTGGCCGTCACCGACGGCCGCCAGCGGCGGTCCGACCCGTCCGGCAGCCGAGCCGGCCCTCCCGGTCGGCGGATACTCGACTGGGCCGAGTTCGTCGAAGCCGCCTACCTGCGGGAACACCGGCAGGCGCATCGTGTGTCGATGAGCGGGCTGCCGATCTTCCTGGCGTTGCTCCGGGACCAATTCGGCGTGCCGCACCCGATCGCCGACCGGCGAGTCTTCACCGATGGACGCGCCGTCGTCTGGGAAGTCCAGGCCGCCGCCAGCCTGCATCCGCGCTGGTGGCTCGTCGTGACGACCGGCGACCGCCTGACGCTGACCCCGCAGGCAGCGGCCTTCCACCGGCGAGTCGGCTGGGCCGGCGACTCCGCGGCCAGCTACCGACCCGACCCCAGCCCCGACTCGCCCGTACGCATCCGGCCCGACGTGCGCTTCGGCCGGCCCGCCATCGGCGGGGTGAGCACCGAGAGCATCGCCGAACACCAGGCGGCAGGCACCGACCCCGAGACGATCGCCGAGATGTACGCCCTGACCCCGGCTGACGTTGCCTGGGCGCTGGCCTACGAGTCCGGCACCCGCCCCGGCCGTTGACTGGATGTGGGAGGTTCGATGCCCGACCGAACGCTGTGTCAGCCCGAGACACTGTTTCCGGCCGTGACCGGCTCCGGTGCTGAGCTGGTTGCCGCCACTGCCGACGAGATCGCCGGATGGCAGGCGGACGGGATCGGCGTACACGCCTTCTCCGACGACAGCTACCCCGCCCAGCTGCGCGGCATCAAGGAGGCACCTCCGCTGCTGTTCACCCGTGGCAGGCTGCGTGCCAACGACCGGGCCATCGCCGTCATCGGCAGCCGCAAGGCGTCCGAGCGCGGACTGGTCATCGCCCGATCGGTAGCCGCGTCGCTGGTCAACCGGGGAGTGACGGTCGCCAGCGGGCTTGCGCACGGCATCGACACCGCTGCGCACACCGCAGCCCTCGCAGCCGGTGGCCGGACCGTCGCGGTCATCGGCACCGGCATCCGCAACTACTATCCGTCGGCCAACCGACGGCTGCAGGACCACATTGCCGAAGTCGGCCTGGTCGTCAGCCAGTTCCGGCCCGACGCCGGCCCTACCCGGCAGAGCTTCCCGATGCGCAACGCGGTGATGAGCGGGTACGCGGTAGCGACCCTCATCGTCGAAGCTGGCGAGACCAGCGGTGCCCGGATCCAGGCTCGCCTTGCCCTCGGGCATGGCTGGCCGGTGATCCTGACCAGCCATGCCCTGCAAAGCCAGTGGGCGCAAGCCCTGGCCAACAGGCCGGGCGTCCACGTCGTACGCTGCACAGCAGAGCTGATCGAAGCCGTCGACGGCATCCTCAACCGGCTCCCACTCAAGTAGACAGCCGTAGCGGAAGCTCTTGCTGATCGAGCGCCTGTGCGGCGAAGCCATGAGCCGGTTGGTCGATTGAGATCCTGTCGTTCATGGCGTGACGCTGGTGATGGTGTGCAGCATGGCGAACTCGCCGCCGCCGGTCAGGCAGTAGGGGGCGACATCGGGCAGGTCGAGGTCGCTGGTCGAGGGGTTGGCGTAGCCGCCACCGCCGACGACCCGGCTGCCGATCGCGATCGGCTCCCGGCCCGGTACGTCGACCCCGGCGACCTGCCCACCGTCCCGCCACACCTTCGTGCCGGGCGGCCAGACAGCGACGTTGCGCATCCCGTCCTGCCCGGTCGTCGCGTCCGGTTCGAGGACGAAACAGTCGTCGTCGGCGAGGTGGCGCAGGTATCCGTCGATCTGCGCGTCGTCGCCACCACGTCGTACGTCGTGAACGAGCAGCGTCGGGTCCGATTCGGCGACGGAGACCGGCGGACTCGACGTACAGCCGAAACACACCGCGGCCGACATGACGGCGAGGAACACCCGAGCGGGCCGGCTACCCCAGCGGGGGTAGCCCTTCCGCCGGATCATGTCGAACGCATGGGTGACGTCGAACTGCGGACGAGGTCGCGCCAGCGGGAAATCGTCGCCTTGTACGGTGCCGGCATATGCAGGTCGGGCACCTCGTCGTAGCCGAAGACCCCGAGCTCCTTGTGCTCGTCGGTGTAGATCACTCTTCTTCACCCGTGTAGACCGCACCGAAGCTGACGATGAAGACGTGCCGAAGCGGGGTGATCTCGTACACCCACGAGTCGATGATCCGCACGCCGGTGATTGTCAGGCCCAGCTCCTCGGCGACTTCCCGGCAGACGCCCTGCTCCGGTGACTCGCCGACTTCCAGCTTGCCGCCGGGCAGCTCCCACTCGTCGCGCTCGTTCTTCAGCAGCGGCACCCGACCATGGTGGTCGACGACCAGCTTCACCGAGATCGGCAACTGGTACTCGAAGTAGCCCGGGTTGCGTTCGACGAGGTACGGCGGCCGGTCGGACACGGCAGAGGCTCCCATCCGTACGGCCTCAGCCTGCGGAGATCAGGACGGCGGCGACGTCGTCGGCGCGTTTGAAACGGTCACCGCCGACGGCAGGGTCGCTCTCCGTCTGCCGGATCAGCTTCTCCAGGTACGCCACCCCGCGCTCCCGGGCCTCGGCGACGACCTCGGACCATCCGGGGTAGAGCTGATAGTCGGTGACCAGCCGGGCGAAGCCGTCCGTGCAGAGCAGGATGTGGCTGGTCCCTGCCCAGTCCGCAGTGATCTGGTGCGGGACGAGGCGGCGCTGCGGGTGGCCGGAGAAGACCGATTCGACATCACCGGAGGTCATCGTGTGCCGGCGTCGCTGCTGCATGGCCGCGACGACCTTTGCCGGATCAGTTTCGCGGGCCCGCACCGCTGCCGCCTCGCGCCCGTCGAAGTAGCTGGTGGCGAGGACACGGGTGGTGTCGCCGTCGATGACAGCGGTGGCGTCGCCGATACGGGTCAGCTCGAAGTCGTCGCCCTGGTCGACGCAGAGGCCGATCGAGCAGGCCGGCGGCATCCGGTCCGACGGGAAGCCGTACGCCTCCTGCTGCCGATGCACCTCGACGGCGATCCGCTCCAACAGGTCGGCGCCGCTGCCCTGATAACCGTCCGTCCCGGATTCTGTGAGGAGCGCCCCGACCAGGTCGACCAGCCACACCACGTCACGCTCTGCGGGCAGGGCAGCGTCGTCGTACAGATCGGTGGCACCGTCGATCACCCAGGCCAGCGAACCCGCGTGGCCCACCCGGTCCTCGTTGGACCTGGCCCCGCCGGCAGTGGTGACCGAATCCCGAACCTTCATCTTGCTCCAATCCTCGGAACGAGTGCCAGCAGGCTTCCACTTGAGCGAGGGCTGCGAGTCAGCCTTCCGGGCGAACGGGTCGTGAATGAATAACTTAGGCGGTGCTGGCCAGGGGGCGAGGGCTGATGGCTGCTTGAAGCTCGGGGTCGACCATCTGGAGCGCGGCATCGAAGTGGTGCTGCAGGTTGCTCACCAGTCTGGCGACTGTGTTGCCACAACCGCCCTTCTCCAGGTAGATCCTCATCCAGTCGTTGCCGACATCGATCCGCAACTGCTGGCCCACGTGCAGATCCACGGCGGCGACTTCGGCGACGCCGTCAGCGGTGACGGCTGGGCGGCCCCAGAGCCGGAACGGCGCTCTCGATGAGAACAGTTCGCTGAGGAAGGCATCCTGATCATGAATCTGTTTGCTGAATCGGATGGCGATCGGCCCGCCCATCACGTTGCCGCCGCCATCCTCGGTGCCAAGGGCCGACCAGGAGATGGCCTTGCTTTCACAGAGCGTCACCAGCTTGCTGTACCGGCTCACGGCCCGGCTGACGAAGGCGAGGTGCAGTGGGAAGGAGTCGCCGGACGCGACGAACTTGCCCATCCTGCTGACCGCTTCCCGTACTCCACCGAAGTCGGGGTCATCGATATGGCTCTCGATCCGATCGAACGGAACGGCGTCGCGGTAGTCGCTGCGTGAGAGGAAGTCAAGGAACGCCTCTGCGTTGCGGCCAGACAGTTGGAACCCAAGCTCCTCGGTTTCGGCTCCGGCAGAGCCGAGCAGAGCCGTACCCTTGAAATTGGTACGCACGCGCCGTGTCTGGGCGTTCGGCCACATGTGCCGTAGATGATCGGAGGGCAGCCACATCCAGTCGAGGTCACGGCGGTTGGCTACCCAGCCGTTGACCAACGAGCCGGCATTCTTTGTCGGCATGTCCGTGTGCAGGCTCCAGAATCTGGGGTTGAGTTGATCTACCCAGAAATAGCCGAACTCGGTGTGGACCTTGAAGAGGAAGGCGTCGGTGCTTTCCTCGACCCGGCCGGAGCCGGTGAGCCCACGCAGACACTCCAACGGATCCTCTACATGGGCCTCCACGACGAACGTCTTGGTGGGTGAGGTAGGGCTCAGTGCAAGTTCATCTGCCATGGCGGCCCGTGCGGTCAAGATCCACCTCCCTGCTCGTCTTCCTCCTGCGACTCCTCCAGGCCAGTATCCGCGACCTCTAGCTCTTGGAGCAGGTCCAATTGTCCATCAATCTCGGCGCGCCCTGGGCGTTTGATCCCTTTGGTCACCTTTCCGATGCTTTGATATGAGGTGGTGCGGCCTCTGTGATGAAGATCCTCAGGAGTCTTCCTGAACTGGATACGGTCTTCGGATCGAGTCGCTGTGCGTCGCTCGAACGCGAACCATGCAGGCTCGCGGTCGGCGACACTTCGAGCAGCCTGAGTGACGAGGCGCCTGAGTCCGGTCTGCGCCTTTTGTCCGTAGATGCTGTAGTAGGGGGCGACCCGCTCGGTAAGGCTAGTCATTGTGACGGCTGGTGCTCTGTGCGTGAGCATGGCGACGAGCGCCGCTAGGACGTACTCCTCAGCTACCTCTACCGGAGAGTCGGGGTCGAACGGAATGATCGAAGGTGGTGGGCCGGCCAGGTCTACGCCTTCGCCGAGAGCCCTGGTGAGTAGTCCTGACGCATGCTCCCTGTTGTGCAGGTCGACGCGTCGGTGAGCGACCGCAAGCAGGGGCGCAGACACTCCCGCACTCTCCAGGCTCAGGCTGATCCGGCTGGCGTGCTTCGACAAGCAGATGTATAGCGTCTCCAGCGTCGGCGGGGTCCGGTGCGTCAGAGTCACGCCTGCGGCCTGCACCAACGACTCAGGGCCCATCGCCGCGTATGCGAAAGCCTGCCGCACCTCGATGTTGGCACCGGACTTCGCTTCGCACTGCACCAGATGATTGCTGGCCTCGTGGAACAGTAGGGCATCGATGACGGCATTGCCGGCGTCGCCGCTGGCGGGAATTTCCAGCCCGGCTGGGCGAAATCCTGCCTGAGCCAGCACGGGCGGAGTGATATCACCGGCCGTCAGCAGCCCGAGCAGGGCGTTGATCGGCAACAGCCGCGCCTCCAATGGCTGACCCTCCTTCGTGATCGCGAGATGACGACAGTAGCGCCGTACGGCCAAGGACCGTACGGCGGCGCACCGTGGCGCGAAGTCATGGCCTTTTGATTTGTCCACATCGGGATGATGGTCCAGGTTCAGCGGGCGATATTGATCTTCAGTTCGCTCATGATCGACATTTGCCGGACGGTCAAAGTACTCAAGTGATCACGCTTTCCGGTCGGCAGGTGCAGTCGATCGCATGAGGACGGTTTCGGTGGGAGCCGTTACGGTGGCGGGCATGGGTGAGGCGGGCGTACTCGGCAGACCAGACGCGGGCGTGATCCGCGACGAGCTGCAGGCGCTGGTCCTGGCCGACCTGCTCGGGCCGCTCGACGGGCCGGACGAGGAGTTCGGCACCCAGGAGAGCCCGCTCGACCGCTACCTGCTCGGCCGGCTCGCCCCCAACGGCCAGGCCGTCGAGCCCGACACCCAGGACGAGCTCTCCGACGCCAGCGCACCGGACATCATGGAGGGCCAGCCGGAGCCGAGCGCGCCCAACGTGCCCAGCCTCGCCCCGTCTGCGCTCGGCTTCACCGCCACCGTGGACGGTGCCGCCACCGCGCTGCGGGTCACCGGCGGCTGGGGTCGCTACGACCGGGCCACCTCGCAGCGCGAGGAACACGCCGGCCGGGTCTGGCAGCGCCAGAGCCACGGCGGCACCATCATCGTCGTACTCGCCGAAGGCCCGCTGCCGCCGCAGGCCCCCGACCCGGACCAACCCGACATCGTGGTACGCGGCCGGGCCCGCCGCCGCGACGGCCGCTGGCTGATCTCCCTGTTCCTGGAGAACCGGCAGCGGCCCGGCGCGCGGCGCGACGCCAGCTCCTGGATCTTCCAGGTGGAGCTGTCCGCCACCGGCGACGGCGACCAGCCGGTCTTCTGGCCCCGACCCGAGCAGATCACCGGCGGCGACGCCTCCGACCAGGCCGAACGCCGCCGGCTCGCGATGGCCTACCGCTTCCACCCCGAGTACGCCGTCGGCCACGGCACCGCCGTGCGGGCCGACCCGGCAGCCGGCGGTGACCCCGCGCTGCGCGCCCACCGGATCCGCACCTGCCCGGTGCCCGTACACGAACTGCCGTTCACCGACGTGCCGACCGCCGACACCGACCCCGATCTGCCGGAGCTGGCCGCCGTCGAGCTCGACATGAAACGCCTCGCCGAGCTGGCCGCCACCCCGCCGGCCGCCCCGGCCAGAGGCACGGCACGCGGTCCGGCCGGTGATCCGCTGCTGGCGGCGCTGACCCCGCTCGTCGACGGCTACCGGGCCTGGATCGCCGGCAACGAAGCCGCCGCCGACCAGCCGCACCGCCGGCTCACCGAACACCGTCAGCAGGTCACCGAGGCGCTGCGCGACGCCCGCCGGGCCGCCGACCGGATCGCCGCCGGCATCGGCCTGCTCGCCACCGACCCGGCCGCCCGCCGCGCCTTCGGCTTCGCCAACCGGGCGATGTACCTGCAGCGGGTGCACACCAGGGTCGCCGACGCCCGTCGCGAACACCCCGGCGTCGGGCTCGCGGCGGCGACCGCCGCCGCCGACCAGCCCGTCAACCACCGCTGGCGGCCGTTCCAGCTCGCCTTCCTGCTGATCAATCTGCCGGCGCTGGCCGACCCCCGGCACGCCGAACGCACCGAGGACCAGCAGCGGGCCGTCGCCGACCTGCTGTGGTTCCCCACCGGTGGCGGCAAGACCGAGGCGTACCTCGGGTTGACCGCCTTCACCATCGCGATCCGCCGGCTGCAACCCGCCCACGGCGGACTGGTCGCCGCCGACGGCCTCGCCGTGCTGATGCGCTACACGCTGCGGCTGCTCACCATCCAACAGTTCGAGCGGGCCGCCACCCTGATCTGCGCCGCCGAGACGCTGCGCCTGGCCGACGAAACCACCTGGGGCGACACGCCGATCCGGATCGGACTGTGGGTCGGCGGCAAGGTCACCCCCAACCACACCGACCAGGCCCGGCAGTGGCAGCAGCAGCAGCGTGGCCGGCGCGGCGCCGCCACCCGGGGCCACGGCTCACCGCACCAGCTGACCAGCTGCCCGTGGTGCGGCAGCCGGATCGAACCCGGCCGGGACATCGTGATCGACCCGACGTACCGCCGGACCCTGGTCCGCTGCCCCGACGTCGAATGCCCGTTCAGCGACCTCGCCGGGTTCGGCCGGCCCGACGACCAGCGCGGGCTGCCGGTGCTCGTCGTCGACGAGGAGATCTACCGGCACCCGCCGGCCCTGCTGATCGCCACCGTCGACAAGTTCGCCCAACTGGCCTGGAAAGGCGCGACAGCAGCGTTGTTCGGGCAGGTCAGCCGGCGCTGTGAACGGCACGGCTACGTCACCGAAGACCTGGAACACGCCGACTGGGAAGCGACGTACCACCGGGCCGCCGGCACCGCCGGGCCGGCCAGCATCGTCGACTGCCCCCGGCTGCGACCCCCCGACCTGATCATCCAGGACGAGCTGCACCTGATCTCCGGTCCGCTCGGCTCCCTCGTCGGCCTCTACGAGACCGCCGTCGACCGGCTCGCCACCTGGCAGCCGGTGACCGGTCACTCGACCCGGCCCAAGGTGATCGCCTCCACCGCGACCGTCCGCCGCGCCCACCAGCAGATCGGCGCACTGTTCCACCGCTCGACCAGCGTCTTCCCACCGCCCGGCCTGGACGCCGCCGACAGCTTCTTCGCCCGCCAGCGCGACCCCGACCAGCGTCCCGGCCGGCGCTACATCGGCATCTGCGCCCACGGCACCCGGATCAAGTCGGCCCTGATCCGGGTGTACGTGTCGGTCCTCGGTGCCGCCCAGAAGCTGCACGAACGCTACGGCCGCAACGACGTCACCGACCCGTACATGACCCTGGTCGGCTACTTCAACAGCCTGCGCGACCTCGGCGGCATGCGACGCCTCGTCGAAGACGACGTCTCCACCCGACTCGCCCGCGCCGACGAACGCGGCCTGGCCCGCCGCTACGACCCGCTGCTGGAGGAACTGACCTCCCGGATGTCCTCCGACGCGATCCGGCCACTGCTGGACCGGCTCGCCGTCCGGTTCACCGGCGGGCGCGGCAAAGCCGGCCCGAGACCGATCGACGTGCTCCTCGCCACCAGCATGATCTCCGTCGGGGTCGACGTCTCCCGGCTCGGCGTGATGGTCGTCGCCAACCAGCCCAAGTCGGCCGCCGAGTACATCCAGGCCACCAGCCGGGTCGGTCGCGCCGCCCCCGGCATCGTCTTCACCGTCTACAACTGGGCCCGCCCCCGCGACCTGTCACACTACGAACGCTTCGACCACTTCCACGCCACCGTCTACCGGCAGGTCGAAGCGCTGTCGGTCACCCCGTTCGCCGAACGGGCCATCGACCGCGGATTGACCGGGGTGCTGGTCGCCCTGATCCGCAACCTGGAACACACCTACAACGGCAACCTGAGCGCCCAGCACTTCGACCGCTACGGCCCCCTCGCCGACCACGTGGTGCGTTTCCTCGCCCGGCGCAGCGACGTCGCCGCCGACAACGCCGTACGGCTACGCGTCGAGGACGAGCTGGAAGCGCGGCTCGACGCGTGGGCGCGGGAACGGGCCATGCCCGCCCGGCGGCTCGCGTACGACAAACCACGCCGCAGCGACGACACCGCCGGGCTGCTGCACCGCCCCGAGGAGGGCCGCTGGCGGCAGACCACCTGCCCCACCTCGCTGCGCGACGTCGAACCCGGCGTACAGCTGCAGCTGCAGCTCGCCGGGGCAGCCATGGCGGAACCACCGCCACCGTTCGTGCCCCGCGTCGATCCGGCGACCGGCACCGGGGCCGCCGCCGGTGGGGCCGCTGGCGGAGCCGACGGGCCGGAGGCGCTGGCGTGAGCGAACCACAGCTACGGCAACTGCGGGTCGGCGCGCTGCGCCCCAACCAGCTGCTGCACACCTACGGCATCGGCTCCGTCGCCGACCTGCCCAGCCTGTCGGTGATGCCGCTCGGCCTCGACCACTGGGAGCTGGCCCGCGCCACCGTCATCACCGAAGACCGGCTGCTCGCCGCCATGCGCGCCAAACTCGGTCACCAGGTGCAGGCGCTGCGGCTGCCGCCGCACCTGCCGGAAACCTCCGACCCGTACGCCGAATGGGCCCGCATCGGGGTGCCGGTCGCGTTGTTTCCCGCCTGGTTGCGTTGCTCCGACACCCGGTGCAACCAACTCGCCCCAGTCGAGTCGGGTCTGTTCGAGCTGGTCTCGGCGCCGACGCCGGACAAGGTCCGCTACGTGCACACCTGCCGGGGCAACGGCGGCGGCCGACCCACCGCCGTACCGGCCCGGTTCGTGCTGGCCTGCGGCAACGGCCACCTCGACGACTTTCCCTGGTCGTACTTCGTGCACCGGGGCAGCGACCCCGGGGCCGGGCACCCGCTGCAACTGTCCGAACGCGGCAGCACCGGCGAGACCACCAACATCTTCGTCACCTGCGGCCAGTGCGCGGCGGCGCGGCCCATCTCGGACGCGATCGGGGCGCTCGCCGACCGCAACCTGCCCGCCTGCCGGGGCCGCCACCCGCACCTGGGCAGCTACGAACCGTGCGACGCGCCGCCGCGCACCCTGGCGCTCGGCGCCACCAACAGCTGGTTCGCCATGCAGGCGGCGGTGTTCAGCGTGCCGAAGGCTGAACACCCGGTGGACCACCTGGTCGCCGAATTCTGGCCGACGCTGAGCGTGCTCGCCCCGCTGCCAGCGGAGACCGGCACGATGATCCTGCCCACCCAGACCTGCTGGTCCGAGCTGCAACCGCACGGAGTGGACAAGGTGTGGGCGGCGATCCAGCGGCGGCACGAAGCCGGCGACACCCCCGGCGGCGGTGACTGGGACAATCTCGACCTGCACCTGCCCGAGTGGCGCGCGTTCACCGCCAGCGTCGGCGCGGCACTGCCGGACTTCACCACCCGGCCGGAGCCGGTCCCGGCCGGGCACCGGGACTGGCTGAGCCAGGTGGTGCTGGTGCCCCGGCTGCGTCGGGTCGCCGCACTGTACGGCTTCACCCGCATCGACGCCCCCGAACGGGACGTGCTCGACACCCCCGACCAGTGCCGCGCACCGCTGTCCGCCGAGCCGCCCACCTGGGTGCCGTGCGCCGAAACCCGCGGTGAAGGCATCTTCCTGCGGTTCGCCGAGGAACGCATCGTCGCCTGGGAGCACGACCCCGCGGTCAAAGCCCGCGAACACCTGCTGATCCGGGCCCACGACAAATGGCGGGCGCAGCGCCAACTACCCCCCGGAGGCTGGCCCGGCCTGCGCTACCTGCTGCTGCACACCCTCGGGCACACCCTGATCCGGGAGCTGGCGCTGGAATGCGGCTACAGCGCCTCCGGCATCGGCGAGCGGGTGTACGCGCGTGCCGGCGACTCGCCGATGGCCGGGGTGCTGCTCTACACCGCCGCCCCGGACAGTGAAGGCACCCTCGGTGGCCTGGTCACCCTCGGCCGGGCCGACCGGCTCGGCCCACTCATCGACCGCGCGTTGCACGGTGCCCGGCTGTGCAGCTCCGACCCGCTCTGTGCCGAACACGACCCGACGGTGCACGGCCGGCTCGCCGGAGCCGCCTGCCATGCCTGCCTGTACGCCGCCGAAACGTCCTGCGAAGGCGGCAACCACTACCTGGACCGGTCGTTGCTGGTCGACACCCTCGCCGACAACGAGTGCGGCTTCTTCAGGTGACCGGCTGCCAGCGGTGAACCCGTCCGAGGCCACCGCCGGACTTCCTTCCGAGGTGCTGGCCGAAACCGTCGCCGAGTTGGCCGCCGAGCTGCCGGCCGGGCACGTCGCCGCCTGGGCCGGCGTACTGGCCTCGGTCCAGCGGTCGGAGGCCACGGTGGAGGCCGCGCTGATCGACGCCCGCCCCGGGTACGCGGTCGCCGCCCACGCCCGGCGGCTGGTCGCCGTCTGGCGAAGTCACGCCCCCGACCTGCCCGGTGCGGCCGTCGCGCTCGCTCTGCGCAGCGCCGCCCACCTGCAGCGACGGGCCGAAGTACGGCGTACCGAGCTGGTGGTCAGCGGGCCGAGCAGCCCGGCCGTCGCGGTCCGGCTGACCCGGTCGGTGGTGGTCGAGTTGATCCGGCAGGCCCGCCGATCACTGCTGATGGTCAGCTTCGCCGCGTACGGCGTCGCCGAGGTCGTCGCCGAGGTGTCCGCCGCCGCCGACCGCGGCGTCCGGGTCGACCTGGTGTTGGAGAGCGGCACCGCCGACGGTGGACCGCTGCGCGGGGTGACCGGAGCGGACGTCTTCGCCGGCCTCGGCGACCGGGTCACCTGCTGGCACTGGCCGGCGGCGCGGCGACAGCCCGGCCGGTCGCTTCCGGCCCTGCACGCCAAGGTGATCGCCGCCGACACCGACGCCGCCCTGGTCAGCAGCGCCAACCTGACCGACCGGGCGCTGTCGGACAACCTGGAAGTCGGGGTGGTGGTGCGGGACCCGGACGCGGTACGGCGACTCGTCGACCACTTCGCCGCGCTGATGGAACCGCGCACCGGAGTCCTGCGGCGACTCTGACCGGTAGGTCGCGGCCTCACAAGGCACCCCGGCCCGGGGTGTCCGCCAGCGGACACCCCGGGCCGGAAGGCGGGGCAGGGATCAGCTGGCGGTGGCTGGCCGGTCGTCGGCGAGCTCGCGGCGGGTCTCGGAGCGGGTCGGCGCGGCGGCAGCCCGGCGGGCCGGGTCGGTGCAGAGCTCAGCGATCTGGGCCTCGGTCATCGGGCCGCCCCGGGACCGGGTGACGCCCAGGTGGTCGGGGACCTCGACGGTCGCCTCGAAGTCCCAGATGTACCACTCCTTGCGGCCCCAGGCCTTGTTCTTCAGCTTGATCTCGATCGTGCCCTGGGCGGTCTGCAGCTTGGGGCTGCGGTCCAGCGCGGCCCAGCCCGACGGGCCGGCGTTGAGCGACGTGGTCCGGGAGACCGTCGACTCCCAGTTCCACTGCCGGCCGATGCTCTGGCTGATGCTCGTCGACACGTTGCTCAGCGCGCTGGAGCCGAAGGTGGTCGCGGGCACCTCGGCGGTCATGCTGATCGACCCACCGGTGGTGTCGGACCATTCGACCGACAGGCTGTTGTCGTACGGGGTGCAGTTGAAGTGCGAGGCGACCTCGTGGAAGCCGGCGGTGGTCTCGGTCACCGGTGTCCCCGCAACGAACTGGCAGGACACGGCCCGGCTGTCGCAGTGCTCGAAAAGCTCCGCGCGGGACGGTCCGTCCCAGAACCTGACCGAGCTGTACTGGTTGTCGGCGGGCACCTGCGCGAGCTGGTCGTGCGAGTACCACATGTGGGGGGTGCCGGACTGGTTGGTGTTGACGTAATAGTTGCTGGCGCAGTCGGTGATGTTCTTGTATGAACTGATCACGTTACTCCAGGCGGCGCCGGCGTCAGCGAGGTTGTTGAAGTTGTAGTACTTGCCGCCGCTGCAGGTGCCGGATCGCGAGACCATGCTCAGTGAGCCGCCGGTGTAGTTGGCGTTCTGGTACGCGATCCCGAGGACCACCTGGGCGGCCGCGGACGTACCCGAAGCCATGGCGCGGGTGGCGGCGGTGCCGGCGGCGGCGATCCGCTCGGTGGTCGCCGCGTCGAGTCGGCTGCCGTCACGCGGGGCGTCGGTGACCGCCCCGGCGGTCGCCACCTTCATGGCGGTCCGGAAGTCGCGGTAGCAGGCCAGCTCTTCGGCGGACTCGTAGAGCAGACAGTCGGCCATCTCCGCGGTGGGCACGGTGGAGGAGGCGGCGGCCGGGGTGCTCACGGCGAGCATCGGACCCAGCATCAGTACGGACAGGACGGTCGCGGTGCGGGCGTGTCGGAACATCCGACGGCGTTGCAGGAATGTCATGAGTGCCAAGTCTGGTGATGCAGGACCGCGCAGCCTTGGTGGAATTCGAAGGATCAGCTGAGGAAAATATGAGGAAGGAACATGGCCAGTGCTCTTTCCGGTGGAGTCAGTGATCGCCGTTACATTGACTCTGCCCGAAACCCTACAGCATTTCTGTCGGGTCTGAAACAGTGCGACCATTCGTGGCGCCGCTGACCAGGGCGTTCTGGTCGCCGCGAGGCGGTGGCCAAGATCGTCCGTCGAGGGCCGGGCGCGCACCGGGGGTACGCTCAGCCGATGGCCGGCGACACCTTCCGCTTCGGCGAGTACGAACTGGACATGGCCCGCTACCAGCTGCGGCGATCCGGTGAGCCGGTCCACGTGGAGCCCCGGGCACTCGACCTCCTGCAGTACCTCATCGAACACCGGGACCGGGTGGTATCGAAGAACGAGCTGCTAGACCAGGTGTGGGGCGACCGTTTCGTCAGCGAGGCGGCGCTGACCACCGGGCTGCGTACCGCCCGGATCGCCGTCGGTGACACCGGCCGTCACCAGCGGCTGATCCGGACCGTGCACCGGCGGGGGTACCAGTTCGCGGCACCAGTGACGGTGACCCGGGCCGGTGACCCCGCGGCCCCCGGACCGCAGCCGGCCGCACACCCGACCCGACCGGCACCGGCCCGGTCTGTGGTCGCCGGGGAGGCCGGCGGCGCGGACCGCCAGATCGTCCGGTTCTGCCGGGCCGACGATGGCACCCGGATCGCCTACGCCAGCGTCGGTTCGGGTCCGCCGCTGCTCAAGGCCGCCAACTGGATGACCCACCTCGATCTGGAGTGGACCACCCCGGTGTGGTCGCACTGGCTCAACGGGCTGGCCCGGGACCGGCAGCTGGTCCGCTACGACGAGCGGGGGTGCGGCCTGTCCGACTGGGACGTGCCCAGCTTCTCTTTCGACGACTGGGTCGACGACCTGGACACCGTGGTCGAGGCGGTGGGGCTGGACCGGTTCCCGCTGCTCGGTGTCTCCCAGGGCGGTGCGGTAGCGGTCGCGTACGCCGTGCGCCGGCCGGAGCGGGTCAGCCGGTTGATCCTCGCCGGCGCGTACGCCCGGGGCCGCCAGGTCCGGGCCCGCAGCCAGGCCGAGCAGGACGAGGCGGCCCTGGATCTGAACCTGGCGCGGGTCGGTTGGGCACACCAGGACCCCAGTTTCCTCGGTGTCTTCGCTTCCCAGTTCCTGCCCGAGGGCACTCCGGAGGAGTTGGAGGAGTTCATCGGCTTTCAGCGGCGGACCACCTCGGCGGCGAACGGGGTCCGGTTCCTGGAGGAGTTCGCCCGGATCGACGTCTCGGACATCGCCCACCGGGTGCAGTGCCCGACGTTGATCCTGCACTGCCGCGATGACATGCGGGTGCCCACCTCGCAGGCCAGCGAGCTGGCCACCCTCATTCCGGACAGTCAACTGGTGCTGCTGGACAGCCGCAACCATCTGCTCACCGCGTCCGAGCCGGCCTGGCCGGAGTTCCTGGCCCAGATCGACGCCTTCCTGACCGATTGACCAGCGGAGAGCCAGCATGAGGATCCTTGTCGTGGGCGGGACCGGCCTGATCGGTACGCACGTCGTCGACCTGCTGCGCGAGCGCGGCCACGCGGTGGCCACGGTGGCGCGGACCGCCCGTACCGGGGTCGACCACGTGCTCGACGTCGAGACCGCCTCGGTCGAGGACCTGCGGCCGCTGCTCACTGGCCACGACGGCGTCGTGTACGGCACCCGGGTCGACGAGCAGCGGGTACTCCCCGCACCGATCCATCCCGTGCTGCGCAGTGAACTCGTCGATCCCGTGGCGCGGATGTTCACCGCTGCCCGGCACGCCGGCCTGACCCGTGGGGTCCTGCTCGGCTCCTACTACACCTACCACGTCCGGCTTCGTCCCGAGCGGCGGCTCGGCGAGCGGCACGCGTACATCCGGTGCCGGCTGGAACAGGCCCGGCAGGTGCGGACGGCGGCCGGAACCGACCTGCCGGTCACCGTGCTGGAGCTGCCGTTCGTCTTCGGCCGAGCCGGTGACCGGCTACCGAACTGGGCCGGTCCGCTGGACCGGTGGGCACGGTCGGCGGCGCCGCTGCTGGTCCCGGTCGGCGGAACCGCCGCGGCCTCGGCCGGCAGCGTCGCCGTCGCGGCGGTCGACGCGATCGAGGGAGCGTACGGCGGGGACGTTCCGGTCGCCGACGCCAACCTGACCTGGGTCGAGATGCTCGGGCGGATCGCCGAGGCGGTGGGCCGGCCACGCCCGGTCCGGCGGCTGCCCGCCGGTGCGGTCCGCGTGGCCCTGCGGGCCGGCGGCGCACTGCAGGCGCTCGCCCGCAGGGAATCTGGGCTCAACCCCGCTCACCTGGCCGACCTGCTCCTCGCCGAGCTGTTCATCGAGCCGCTGACCGGCCGGTCGCTCGAACCGTCGTTGCAGGAGACCTTCCGCGCGTCACCTGCCGGCAGGTGAGCGGGTCACTCGGCCGGCTGCAGGGGTTCGCAGGCGGCCAGCGCCGCGGCGACGGTCGGATCCGAGGAGTCCAGGTCGTCGGCCCACTCGACGTCGTTCTCCGCCAGGCAGTTGCGGTACGCGACGATGCCGCTGGCGTCCGCCCCGTTCTCGGTGCCGCCGCCGGGTCCACGGGCCGGTAGCTCGGACTGACACGCCTCCTGCGCCGCCGCCCAGGTGTCGTCGTCGACGTCGTCAGGTCGGAGCATGTCGCCGAATCCGCCGCCCATCCTGCCGCCGCCCGGTCCCGCACCGCCTGGCCCGCCGGACGGGAACCCCGACGGCGCGCCGGACGGCAACCCCGACGGCCGGTCGCCGGGCTGCCCCGACGGCATCCCGTTCGGGGCACCACGTCGGAAACCTCCTCCGGCCTCGGGAACCTCCACGCCGTCGACCCCGTTGTCCCGCAGGCAGTCCACGTACTCCGCCATGGCTCCGGCGCCAGCTGCCGCGGTTTCGCTGTCCGAGTCCGGGTCGGACGCTCCACAGGCGGCAAGTAGCAGCAGGCAGACGCCTCCGGCAGTGCCCCACATCGAACGACTGAGCGCAACGTGCACGATCATGCCCTCCCCATCAGATGGCCCGCGACGGACGTCGCCGGTGCGGGCGTCAGCAGAGCTGACGAACCTCCGCGTCACGTCAGGATTTGCTGTGACGGCGCTGGGGATGGCGACCAACGCGGGGAGGGCACCGGCGAACCGTCGGTTCACAGGAAACGCCGAGCTGTCACCGAGCCGGTCCTGAGCCGGTGCCGGAACACTTCCCGGTCATGAGACTCGGCTCCATCAGGGCGCTGGTCAGCCGGCTGCCCGCGAGCCGGTGGCTTGTCGCCGTGGCGGCCGGTGCGACGCTGATCCCGGCGGGTGTCGTCGCCTACGCGGTCGCCGTCCCGACGAGCACCGACGACGCCGTACCCGTAGCCATGACGCAGGTGGACAGAGGGACGGTCACCGTGGCGATCGCCGCGGCCGGCTCGGTCGCACCGGCCGAGGACCGCCAACTCGGCTTCGCGGTTGCCGGCACGGTGACCAGGCTGGACGTACGGCTCGGGCAGGACGTCGCCGCCGGTGACGTGCTCGCCGCCGTCGACGACAGCAACGCGGCGGCAGCTGTCGAACAGGCTGAAGAGGCGCTGACGGCAGCGCGGGAAGCCCTCGCCGAGGCGCAGGCGGACGCCCGCACGGACGGGACGGACACCGACGTGAGCACCGGGTGCACGACGACCGCGCTGGCGGCCTGGACCGCTTCCGACCCCTCCACCAGCCCGACGCCGGAGGCGACTAGGTCGGCCACCCCGGACCCGTCCCCTACTGTCGGCACCACCACCTCGCCGGCACCTTCGCCCACCGCGTCCGTACCGGCGGAATCGCCCACCCCGACCCCACCGGCCACGCCGGCGAACTCGCCGGCCGCGCCCACCGGCGACCCCGGGGACCGGGCCGACGGTTCCGACAGCGGTTGCGGTAGGGCGGCGGACGGGCGCTCCAGCGGAGACCCGGTGCTGCGGGCCCGGCAGCAGGTCACCGCGGCGCAGCTACGACTCGCCGCCGCCGAGGACGATCTCGCCGGTACGGTGATCAGCGCTCCAGTCGACGGCAAGGTGCTCGGTGTCTCCGGCACCGTCGGCAGCACGGTACGAGCCGGTGACACCTTCATCGAACTCGGCGCGGTCGCCCAGATGCAGGTGACCGCGAGTTTTCCCGAGGCCGACGCCGCGCGGTTGTCGGTCGGCCAGCCGGCCGTCGTCACCCTGGCCACCCGGCCGGGCGAGGAGTTCCCCGCCCACCTCGGTCAGGTCGACCCGGTGGGCAGCGTCGACGGCCAGCTGGTGCGCTACGGCGTGATCGTCGACTTCGACGACGTCCCGGCCGGCCTGCTGGTCGGTCAGAGCGCCGGGGTACGGGTCGTCGTTGACGAGGTGACCGACGTGGTACGAGTCCCGGTCACCGCGGTGAGCCGCAGCAGCGTCGGCGGCGAGGACATCGTCGTCGTGCGGGACGGATCCGGCGTTGAGCAGCAGCGGGTGGTGACCGTGGGCGTCCGTGGCGACCAGTACGTCGAGGTCATCGACGGCCTGGCGGTCGGCGACGAAGTGGTGGATGGGTGATGCGATCCGCCGGTCGGCTCTCAGCCGCCACCGAGCCCGCTCCGAGTCCGCGTCGAGGAAGTCACCAGAAGCTGTCCGCCATGCCTGTGCGTCGCCTCGCCGGCCTTCGCCGGCCGTTGATCCTCAATGCGGTTCTTGTCCTGGCCGTACTCGGCCTGCTCGGCTGGACGTACCACACAGTGGTCGGGCCGGACAACACCGCTGTCGCCGCCGGCTCGGCGGCAACCGCGACCGTCGTCGTCGAGCAGGCCACGGTCACGGCGACGGTCACCGCCTCCGGTTCGGTACGCAGTGCGAAGACGGCGGTCGCTGACTTCGTCACCGGCGGCACGGTCACGGAGATCCTGGTGTCCGTCGGGCAGCAGGTCGACGAGGGCGCGGTCCTCGCCCGGGTCGACGACACGGTGGCCCAGCGGGAACTGGACGCCGCGCGGGCCAACCTCGACGCCGCGCAGGACGCCCTCGACACCGCCGAGGTCGCTGGCGTGTCGACGGCTGACGCCGTCGCCGCGGTGACCGAGGCGGAACTCGCGGTCGACGAGGCGCAGGCGGCCGTCGACGGCACGACGTTGACAGCCCCGGTGGCCGGTACGGTCGTCGCGGTCAACGGCAGCGTCGGCGCGTCGACCGGAGGCGGCACCGGGTCGTCGTCGGCGGGTGGCGGCACCGGGTCGTCCTCGTCGTCGGGTGCCAGTGGGTTCGTGGATCTGGCCGACCTGACCCAGTTGGAGGTGACCGCCTCGGTGTCGGAAACCGATGCGACGCGGCTCGAGACCGGTCAGCCGGCGACCGTACGGTGGAACGCGCTGCCGGACACCGAGGCCACCGCGAGCATCGGGGTCATCGACCCGAACGCGGCCACCACCAACGGCGTGGTGAGCTATCCGATCACCCTCGACCTGGACTCGCTGCCCGAAGGCGTCCGGCCTGGACAGACCGTGGAAGTGACGGTGGTTGTCGGCGAGGCGGTGGACGTGCTGACCGTCAGCCCGGCCGCGCTGACCGGCACCGGCACCCGGCAGTCGGTCACCGTGCTGGTCGACGGCGCACAGGTCAGCCGTACCGTCGAGGTCGGCCTGCAGGGCGACGACGCGGTGGAGATCATCTCCGGGCTGGCCGTCGGCGAACAGGTGGTGGTCGTCATCCCCACCGAGTCGGAGAGCGGGTCCGGCGGCTTCCCCGGTGGCGGCGGGTTGACCGGCGGTGGCGGCTTCCCCGGCGGGGGCGGACCGGGTGCCGGTGGCTTCTCCGGTGGCGGCAGGCCGGGGGGTGGCCGGTGAGCCCGGTTCTGGACGTACGGGACGTGACCAAGGTGTACGGCGTCGGTGAGTCGGCGGTCGCCGCTCTGCGGGGCGTGTCGCTGCAGGTCGACCGGGGTGAGTTCATCGCCGTGATGGGCTCGTCCGGCTCCGGCAAGTCGACGCTGATGAACATCCTCGGCTGTCTGGACGTGCCCAGCACCGGCCGCTACCTGATCGACGGGGTGGACGTCAGCCAACTCACCGAGCGGCAGCTGGCCATGGTCCGTAACCGCCGGATCGGCTTCGTCTTCCAGTCGTTCAACCTGATCCCGCGGACCACCGCCGTGGCGAACGTCGAGCTGCCGCTGGCGTACGCCGGGGTCCGTCCGACCGTGCGACGCCGGCGGGCGCTGGCCGCGCTCGACCTGGTCGGGCTGGCCGGACGGGCTGGGCATCTGCCGAACCAGCTCTCCGGCGGCCAGCAGCAGCGGGTCGCGGTCGCCCGCGCGTTGGTGACCGAACCGGCGCTGGTGCTGGCGGACGAACCGACCGGAAACCTGGACAGCGCGTCCACCGAGGAGGTGCTGACCATCTTCGACCAGCTCAACGCCGACGGCCGCACCATCATGCTGATCACCCATGAACCGGAGGTCGCTGACCGGACCCGCCGGCTGCTACGGGTCCGCGACGGGCGGATCGTCTCCGACGACCGACGCCACGGTGCCGGTCAGCCGGGTGCGGGCAGACCGTACCGGGAGGTCGCCCAGTGGGGCCCGTAGAGATTGTCCGCTCCGGGCTGCGCGGCATCGGCGCGAACAAGCTGCGTTCGGCGTTGACCACACTCGGCATCCTGATCGGCGTGGCCGCGGTGATCCTGCTCGTCGCCGTGGGCAACGGGTCGGCGCAGACGGTCAACGAGCGGATCGAGGCGCTCGGCACCAACACGATCACCGTGTCGGCGTCCGGCGGTGGCGGCGCCGGGCTGACCGTCGCGGTCGCCGAGGCGCTGCACGATCCGGTGCTCGCCCCGGACGTCCGTTCGGTGTCGCCGGTGGTCAGCACCTCGGCGACCCTCACCTACGGCGACGCCGACCACTCCGTCGGGCAGTTCGTCGGCAGCTACCCGAGCTACCTGGCGGCGTCGAACACGCCGGTCGGCGAGGGGGTCACCTTCACCGAGGCCGATGTCGCGCAGGGCCGCCGGGTGGCGCTCGTCGGGCAGACCGTGGTCGACGAGCTATTCGCCGGAGCGGATCCGCTGGGCAGTCAGATGATGGTCGACGGCACCCTGTTCACCGTGGTCGGCGTGCTCGCCGAGAAGACCTCCACCGGCGGTCTGCAGGACGCCAACGACCTGGTGGTGGCGCCGTTGACCGCGGTGCGCCAGACATTGACCGGGTACGGGTCGATCAACTCGGTGCTGGTGGAGGCGGCTGGGCCGGACCGGGTCGACGCCGCGCAGGCACAGGTCAGCGCGATCCTGGACCGCAAGCTGGCCACGGACGGCGCTGCCGGCTCCGGCGGCGTCTCCGGCGGTTCCTCGTACCGGATTCAGAACGCGGCACAGCTGCTGGAGACGCAGGCGTCGACGGCGGAGACGTTCACTGTGCTGCTCGGCGCGGTCGCGGCGATCAGCCTGCTGGTCGGCGGGATCGGCATCACCAACATCATGCTGGTGACGGTGACCGAACGGACCCGCGAGATCGGTGTCCGCAAGGCGCTCGGCGCCCCACCCGGCACCATCATGGCCCAGTTTCTTGTCGAGGCGACGCTGCTCAGCGCGATCGGCGGCGGGGCGGGGGTCGCGGTCGCGGTGATCGGCAGCCGGTTCACCATCGTCGGGGTGGAGCCGGTGATCGTGCCGAGTTCGGTGCTGCTGGCGCTGGGCGTGTCGGTGGCGATCGGCCTCTTCTTCGGCAGCGTCCCGGCCCGCCGGGCGGCGAATCTGCGACCCATCGACGCCCTGCGGTACGAGTAGGTGACCGACTGATGACAACGGGTGGAGATGACGTGCGCGACGACGACACCGAATGGCTGGCCGCGGCGACGCCTCGGCCGTGGACGAACCGGCTCACTCCGTGGCTGGTTGCCGTGCTGCTGTTGGTCGCCGGGTTCGCCGTCGGCGTGGCGGTGCCGTCCAACGACGACACTGGCGCGGGTGCCGGGCCCGGACTGCGCGGATCCGGCGCCGGGCAGTTTCAGCCGGGGGCGGGGCAGTTGCAGCGGGGCGGCGCGGCCGACGCGACGGGTGCGGAAGGGGGCGGCCCGCAACCGGCAGCGGTCGGCACGGTCAAGCTGGTCGACGGCGACACGGTGTACGTGGAGACCGAGGCCGGGGAGGTGGTGATCGTGCGCACCGATGGCGGGACGGCCGTCCGGGTGCCTGGTGACCTCGACGGGTTGGCCGTCGGCGTGCCGGTGTCGGTGGCCGGCGAAACCGCGACGGACGGCACCGTCAGCGCCGAGTCGATCGTCGCCGGTGACTGACAGCTGACGCTGATCACATCCAGATCGACAAGATCAACAGTAGTTGGCAACATCGATGTGACGTCGGCAACACGATAGCGCAACGTCGATTTCCCACTCTTGGGCGATGGGTGACCACGGCAGTCCCGACCTGGTCGGGAACGTGCTGACCCACTGCCCGTACTGCTCGCTGCAGTGCGGCGTACGGATGCGGCCGGCGCCGCCCCGACCGCCCGTCATCGAGCCGGCGGACTTCCCCACCAACCGGGGCGGGCTCTGCGCCAAGGGCTGGAGCGCGCCGGAACTGCTCGACCACCCCGACCGACTGCTCACCCCGCTGGTGCGCGCCGACCCGGCCGACCGGCGCAGCCCGCTGCGCCCGGCCAGTTGGGACGAGGCCCTCGACCGGATCACCGCCGCCATACAGACCAGCCAGCACCGGTACGGACCGGCCAGCGTCGGCCTGTTCGGCGGCGGCGGGCTGACCAACGAGAAGGCGTACCAGCTCGGCAAGTTCGCCCGGGTCGGACTGCGTACCCCGCACATCGACTACAACGGCCGGTTCTGCATGTCGTCGTCGGCCACTGCCGGCAACCGGGCCTTCGGTATCGACCGAGGCCTGCCGTTTCCGCTGGCCGACATCGCCGACGCCCGCGCGGTGCTGGTTGTCGGCGGCAACCCGGCCGACACCATGCCACCGGCGATGCAGTACTTCGACGCCGGCCGGGCCGCCGGCGCGGTCCACATCGTCGCCGACCCGCGCCGCTCGGCGACCGCCCGGGGCGCCGGCATCCACCTGCCGGTGGCGCCCGGCACCGACCTGGCCCTGGCCAACGGGCTGCTGCACATCGCCATCCGGGCCGGCCACGTCGACCAGGCGTACATCCGGGACCGGACCACCGGGTTCGACGCGGTCCGCACCGCCGTCGCCGGCTACTGGCCGGACCGGGTGGAACGGATCACCGGCGTGTCCGAGGAGTTGCTGCAGCGTACGGTGCACGCGCTGGCCACCGCGCCGACCGCGATGATCCTCACCGCGCGCGGTGCCGAGCAGCACAGCAGCGGTACCGACACCGCGCAGGCGTACATCAACCTCGCCCTCGCCCTCGGCCTGCCCGGCCGGCCCGGCAGCGGCTACGGCACCATCACCGGGCAGGGCAACGGCCAGGGCGGCCGGGAACACGGCCAGAAGGCCGACCAGCTGCCCGGCTACCGGCGCCTCGACGACCCGGCCGCCCGCGCCCACGTCGCCGCCGTGTGGGGCGTCGACCCGGCCGACCTGCCCGGCCCGGGGGTCTCCGCCACCGAGATGATCGACCGGATCGGTACCCCCGGCGGGGTGCGCACCATGCTGGTGTTCGCCTCGAACATCCTGGTCTCCGCGCCCGACCGGGACCGGGTCGCCGACCGGCTGGCCGCGCTGGACTTCCTCGCGGTGTCGGACATCTTCCGGTCCGAGACGGCCGCCGTCGCCGACGTGGTGCTGCCCACCGCCCAGTGGGCGGAGGAGGAGGGCACCATGACCAACCTGGAGGGTCGGGTGCTGCGCCGCCGCCGGGTGCTGCCACCACCGGACGGGGTACGCGACGACCTGAGCGTGCTGGCCGCGCTCGCCGACCGGCTCGGCCGGGGCAAACACTTCTCCACCGACCCGCAGACCGTCTACGACGAGCTGCGCCGGGCCAGCGCCGGCGGGATCGCCGACTACGCCGGCATCAGCTACCAGCGGATCGAGGCCGAGGACGGGGTGTTCTGGCCGTGCCCGGCCGACGGCCATCCGGGTACGCCGCGACTGTTCACCGAACGGTTCGCCACCGCCGACGGGCGCGCCCGGTTCATCCGCGTGGAGCACCGGGATCCGGCCGAACTGCCCGACCGCAGCTACCCGTACCTGCTCACCACCGGCCGAATAATGGGCCAGTACCAGAGCGGCAACCAGACCCGCCGCTCGCCGTCGCTGGCCAGCACCGCCAGCGACCCGAAGGCCGAGATCCACCCGGACCTGGCCCGCCGGCTCGGCATCGGCACCGCAGACCTGGTCGAGTTGACCACCCGCCGGGGCCGGGCGGTGTTCCGGGCGTACCTGACCGAGCACATCCGGCCGGACACCGTCTTCGTGCCGTTCCACTGGGGCGGCACGGCCAGCGCCAACGCCCTGACCGATCCGACGTTGGACCGGCACTCCCGGATGCCGGCGTTCAAGGTCTGCGCGGTGGCGGTCCGCCGCTTCGCCGGACCCGACGGAGCCGGCCGGGCCACCACCGGCCCGGTCGGAGCCGGCCCGAGCAGCGCCGCCCCCGACGATTCCGCCACCTGACGAAGGGACCCACGATGCAGTCGACCCCACGTTTCCTGCAAGGAGTGTTCGCGTTCGACGGCAAAGGGTTGGACACGCCGCTGCCGTTGGATGGCAGCCTGCGCTACACGGTGCCGGACGGGCTGGTCACGCAGACCGTCTACTTCCGGGGCGGCAACAGCAGCGGCGAGCTGGTCTACGTCCTGCTGCTGCGCGACGGCGACCCGATGCGCTACTTCCCGATCGGCGCCCGCGACGCGGTGCACGTGCCGTTGCGGGTCGTCGAGGACCTGGTCGCCGGCACCGTGGTGGAGCTGCAACTCGCCGCGCCGGAAGGCGTCACCGGCACCGTCGTGCTCGATCTCGGCCTGGTGGAGGTGTGAGGTGACGCAGCGACGACCGCGACTGGTGGTGGTCGGCAACGGCATGGCCGGTGCCCGTACCGTCGAGGAGATCATCGACCGGGTCGGCCCGGATCGGTACGACATCACCATGTTCGGCGCCGAACCGTACGGCAACTACAACCGGATCCTGCTGTCCAACGTGCTCTCCGGCGCCGAGGAAGAGGACGGCATCTTCCTCAACAGCCTGCCCTGGTACCAGGAGAACGGCATCGCCCTGCGGGCCGGGGTGGAGGTGACCCGGATCGACCGGTTCGCCAGGGTTGTTCACGCCGTCGACGGCACCGTCACCCCGTACGACAAGTTGGTGATCGCCACCGGCAGCGTGCCGTTCGTGCCGCCGATCGACGGCGCCCACCACCCACGACGCGGCTTCCACCAGGGAGTGTTCACCTTCCGCACGCTCGACGACACCCGGGCGATGATCCGCTACGCCCGCGACCACGAGCGGGCGGTGGTGATCGGCGGCGGCCTGCTCGGCCTGGAAGCCGCCCGCGGCCTGCAGCAGTACGGCGTGTCGGTGACCCTGCTGCACGCCGCCGGGCACCTGATGAACGCCCAGCTCGACGCCACCGGCGGAGACATCCTGCGGCGCAGCGTCGAACGGCTCGGTATCGACGTGGTCACCAAGGCCCGCACCGAGCGGATCCTCGGCCGGGACGCCGTCGATGGGGTCCGGCTCGCCGACGGGCGCACGTTCGCCGCCGACATGGTGGTGATCGCCGCCGGAATCCGACCCAACACCACGCTCGCGCAGGTCAGCGGCCTGCCGGTGGAGCGGGGCATCGTCGTCGACGACCACCTGCGGGTGCTCGACGAGCCGGACATCTACGCGGTCGGTGAATGCGTGCAGCACCGAGGGCAGACGTACGGCCTGGTTGCGCCGCTGTGGGACCAGGCGAAGGTGCTCGCCGGGCAGCTCACCGGCACCGACCCGACGGCGGCGTACCACGGCTCGCGGACCGCGACCAAGCTGAAGGTCGCCGGGGTCGACGTGGCCGCCATGGGGGTGACCGCGCCGGAACGCGACGACGACGAGTTCGTGGTCTTCGCCGAACCCCGGCGCGGCGTCTACAAGAGCGTGGTGGTCCGCGACGACCGGCTGATCGGTGCCACCCTGGTCGGCGACGTCGGCAAGGTCGGCTTCCTGATGCAGGCGTTCGACCGGGGTTCGCCGCTACCGGAGGAGCGGGTCCGGCTGCTGTTCGACCTCGGCGGGCCGTCGGCCGAGGTGTCCGCCGCCGAACTCGACGACGACGCCCAGGTGTGCAACTGCAACGGGGTCAGCAAGGGCACGCTGGTCGCCACCGTCGCCGGCGGGGTTCGCACGGTGACCGGGGTGATGGACGCCACCCGGGCCGGCAAGGGCTGCGGCTCGTGCAAGAGCCTGGTCGGCCAGATCGTCGAGTGGGCGGCCGGCGGCGAGGTCGGGGAGGACCCGGCGGCCAACTGGTACGTGCCCGGGGTGCCGATGGACAAGCCGACCCTGATGGCCGAGATCCGCGCCCGTGGGCTGCGCAGCGTGTCGGCGGTCTTCGAGGCGCTCGCCGACGGCCGCGAGGACGCCAGGAGCAAGATGGGGCTGGTGTCGCTGCTGCGGATGATGTGGGGCGACGAGTACGTCGACGAGCGCGGCGCCCGGTTCATCAACGACCGGGTGCACGCCAACATCCAACGCGACGGCACCTTCTCGGTGGTGCCGCAGATGAAGGGCGGCTGCACCACCCCGGCCCAGCTGCGCCGGATCGCCGACGTGGCCGAGAAGCACCAGGTGCCGTTGGTCAAACTGACCGGCGGGCAGCGCATCGACCTGCTCGGCATCCGCAAGGAGGACCTGCCGCAGGTGTGGGCCGACCTGGACATGCCGTCCGGGTACGCGTACGGCAAGAGTTTCCGGACCGTGAAGACCTGCGTGGGCAGCGAATTCTGCCGGTTCGGCCTGGGTGACTCGACCGCGCTCGGCATCGCGATCGAGGAACGGTTCCAGGGGCTGGAGGCGCCGGGCAAACTCAAGCTGGCGGTCACCGGGTGCCCGCGCAACTGCGCCGAGGCGTACGTCAAGGACCTCGGGGTGGTCGCGATCGAGGGCGGCCGTTGGGAGATCTACGTCGGCGGCGCGGCCGGTGCCCACGTACGCAAGGGCGACCTGCTGGCCACCGTCGACGCGCCGGATGAGGTGATGACGCTGACCGGCCGGTTCCTGCAGTACTACCGGGAGAACGCGAACTGGCTGGAACGCACCTACGCGTTCGTGCCCAGGGTCGGCGTCGACCGGCTGCGGGAGCTGATCGTCGACGACGTCGACGGGCTCGGCCCCGGACTCGACGAACGGATGGCGGCGGCGGTGGCCGGCTACCGGGATCCGTGGCGGGAACGGGACGCCCCGGCGACCCCGGGCCAGTTCCGGACCGCGTTGCCGCTGGTGCCGCTGCCGGCGGTACCGGTCCGCGCCGAGAGCAGCCGGTCGTGACCGCGGTCGAGGACAGCCGGCTGATCGAGCACCGGATCGGACCCGGCGACGACATCCCACCCGGCGAGGGCCGGGCCTACCCGGTCGCAGGTGACCTGGTGGCGGTGTTCCGGCTGACGTCGGGGCAGTTGCGGGCGGTGGCGGCGGTCTGCCCGCATGCCGGCGGCCCGCTCGCCGACGGGCTGATCGACGCCGAGGTGGTGATCTGCCCGCTGCACCAGCACGTCTTCGAGCTGGCGACCGGGTGCTCGCGCACCGGGCAGCCGGCACTGCGCAGCTACCCGGTCCGGCAGGACCCAGCCGGCACGGTGTGGGTGTCGGTGCCGGCGGCACGGGTTCCGGTACCGCCTGCCGGTGGCGCCGGCCGGTAGATCTCACAACGTCGGGGCCGGCCCGGTGCGAACCATGACCACGCTCCGACATCACCGTTTTCCACGCCAGGAAACATTCGGTTCATAACCTGACTCCCCAATGCCACCCCGGTAGACGTCCGATCATCGCCGATCCGGAAACGTCGCTCGGCAGCATCTCGATCGCCACCCTACGGCACCCGATGGCTAAGGAGCCAACCTGATGGCCAACGAGACAGTCAACGCGGAGACCATCGAGACCCGCCCGCAGGAGAACCGGAAACGGTGGATTGCGCACTGGGAGCCGGAGGACCCCACCTTCTGGCGTACGGTGGGCCGGCCGGTGGCCCGGCGCAACCTCATCTTCTCCATCTTCGCCGAACACATCGGCTTCTCGGTGTGGCTGCTCTGGAGCATCGTGGTGGTGCGGCTGAGCAGCGCCGGGTGGGACCTCAGCGTCAGCCAGACGCTCTGGCTGACCGCCGTACCGAGCGGTGTCGGGGCGTTCCTGCGGCTGCCGTACACCTTCGCGGTGCCGATCTTCGGCGGCCGCAACTGGACGGTCGTCTCCGCCCTGCTGCTGATCATCCCGTGCGCCGGTCTCGCCTGGGCGGTCAACAATCCGGAAATCGGGTACGGCACCCTTCTGATGATCGCCGCGACAGCCGGATTCGGCGGCGGAAACTTCGCATCCAGCATGGCCAACATCTCGTTCTTCTACCCGGAACGGGAAAAGGGCTGGGCGCTCGGCCTGAACGCCGCCGGTGGCAACATCGGCGTCGCGGTGGTGCAGTTCCTGGTGCCGAAGGTGATCGTGCTCGGCGGCGGGCTGGCGCTGTCCCGGGCCGGCCTGATGTACATCCCGCTGGCGGTCATCGCGGCGGTCTGCGCCTACCTCTACATGGACAACCTGGCCGAGGCGAAAGCGGACGTCGAACCGGTCTGGTCGTCGTTGCGCCACCCTGACACCTGGATCATGTCGCTGCTCTACATCGGCACGTTCGGCTCGTTCATCGGCTACTCGGCGGCCTTCCCGACCCTGCTGAACGCGGTGTTCAACCGGCCGGACATCGCGCTCGGCTGGGCGTTCCTCGGCGCCGGGATCGGCTCGGTCGCCCGGCCGCTCGGCGGTCGGCTCTCCGACCGGATGGGCGGCGCCCGGGTGACCGCGGCCAGCTTCGTCGTCCTTGCGGCCGGCGCCTACGCCGCGCTGTGGGCGGTGCAGCAGCAGAACCTGGGCGTCTTCTTCGTCAGCTTCATGGTGCTGTTCGTCGCCACCGGCATCGGCAACGGGTCGACGTACCGGATGATCTCGAAGATCTTCCGGGTGAAGGGTGAGGACCGGGGCGGCTCTGCGGAGACGATGCTGCGGATGCGCCGGGAGGCGGCCGGCGCGCTCGGCATCATCTCGTCGGTCGGCGCGTTCGGCGGCTTCCTGGTGCCGATCTGCTACGCCTGGGCCAAGTCGACGTACGGCAACATCGAGCCGGCGCTGCGCTTCTACGTCGTGCTGTTCGTGGTGATGCTGGCCGTCACCTGGTTCGCCTATCTGCGGCGGGGTTCCCGGATGGCGCAGGCCGGCGTCTAGGATCGGGCGTCGTGCGCGTACTTCTCATCGGTAGCGGCGGACGCGAGCACGCGCTCGCGTCCAGCCTGGCCGCCGACCCCGCCGTCGACCAGTTGATCGCCGCTCCGGGCAATCCGGGCATAGCGGCGGTGGCCGAGCTGCGCCCGGTCACCGCCACCGACCCGCAGGCGGTCGCCGCCCTCGCCGTCGAGGTGGCGGCCGACCTGGTCGTGGTCGGTCCGGAGGCACCGCTGGTCGCCGGGGTCGCCGACGCGGTACGCGCCAAGGGCATCGCCTGCTTCGGGCCGTCCGGCGCGGCCGCCGTACTGGAAGGCTCCAAGAGCTTCGCCAAGGACGTGATGGCCGCCGCCGGGGTGCCGACCGCCCGCGCCGTGACCTGCCGGAACGCCGACGAGGTGGCCGCCGCGCTGGACGCCTGCGGCACCCCGTACGTGGTGAAGAACGACGGGCTGGCCGCCGGCAAGGGGGTGGTGGTGACCGACGACCGCGCCGCCGCCCTCACCCACGCCGACTCCTGCGGGCAGGTGGTGGTCGAGGAGTACCTGGCCGGGCCGGAGGTGTCGCTGTTCGTCGTCACCGACGGCACGGCGGCGGTGCCGCTGCTGCCGGCCCAGGACTTCAAGCGGGTCGGCGTCGGCGACACCGGCCCGAACACCGGCGGCATGGGTGCGTACGCGCCGCTGCCGTGGGCGCCGCCGGACCTGGTCGACCAGGTGATGGCCGAGGTGGTGCACCCGACGCTGACCGAGATGCGCCACCGGGGCACCCCGTTCGCCGGGCTGCTCTACGTCGGGCTGGCGGTCACCGCCGCCGGCCCCCGGGTGATCGAGTTCAACGCCCGGTTCGGCGACCCGGAGACCCAGGTGGTGCTGGCGCTGCTGGAAACCCCGCTGGCCGGCCTGCTGCACGCGGCGGCGACCGGCACGCTCGCCGACCACCCGCCGCTGCGCTGGCGGGACGGGGCAGCGGTGACCGTGGTCCTCGCGTCGGCCGGTTACCCGGCGGCGGCCCGCACCGGCGACGTGATCACCGGTGCCGGGCAGGCCGGGATCAGCCACGCCGGCACCGCCCGCGACGCCACGGGGCAGTTGGTCTCGGCCGGTGGTCGGGTGCTCAGCGCCACCGGAGTCGGCGCCGACCTGGCCGGCGCGCGGGACGCCGCGTACCGGCTGCTGGCCGGGGTCGACCTGCCCGGTGGGCACTTCCGGGCGGACATCGCCCTGGCCGCCGCCGAAGGCCGGATCACCCTGCCCTGACCCCGGGTGCCGGATCACCCCGTGCCGGCCGGATAGCGGCCCGCGCGGCGGGTACGCCCCGGCGCATGGGGACGAGCTACCAGGACGTACTGGACAGCCTGAACGAGCTGGACTTTCCCGCCGACAAGGAACAGATCGTCGCGGAGGCGCGGCGGGTCGGTGCCAGCCCCGGCGTGGTACGCGCGTTGCGCGGCCTGCCGCCGGTCGAGTACGCCAACCGGACGGAGGCGGCCCGCTCGGCGCACATCGACGCCGCGCCGGAGCAGGACCCGGCCCAACGGGCGGCGCGGGCGCGGTTCCGGGACCACCAGCGGGTGGCCCAGCATCTGCGCCAGCCGTAAGTGCCGGGGTTCACCAAGTCCGGGCCGGGGGGTCAGCTGCCCGAGGGCCGGGGCAGGTCCCGGGTGACAACCTTGCCGGCGGCGTTGCGCGGCAGCGCCGACAGGAAGATCACATGCCGGGGGACGGCGAACCGGGCGCGGTAGCGGCGCACGTACTCCCGGACCGCCTCGGCGTCGAGCGTCTCCTCCGGGTGCAGCACCAGGTACGCGGCGAGCCGCTGGCCGTACTCCGCGTCGGGCAGGCCGACCACCGCGGCCTCGCGTACCTGCGGTAGCTGGGCCAGCAGGTCGGCGACGTCGGACGGGAAGACGTTCTCCCCGCCGGAGACGATCATGTCGTCGGCCCGGCCGCCGACGAAGAGCAGCCCGTCGGCGTCGACATGGCCGAGGTCGCCGGTGCCGAGCAGCCCGTGCCGGCGTTCGGCCGTGCCGTCGTCGCTGGTGGTGTAGCCGTCGAAGAGCAGCTCGTTGCCGACGAAGATCTGCCCGACCTGCCCGGTCGGCACCGGTTCGCCGTCCGGCCCGAGCACCGCCAGCCGGGTGCCGTACGGCGGCCGGCCGGCCGTGTTCGGTGCCCGGCGCAGGTCGGCCGGAGTGGCGATGGCCGCCCAGGAGACCTCGGTCGACCCGTACAGGTTGTAGAGCACGTCGCCGTACCGGTCCATGAACCGGGTGGCGATGCCGCCGCCGAGCGCCGAGCCGCTGACCGCGACCACCCGCAGCCCGGTCGGCTGCTGCCGAGGCTCCGGTACGTCGTGCAGCAGCCGTTGCAGCATCACCGGTACGGCGAACAACGCGGTGCAGTCGTGCCGGTCGACGGCGGCCAGCGCGGCTGCCGGCTCGAATCGTCGGTGCAGCACCACGGTGGCCCGCAGCGCGAACGCGATCTGCAGGGCGGCGTACCCCCAGGTGTGGAAGACCGGCGTCGCGATCATGATCCGGTCGTGGACCCGCAGCGGGATCCGGTCGATGATCGATGCCAGCGGTCCGAACCCGGTCGGGGTCCGTCGCCGGGCGCCCTTCGGGGTGCCGGTGGTGCCGGAGGTGAGCACGATGATGCGGCCGTCGCGGCGCGGCGGCTCCAGCCGGGTGTCCGTCGGAGCGTCGCGCAGCAGCTGCGCCACCCGGGTCTCGTCGACCCGGACCACCCCGGTGTCGACCTCGACCACCTGCTCGCCGAACTCGCGGTCGTGCAGCAGCACCCGCAGCCGCAGCTCGTCGGCGACGGCGGCGAGCTGCGGCCCGGCCAGCCCGGTGTGCAGCAGTACGGTGTCCGCGCCGAGTAGCCCGGCGGCGACCATCGCGGCCACCATGTCGGGGTGGTTGCGGCAGAGCAGGCCGATCCGGTCCCCGGCGGAAACATCCAGTGCGGTACGTAGCGCCCCGGCCAGCCGCTCGGCGCGGTCGAGCAGCTCCCGGTAGGTCAGCTGTTGTCCGCCGTCGTCGATGAGCGCGACCCGGCGTGGATCGCGGGCGGCGGCCTGGCGCAGTTCGCCGACGAGGGTGAACCCCCAGCGACGCAGCGCGGCGAGTTGGGCGACGGTCCGCACCGGCGAGCCGGGGGTGAGCACCCCGCGTCGGGTCAGCGTGGAAATCAGGAACGGCAGGTCCACCGGCACACACCCCCAGCTGCGGGCGTGACCGGTCGGAGGGATGGTCGACCCCGCTGATACAGGACACGTATCAGGCGGGGTTACGGATCGGTGGTCAGCTCTTGGGGATGTCGAACAGGTTGGGGATCTGGGCGGCGAGTCCGAGATCGCCCTTGGCCTTGAGTTTGCCGGTCATGAACATCATCATCGGGTTCGCCGTGCCGGCGACGACCTTGAGGAAGTCGACCGGTCCGAGGGTCAGGCTCAGCCGCGGTTCGCGCTCGGCGGCCGGGGATACCACGCAGGTGCCGTTGTCGACGACGATCTCGTAGGTGTCGGTGCCGCCGTCCGGCCGGCCGGTGATGTTCCAGTGGATCACCGCGCTGGTGGCGCCGGCCTTCTCCGGACGGAACAGCACGGGCATCCGGTTGAACACCTCGTCGAGGACCTTGCCGCGCAGGTCGCCCTGCATCACCTCGGCGATCTTGGAATCCGGGGTGGTCTTGACCAGCTTGCTGAACTCCTTGGCGTCGATGGACGCGAAGTTGGCCGGGTCGAACTCGGTCATCGCATACCCCTCCAGATCGGAACGTCGGGCCTACCTTAGCGTAATGTTACGCGTCGGTAGGTTCGGCCGGTGGGGCCTGACGCGGACCCCAGCCGCTGCGGGGGCCCGACCACCCGTAGAGTCGGGCGTGCTCAGTCCTCGCCCCGGTAGACGCAGCCGGAGGTGCAGGTTTCCCGGACCGTAACCGCTGACAACGGCAACTGACCGGCAAGTCGCTGCCAGATCCATCGGGCCAGCACTTCGCTCGTCGGGTTCTCCAGCCCGGCGATCTCGTTGAGATAGTGGTGGTCGAGTTGCTCTCGGACCGGTGCGAACGCCTGCTTGAGGTCACCGAAGTCGATCACCCAACCGGTGCGCGCTCCGACCTGGCCACTGACGTGCACGGTGACCCGGTACGAGTGTCCGTGCAGGCGGGCGCACTTGTGGCCTTCGGGTACGTAAGGCAGCCGGTGTGCGGCCTCGAAGGTGAACTCCCGAAAGATCTCCATCAGGCAATCCCAATGTATTTGTGAGTCTGTAAACTCAGACGCCACTGCGGATTCTCTAGGCAGTACCGCACCGCAGCCGCAGTATTGGCGACTCGATCCGGCCCGTCCATCGGCTGCAGCAGAAAATGGCCGAAGTCGAGGTGCTCGAAGCGGGCCGGGTCGGCCTCCGGCTGGGGAAAGACGAGCTTCAGGTCGTCACCCCGGGTGAGTAACACATCCGCGCCGGCCTTGGGACTGACACAGATCCAGTCGATGCCCGCAGGTGCGGGCAGAGTGCCGTTGGTCTCGACCGCGACCTCGAAGCCTGCTTCGTGCAGGGCGGTCACGGCCGCCTCGTCCAGCTGCAACAGTGGTTCGCCGCCGGTGCACACCACATACCGTCGGCTGCGGGGGTGCGCCCGCCCTTGCCAAGCCTCGGCGACGGCGGTGGCCAGCTCGTCGGCGGACGGGAACCGCCCGCCCCCGGTGCCGTCGGTGCCGACGAAGTCGGTATCGCAGAATTGGCAGATCGCACGATGTCGATCGCGTTCCCGCCCGGTCCAGAGGTTGCAACTAGTGAATCGGCAAAAGACTGCGGGGCGACCGGCATGCGTACCCTCGCCCTGAAGCGTGTAAAAGATTTCCTTGACCCGGTACACGCCGATCATCCGTCGCCGGAGATGGCAGGATCGATCATGCCGAGCTCGGCGAAACCGCGTTGACGGAGCAGGCAGGAGTCGCAGCTGCCGCAGGCTCTGTCGTCGATCGGGTCGTAGCAGCTGTGGGTCCAGGCGAAGTCGACCCCCAGCTCCAGGCCCCGCTGGATGATCGCGGCCTTGGTCAGCCGGATCAACGGGGTGTGGATGCGCAACCGCTGTTGCCCCTCGACGCCGGCCTTGGTGGCAAGATTGGCCATCGCCTCGTACGCAGCGATGTACTCAGGGCGGCAGTCCGGGTAGCCGCTGTAGTCCAGTGCGTTGACCCCGATGAATATGTCCGACGCGTTCAGGGTCTCCGCCCAGGCCAGCGCGAACGACAGGAAGATCGTGTTGCGTGCCGGTACGTAAGTGACCGGGATGGTATCGTCCATCTCGTCGGGGTTGGTACGGTGCGGTACCGCGAGCGCGTCGTCGGTCAGCGCGGACCCGCCGAAGGCCCGCAGATCGATGTCGGCGACGATGTGTTGGGCGGCGCCGAGCGCCTTCGTCACGCGGGCGGCGGCGTCAAGTTCGACAGTGTGTCGCTGCCCGTACCGAAAACTGAGCGTGTGGGCCCGGTAGCCCTCGTGTATCGCGATCGCGAGCGCCGTCGTGGAGTCGAGGCCGCCGCTGAGCAGCACCACAGCATTCCGCGTCCCTGTCGGCAGGTGCTCCGTCACCTTCCACCCCCGTCCATCGGCACAGGTCTAGCCAGCTGGCAAGCATACCCAGCGTGCCGCCGGAGCCTCGCTCAGGGCCGGCGTTCCGGCCGGGAGCGGAGTCCTCGTATCAGTCCATTCGAGTGGGGTGTTGTTCCGTTGGTGACCAGGGGAATACCCGTTCCTTGCGGGCGGGGAGGAAGCCAAGCGTTGTGGGCGTTCAGGCAGGCCCTTCATCAGGCGGCCGTGGCTCAGCGCCGGTAGGTGCTCGACGCTGCCAGCGCGATGCCGCCCCGGACGTTGAAGTCAACCGTGACCTTGAGAAAGACGGGGTCGAGTGCGGCTACCAGATCATCCCGCATCCTCGTGGCCAGGTGCTCGTGGAAGATGCCTTCATCCCGGAAGGTCTCCAGGTAGAGCTTGAGGCTTTTGGTTTCCACACCCCGGTCACCCGGACGGTAGTCGATCCGGATGGTCGCCCAGTCCGGCTGCCCCGTGATGGGGCAGCGGCAGGTGAACTCCCGGCAGTCGATCGTGATTTCCTGCGAGCTGTCCGTGATCGGAAAGGTGTCGAGTGTCCCGTCAGGCTTGGCCTGCGCCTGCCCGAGCTTAGTCAGCGCCATGGACCGATCATAGGCTCTGCCGTAATGTGTCCATCTTGTCCCTGTTCCCGGCCGCTGCGTGCGGCATGCCCGGTACGTCCACTCGCTGCTGGTGACCCGGGAAGCCGCCCGCACCCGAGGTCATGATCTTGCTAGTTTCGAAGCCGGGTGGCAGCGTCACGTACCGTGGTGCTGCATGGAGATGGAGGCTGCTTGACCCTTTGGTGCCAGCTTGCGGAAACAAGCTTCACACCGCCACGAGGGGCGTTGGCTGAAGACCGTCGTCCTGATTGTGGTTGGAAAGCGCACGGCCGGGATCGCGTCAGGTACGGACCGGGAAGGTCGGAGGTGATTCTCGGGATGAACCTGGGGGAAATTTGCCCACTTCCTCGGCCCGCTCTGGGCGGTGGAGATCCTGAAGAGGGGTGGTGCCAGGATTCCGGGCATTCCCAACGCGGTCGGCCGGGTGGCGCAGACCGCCTTCGTGTACTATGGATCAAGCAATGACGCAATCTGCGGGCGACAGCCGAGTCGACGAGATCGAGCAGGCCATCGTGAAGAGTCGGCGCTACCAGACGGTGGCTTCAGCCACCGTGCGACGTCTGGCCGGAGCAGCTCTCGTCGCGGCTCGCGGCGATGTTCCCGATGCGGTGAAACGCACCAAGCGCGGGCTACATGAGATTTACGGTGCGTTTTTACCGCCCAAGCCGCCCAACTATGCAGCGTTACTCAGGCAGATCGAATCTGCCGTTGACACCGGAGACGACGAAGCGGTACAGGCGGCCCTCCGACGTGCGATGACGGTGCATCTATCCACCCGGGAGCGGCTGCCACACCTGACAGGGTTCTACCAAGAAGTCTTTCGTGAACTGCCCGAGCCGAGTACGGTGCGTGATTTAGCCTGCGGCCTCAGCCCGCTGGCTGTGCCGTGGATGGGCCTACCCGAGCAGGCCGTGTACGTCGCGTCCGACATCGACGCCCGCCTGATCGACTTCGTGGGTTCCGTGCTGACGAGATTGGGTGTAAAACACCGGGTGGGGGTGGCTGACATCCTTGAGGATCGCGCTCGCGAGCCGATCGATGTCACACTGCTGCTGAAGACGTTGCCCTGCCTGGAAACTCAGCGCAGGGGATCCGGTTGGGAAGCGATCGACCTCGTCAACTCGCCGATCATCGTGGCTACCTTTCCGACCAGATCTCTCGGTCAGCGGTCGAAAGGGATGTTCCAGACCTATTCGCGGAACTTTGAGTCGCAGGTCCGGGAGCGGTCATACAGCTTCCGGCAACTGGAAATTGGCAACGAGCTGGTCTACATCATTCAGAAGTAGCTTTCGCTGAGCCTTCAGAAGAACTGGAACGAGCGGAGTCGCGGCTCAGGGAGGACTGAGACCACCTGGTCTCACCCCTTGTGGATCGCTATCAGCTCCTCCGACGCCAGGCTGGCCCGTGAAATGCGCCAACCCCGATCGCGGGCCAGCTCGGCGAGCTCCTCGACATGTCGAGACACGAAGACCGCAGCTCGACCGTTCATGGCCCGGGTGGGGAACGAAACCACCACGTCGCGGCAGTCCAGTCGGTCGATCAGCGCCTGCCCGGCACCAGTACGGCGTCCCTCCATGCAGTGGTACGTCTTGAGCAGTAGCGCCAGGTCGGCGCTCACCTGCCGGCCGTCGGCGAGCACATCCTCGTGCTGGACCTCGCAGTCCGGGTAGGCTCGTGCCAGAAATGCGTTGCCCAACCCTACCAACGACGCGTTGAAGTCGTAGCCGACGTACCGGGCCTCGCTGACCTGCCTCAACCAGGGCAGGGTGAACGGGTTCAGCGCGCACGCGAGGTCCGCCACCGTCCGTGGCGGCGGTACCAGTCCGAACAGGACGGGGTAGAAGTCGTCGAGGTCGGGCAGACGCTCGGCGGTGGAGAAGTGGCCGCCCAGCATCTGCCGGCACCAGTCCCGCCGGCCCTGGGGATCGTCGAGATCGGCTCGGTCGACCGCCCGTCGTAGCGCCGGTGGCCGGGCGGTGAGCAGATGCAACGCAGCCACTTTGTGCAACCGGGCCCGGACCCGCCGTTCCAGCTCGGCCGGGTCGCCAGTGCCCCGCCCTTCCCGCCGTACCAGGTCGACAATGGTCTCCGGGTGGATGTCGCGGTATTTGGCGGCCGAGGTGATCCGGGCGATCACCTTGTGGACGGCGGGAGGTTCGGCGGTTCGTGCTGGGGACGCGGCGATGCCCGGCGGGTGGGCACCTGCTGGTCGCAGCCTGGCCAGTGGTTGGTCGTGGTCCGGCGCCCGGTCCGGTGGAGGTGCGGTCACCGGCCGGTCATCCCTGCCCGCCCGGCTCGGGTGCGGCGGATCCGGCAAGCTGGCCGGACCGGATCATCTCCAGCAGGCGGGTGTAGAAGCGAAGATTGTGCAGGGTGGCGAGCCGGTCCGCCAGTCCGTCCTTCACCCGGAACAGGTGGTGCAGATAGCTGCGGCTGTACCGCTGGCAGGTCGGACAGTCGCAGGTCGGGCAGATCGGCTGGTCCTTGCGGGAATTCTCCTCGTCGAGGATGTAGATGTTCTGGTAGAAGCTCCGATCCGGAGTGAGCTGCCGGCTGGCGATATCAGGTTTGAACGCGTAAAGGCGGCCATGCCGGGCATCCCGGGTCGGGATCGTGCAGTCGAAGATCCATCGAGTGTCGAGTCCGCAGAGGGAGACCAGATGCTCGGGCCGGCCGACTCCGAGGGCGAACAGCGGCGCGTCGGGTGGAGTGATCCGGGCGAGCAGGGCGAACATGTCGCGCTCCAACTCGCCAGCGGAGTTCAGCGGCCAGCCGCCGAATCCGAACCCCTGCGCCCCCGACTCGACGAGGGCGTCGACGCAGCGTTGGCGCAGCGTCGGATCGGTACCGCCCTGGACCACCCCGACCAACAGGGGCGGCTCCGATGTCCGGCGCTGCCGACACTGGAGGTCGTACGCCTGTCGGGCCTGCCGGAACCAGCGGATCGTGCGCTCGGTGGAAGCGAGCTGCTGAGCCGGGGAGTCCTCCGGGCCGGTGCAGTCATCGAGGGCGATCACCACGTCGGATCGGAGGCCGAACTGCCATTCGATGACCTTCTCGGGGGTGAGCACGATCTTCTTCGTGTCCGGTGACTCTTGGAAAGTCACCCCGTTCGATCGGATTGACCCAATTTGTCCCCGTTTGCGGATCAGGGAGAGGATCTGAAACCCGCCGGAATCTGAGACGATCACACCGTCCCAGGCCATGAAGTGGTGTAGCCCGCCGGCCCGTCGGACGGCCTGGAGCCCGGGGCGCTGCGCCAGGTGCATGGCGTTCACCATCACCGCCTGGATTCCCACTGTTGCCAGATCACGGCTGTCGACCGCGCGGACCGAGGCCCGTGTGCCGTCGGGCAGGAAGGTCGGCAGAACGATCGAACCGTGCCCGGTCTCCAGCCGGTGCCCGGCCTGCAATCGGTGCCCAGCGGGAGCGGCAGGGTCTGCGGAAATCATCAGGTCGCAGCTCCTCGACGGCGGCAGACGGCTTCCCCACGATACGCGACCCGCCGGACGCCATCTCGGTCGCCGCCCGGACGGGCGGCTGACTGGTAGGTCTTGACCGGGCTGTCCTTGCCGGACCGGCATATGTCCTTCTCGGACATGCACGTGCAGGGGCTCGAACGCTACCACTGTCCGGCGGCATTTTCCTGGCCGGCCCTACGGTGAATCCTGCTGAACAGCATTTCCTTATGGTCCGATCATGGACTGGCGTTCCGGTCGCCAGATGGCAGCCGGGCTCAACCGACTCTCATCACCCTGATGTGCAGCTGAATCCGGATTCGCTCTGGTCGGTCAACACAAGGGTGACCATTGGCCGTGGAGCATCTACTCGGTCGGCGGCTGATACGAAAGTGCCTGCGGCGGGTGGACGTCGCCGGTCCGTCGCGTCCCGGGGCCGAGTAGTCCGCCGGCGGCGAACCGCAGGGCGGCACCAACCAGGATCGCCAGAAGGCCGCTGACAACGAGCGGACCCAGCGTGCGCCCAGTGACCGGAAGGCCGTCATCCGATGTGCCGTCGCCCGGTTCCTCGCTCACCGGCGGTCCTTCCCCGACATACCGGAATGCGATCTCGTTGGAGGTGCCGACCGGGGTGCGTACGGAAATCGTCGTCGTGCCGGCCTCACAGGCGGGAGTCGGGAAGGTCAACACGTTGAATGCGCCACTGACCGTGACGACCTCCGGCCCGAGCGTCTGGCCGCAGATTGTCACCCGGGTCTGCCCGGGAACGAAGCCAGTGCCGCTGACCGTCGCCGTGGTGCCGCCGGCGGCGGTTCCTTCACCGGGGTTGACCGAGTCGATCCAGGGCGTGGCATCGCTGTGATACGTGGAGTCGGTGAGCGTGTCGATACCCGCAGGTCCTGGTGATGTCGGATCGGTCGGCGGTGTCGGCCGCACGCACGCTGCCTCGGCGACGGTCACCGTGCCGGCCGGAACCGTGACCGAGCCATCGGCCGTGTCGCCGGCGATCTCGAAGGTCGCCGTGGCGGCGGTGGCGGCGGTGACGCGGGTGCCGAGCTCGCGGATCTCGGTTCCGGTGACGCTCGCGGTCAGCCGCGCGCCGGTCAGCCCGGTAACCGGCAGCGGCCGGCTCGACGTGATCGGTGACCCTTCGACAGGCAGGCTGACGGCTGCACCGAACACGGTCAGCCCGTCGAGCGCCGTCTCCACCGCCGCCCGCCGGTCCGCTCCACAGCTCACCGAGGCGGAAGCCGCGGTCACCGTCAGTGCGGGTACGCCGAGAACACTGACGGCCAGGTCGCTGACCGTGCCGGACCCGGTGCTGTGGTACGGCCATCTGGTGACGGACACCTCCTCGACCGTCCCGCTGGCCGACACACCGACGGCCGTCGGCAGGACGACCTCGATCGCGGGTCCGCTGTCGGTGCCGGGCTTCGGCGGGGCGGTGGCGCTGCCGACGATGGCGTCCGCGTCGATCACGGTGGTGCCGAGAATGTCTGCGGCGAGGTCGAATCGGACGCCGACGGCGTGCCCGTCACCTTCCGTTGCCGTGACGGGCCCGGACACGGACAGGCTGGCGAGCGCTCCGGCCAGGGCTGCGACGGTGAGCATGGATGTATTGCGGCGTGTGGTGGTACGCACAGTTCCTCGTCTCGGACTTCGGCATCACACCGCGCCAGGTGGGGATACGACTCGCACTGGCGGGCAGGAGCAGGAGTGGTGTGGCCGGAAGAATTCGGCAACGACAGGCTGAACGAGAGAAAATGCGACCAGTTACGCAATTATCGCTAGATTGGCCAGATCGGTCAGATCGTGACCGACTGCCAGGGTGCTGGTGCAGCTACGGAGCACGAGGAACGCCGAGAGGGTCAGCGGTCCGCCGGTGCTCGCCGGCTGCCCGGCAGTGCCGGCAGGTCGGCATGTCAGACTGCCGTACGTGACATCGCGTCCGCAGATTCCCAACGTGCTCGCCGCCCGGTACGCCTCCGTCGAGCTTGCCGCTCTCTGGTCCCCGCAGGAGAAGATCCGGCTGGAGCGCAAACTCTGGCTCGCCGTCCTGCGCGCCCAGCGCGACCTCGGCATCGCCGTGCCGGACGGGGTGATCGACGCGTACGAGCGGGTCGTCGACCAGGTCGACCTGGCCGCCATCGCCGAGCGCGAGCGGATCACCCGGCACGACGTCAAGGCCCGGATCGAGGAGTTCAGCGCGCTCGCCGGCCACGAGCACATCCACAAAGGGATGACTTCCCGGGACCTGACTGAGAACGTCGAACAGCTGCAGATCCGGGCATCGCTGGAGCTGATCCGCGACCGGGTCGTCAGCACCCTGGCCCGGCTGGCCCGGCTCGCCGTCGAGCACACCGATCTGGTCCTCGTCGGCCGCTCACACAACGTCGCCGCCCAGGCCACCACGCTGGGCAAGCGGTTCGCGTCGGCGGCCGAGGAGCTGCTCATCGCGTACGAACGGTTGACCGACCTGATCGACCGCTACCCGCTGCGCGGCGTCAAGGGGCCGGTCGGCACCGCCGCCGACCAGCTGGACCTCTTCGACGGTGACGCCGCCAAGGTCGCCGAGCTGGAGCGTCGGGTCGCCGGTCACCTCGGCTTCCGGCGGGTGCTGGACAGCGTCGGCCAGGTCTACCCCCGATCCCTCGACCTGGACGTGCTCTCCGCCCTGGCCCAGGTCGCCGCCGCCCCGTCCTCGCTGGCCACCACCATCCGGCTGATGGTCGGCCACGAGCTGGTCACCGAGGGCTTTCGGCCCGGGCAGGTCGGCTCCAGCGCCATGCCGCACAAGATGAACACCCGCTCCAGCGAGCGGGTGAACGGGCTGGCCGTGGTGATCCGGGGCTACCTGTCGATGGTGGGCGAGCTCGCTGGCGACCAGTGGAACGAGGGCGACGTCTCGTGCTCGGTGGTACGTCGGGTGGCGCTGCCGGACGCGTTCTTCGCCGCCGACGGGCTGTTCCAGACCTTCCTCACCGTGCTTGACGAGTTCGGCGCGTACCCGGCGGTGGTCGCCCGGGAACTCGACCGCTATCTGCCCTTCCTGGCCACCACCCGGATTCTCGTCGCGGCGGTGCGTGGCGGCGTCGGCCGGGAGACAGCGCACGAGGTGATCAAGGAGCACGCGGTCGCGGTGGCGCTGGCCATGCGGGAGCAGGGTGCCGCCGACAACGACCTGTTCGACCGGCTCGCCGCCGACGGGCGGCTCGGGTTGAGCCGGGACGAGATCGCCCTGGTGGTCGCCGACCGGGCTGGCTTCGTCGGCGCCGCGCCGTCGCAGGTGCGGGCGGTGGCGGCCCGGGTGGCCGCGGTGGTCGCCGACCACCCGGTGGCCGCCGCCTACCAACCGGCCCCGATCCTGTAGAGCTAGCTGCTGCCGGCCCCGATTCGGTGGACCTATCTGCCGCCGGAGCCGGCCGAGCCGCTGGTGTCGTTGCCGGCGCTGGCGTCGGAGTGACTCGCGTCGACCTTGAACTGCTTCGAGTCGTCGCCGGCGTCGGGCCGGAGCTGCAGCACCACGGCGGCCGTCCCGTACGCGCAGAGCTCCATGTGGGTGCTGCCCACCTGCCGGGTGTCGAACCGCATTCCGATGACGGCGTTCGCGCCCTTCTTCTTGGCGGCATCGCCCAGCTTGCCGATGATCTCGGTCCGGTACTTGGTGAGGCTGGCCGGTCCGCCCGGGTCGGACTTGCCGCCCCGCAGCGCCTTGACGCCTTCCTTGAAGGGGTTGATCGAGCGGACCACGGAGGTGACCACCTCACCCAGCACGATCCGGATCTCGTATCCCGGTAGATCGTTCGTCGTCACGATCAGCACGGAACCGATGCTATGAGTGATGGTGTGCCCTGCTCGCGGGCATTGGTGGGGCCTGCGCCATCCGTCAAACGGCACAGCGCGGCCACTTGGTACCTCAGCGGAGCCCGCGCCAGCTAACGGTCAGCGGACACCCGCTGGGCAGGCACTAGTCAACTGCCGGGAATAGAGGATCCACGGCCGCGGAGCGACGGCCCTCCTCGCCAACGAAACGGCAGTTCATCCGTTTCTTGGCTGGTTGGGGCTACTGGGCGGTTCTTGGGCACTCCTGCCAGGATTGCCGCCGTGTCCGACTACGACTACGCGTACCGCGGGCTCTCCCGCCTCCAGGGAGATGCAGGCCGGCTGACCATGCTGCTGGAGACATCCGGCGGGGTGACCCCCGAGGGCCCGGTGACGCATCCGCAGCTGTTCACAGGTTTCCTTACCGCCCCCGTCGCTGCCGCGACCGCGTTCCTCGTCGTCGCCGACGTGGCGGCGACGCGTTACTACCGGCCACAGCTCGCCGCCTCGCTGGACCCGGTGGTCACGGCCAACGGCGACCGGCTGCGGATCGAGTCCTTCTCCGGATGCTGCGGGGTCTACGCCCGCCTCGACATCCTCGACGACGGCCTGGACGGCGAGGTGATCCGGCACGGCACCACCAACGTCGACGTCAACTCGGATTTCCGCCGAGCGCTCAACCGGGTCGGTGCTGCCACGCCGCTGCACCTGCTCGTCGGGGCGGACGAGGTTGCCGTCACGACGCTCGACGGGCGGTACGTGGAGAAGCAGGTACCCCTGCCGTCGCGGTGGGTGCGCGGCTTCGCCGAGGCGCAGGTGCTGGCCACCGGGCTGAGCCTGCGGGCGGAGGTGTCGCCGGCGGACGCGGAGGCGGTCCTGCGGGCAGCGCCACGCCCTACCACCCGGTCAGTCATCGGCACCACGCACTGGGTGAGCGTGACCGGCCGCGGCCTGCGCCCGGCCACCCGCCCCGGACCGGGCACGATCGGCCTGCCCGGCGTCGAGCGGCTGACCACGCTGTGGCCGGTCCTGCCGTACGCGGACGCCGTCCGGATCTACGCCCCAGCCGACGGGACCCTCGGGCCCGTCGCGTGGGAGGCACGGCTGCCGGGGATGCGGCTGACCTTGATGCTCTCGCCGGCGGCGGCACGGGGCTTCTCCGGCGAGGGCGGGGTGCTCGACGATCTGGCCACTTCGACGGCGACCGAGGACGCCGCCCTGGTGTCCGCGCTGCTGGCCTGGGACCCGACGATCGATGTCGACCAGCTGGCCCGGATGGCGGACCTGCCGTCACACCGGGTCCGGGCAGCCCTGACCACCCTGGGCACGGCAGGTCAGGTCGGCTATGACCTCGCCGAGCAGTCGCACTTCCACCGCGACCTGCCGTACCGGCCGCAGCAGGTCGAAAGGTTCAATCCGCGGCTGCGGGCAGCGCGCAAGCTGGTCGCAGCCGGTGCCGTCACGATCGCCGACGGGTTGGCGACCGTCGGTACGGGCAAGGAGATCCACACCGTACGGTTCGGTGCCGCCGGCTGGGTGAGCTGCACCTGCCTCTGGTGGGCGAAGTACCAGGGCGGACGAGGGCCGTGCAAGCACGTGCTCGCCGCCCGTATCACCACGAACTCGATGTGAGGCTACAGTGGACATGATGGACCGGATCGTCGCTGGTGACGTGGCCGGGGTGGGCCGGGCGATGAGCAAGCTAACCCCGGCACGGCGCGCCGGACACGCCGAGACGCTCGCCGAGTTCCGGACGGCACTGCTGTGTGGCAAGTGGAAGAAGTTGCCTCAGCCGGAGCGGTTCGGGCGCCTCGCCGCCGAATTCGCCGCGCAACCCGACCCCGGCACAGCCGGAAAATGGCTCACCCGGATGGAGAACCACTACTGCCAGAAGGCTGACATCAGTTGGGAGGACGACAAGAACAAGACCGCTGGGCCGCACCGGTGGGTGGTCGAGGTGGTCGACCACTGGACGGCCGAGCAGCAGGCCGAGCTGGTCGCCGCGATCGACAGTGCAAGGAAACTCTTCCCGCTTGCCGACTACCTGATCCGGCGCACCGGCTGCCCCCCGCCGACCTCCCGCTCGTTCCTCCTCAACTGGCTCTCAGCCCGGTGGTACGGCGGGGACCCGGATCTGGTCCCCAACCCGCCCGGCATGACGTTCGGAGAGCGGGTGCGAAACGACCCGCTCGCCCCGATCCTGTTGCCTATCGCCCGAACGAACCCAGACAAATACATGTCGGACTCTGCACAGGCCGAACTGATCGAGGCTGGCCTGATCAGCGGCGACCACGTCGTCGACCTCGTCTTCCGCCGAGTGGACTGGGGCCATCTCTGCTCGCCGCGAGGGGACAAGGCGCTGGTGCGGTTGATCGCTGATGATCCGCGGTGGCGTGCCCTGGCGGCGGAGTACTGGTCGACGAGGCTGCAGGGGTGGCTGGAGCGGGTCCGGCAGACGAGCGAACGCAGGGAGCTGCGGAGCTGCCTCGAGATGATCAACGACCTACCCCCCGCCTTGGCGCAACATGCGGCCGTCGGCCGTGACTATCTCATGTTGTTGGACCTGTGGGTGCCGGTGGCCGAGTACGCCCGGGTCCGCCTCGCCGAGCTTGACGAGGCCGGCCTGATCGAGCCGGAGCTGGTCACCGAAACGACCCGACGACTCCTTCGTCGAGCGGACAAGAAGCTCATCCGGGCGCACCTGACGTGGCTCGACCGGACAGCGCGACGAGACCCGGCACGAGCCGGCCAGCTGGTGCGATCGGCAGCTCTGGCGTTCGGACATCCGGACATCGCCGTGCAGGAGCAGGCGCTCAAGATGATCGCCCGGCATCTGGATGCTGCCTCGGCGGCGGAGCAGGTTGGTGCCGACGAACCCATCAGGGCTGTCCTGCAGGCGGCGGCGGACCGGCTGACACCTGCACTGTCGGCGCAGGCCGCTGACCTGTTCGGACCGGTGGCGCGGCGCGACGAGCCGTACGTCGAGACGCTGCCGCTGGTCCGCGCGCCCGCCGCGGTGCCGGAACCGCTCGGCACGCCCGCCGAGGTCGCCGAGCAGGTGGCCGCTGTGCTGGCCGGCAGCCAGGACATCGTGCTGTTCGAGCAGGCGCTCGACGGACTCGTCCGTCATTCGGTGCACGACCGGGCCGGACTCGCCGCGGCGCTGGTTCCCGTCGTGCGGCGGGTACCGGGACGGCCCAGTGACTGCACACCCGTACACCTGTGGGTCGTCGTCCAGGCGGTGACCGGAGCGGTGCCGGACGACGACTGGCTCGTTGCGCGCTGCTGCTGTTGCCGCGGCGAGTTCTCGCCCCCAGGTCAGCTGCTCGCCACACGTATTCGGGAGGCCGCCGTGGCGGTACGCGCCGGCGACCTTCCGTACCTGCTGGCGGTCCCGACCGACGCCACCGGAGCCCTCGACGCGGCGGTACTCGTGGAGCGCCTGACGGGGTATGCCGAGCGTGGCATCGCCGCGCGATCGGCCGATCTTGGTCAGGCCCTGCTGCGGGTCATTCCCACCACCGATGAGCGGATCATCGATGCGGCCGACAGGCTGCCGGGCGACGCCGGTCGCCAGCTGTCCAGCTGGCTACGGGCCGGCGGCTACCCGCATCAGCCGTCGACACCGGACGACTGGGACAAAATCGGTGCCTTCGACATCGTGCACAAGTTGATCGACCTGCCCGGGGCCGTGACCGATCTACAACTGCCGGCCGACGCCGAGCGGCTCTTCCGTACCGGCACGAGGTGGGATCGGCAGTGCCGCAACCAGTTGGCGGCCTGGGTGGCCACGTTGCCGCACCACCGGGACAGGGTGGCGAACTGCTACTACGACTACAGCGCTCGTGAGCCCTACACGGAGCGGGACAGGCGGGCCTGGATGCGTCTGCTTCCGCAATTGGCCGAGTCGGGCGGCCCGGCCGATTTCGCCCTGCATCTCAGACTCGCGCTGGCCATGGACGCCGACCGTCCTCGGGAACGCGCGGCGGCGATCGACGCGACCCTGGTCCTGGCTGCCCGTGGTGACCTCAACGGCGAACTGCTCGGCCGGCAGATCGTGAAGCTTGGTCCCGAGGGGTATTCGTTTGTGACCCTCAGCCGGGCAATCGAGACTCTGGGGGAGATGGCCGCTACCGGTGCGTACGCCACGGTGTGGTCGGTGTGTCGAGGCGCGCTCCCCGGCCTGCTCGAAGGCGAACCGGTGGCGCGGGGGGTAGGGAAGTTGCTGACCCTTGCGGTGGAGTGCGTGCTGCGGTGCGGGGCGAGCGGCGAGATTCCGCAGGTGACCACCGTGGCGGCGCGTCGTGGGTCGAGCGAGCTGGTCAAGAGCGCCCGAGCGCTGGTGGCGGCGCTCGCCGGCACCCGTCGGTAGCGACCGGATGCCGCACAGCCGGTGAGAGCAGGGCGGCGCGGACTCCGTGATCAGTCCACGGGGTCCGCGCCGTCGCGCGCCAGAACCAGTCGGTCCCAGACCAGGTTCAGCTCGGGGTCAGACGCCGGTCACCGACCGGATCCAGGACCGGTTGTACGCGACACTGCCATAGTTCTGGATGTTGACGCCGTTGGCGGTCGACGCCACCCCGACCTGCTGGCCGTTGTAGAACTGCGGGCCGCCGGAGTCGCCCCGCCAGGCGTTGCCGTTGATCCGGGTGCTGCGGATCGCCCGGCCGCCGTACGCGTCGCTGACGCTGGTGCTGGTCACCTGGACCGAGGCGGTCTTCAGCTGGGTCGACGCGCCGCAGCCGCTGTAGCAGGTCATGCCCCAGCCGTAGATGCTGTTGGTCGAGCCGACCGGCGGGTAGCTGCTGGACAGCGTCACATAGCTGGTGCTGACCGGGCTGGAGAAGTAGAGCAGCGCCAGGTCGTAGCGGCCGTACGCGGAGCTGATCGTACGGGTGACGCCGCCGGAGGAGCGGTAGACGCTGCCGATCCGGACCGACATGGAGCCGCTGACACAGTGCCGCGCGGTGAGCACCCAGTTGGCGGCGATGATCGTGCCGGAACAGGTGAACGAGCCGTTGCTGAAGACCGCGGCGGCCCACGGGGCAGACGACACCGTCCCGCCGCCGATGATCTCTTCCGGTGCGGCCGTCGCCGCGGTCGGCGTGGCCAGCAGGCCGATCAGGGTGGTGGCTACTGCTGCCGCAGCCAGGCGAACACGCATGGGTGGGCTCCTTCCGAGGGGGCGACCCGGGGTACGGGTGGTGAGCCACGCCGCCGGACCTGTTATCCGGCGGCAGAGTGTTACAGCGTCCGTCCGACGGTCGTCATCGGGCGTTTGACGAATGACGTTAAGCCCTACGGCGGTCATCTACAAGAATCAAATCGAAGTCATACGATGCGTTGATGCCCCGCAGTGGCGTCCCGCGCTCTCGATCCCGCGCTGCGTCCGGTGGCGGTCGCCAACGGGGGTGCGGCAGGCCGTTCGTGGGCGTTCGGTCTGCCCAGTGAGCCGGTCCGTCGGCGGTGGCCGATGTCGTCGTTATCGGTTCGTGGCTGATTTGTGGCCCGATCACCGATTCGGCTCTTCGACCGCCGGTGCGTCGCACCCGGTGCCACCAGGTAGGCTGAGCGGTGCGCGGCCCGTTCGAGGCCGGCACCCCCAACGCGTACACGGTCAGGAGTGCCACGTGGCTCGCGTCGTCGTCGACGTCATGCTCAAGCCGGAAATTCTCGATCCCCAGGGCCAGGCTGTCGCGAACGCGCTGCCGAGACTCGGTGTCAGCGACGTCTCGGCGGTGCGGATCGGCCGACGGATCGAGATCGAGTTCGCCGGCGAGCCCGACCTGGATCGGGCCCGTGAGATCGCGGACAAGTTGCTGGCCAACCCGGTCATCGAGGACTACCAGGTCCGGGTGGCCGAGCAGCCTGAGACAGCCGGTGATCCATCATGAGTGCCCGGATCGGGGTGGTCACCTTCCCGGGCTCGCTCGACGACGGCGACGCCGCCCGCGCGGTGCGGCTCGCCGGTGGGGAGCCGGTCCGACTGTGGCACGGCGACGCCGATCTGCGCGGCGTCGAGGCGGTGGTGCTACCCGGTGGCTTCTCGTACGGCGACTATCTGCGCTGCGGAGCCATCGCCCGGTTCGCCCCGGTCATGCAGTCGATCGTCGCTGCTGCCGGTGACGGCCTACCGGTGCTCGGCATCTGCAACGGCTTCCAGATCCTCTGCGAGGCCCACCTGCTGCCCGGCGCGCTCACCCGCAACCAGCACCTGCACTTCCGCAACCGGGACCAGATGCTCCGCGTCGAGACCGCCGGGACCGCGTTCACCAACGCGTTCTCTCCGAAGCAGGAGATCCTCGTCCCGCTCAAGAGCGGCGAAGGCTGCTACGTGGCCGACGAACAGACCCTTGACGAGTTGGAGTCGACCGGCCGGGTGGTGGCCCGCTACGTCGGCGGCAACCCCAACGGTTCGCTGCGGGACATCGCTGGCATCACCAACCCCACCGGCAACGTCGTCGGGCTGATGCCCCACCCGGAACACGCCGTCGAGGACCTGACCGGTCCGTCCCGGGACGGGCTGGGCTTCTTCACCTCCATCCTCAAGCACCTCGCGGGAGTGCCGGCATGACCACCCAGTCGGAGGCGGCGGCCGCCGCCGGCCCGGCAGAGACCGACCTCGGCGTACCGGTCGACCGGTACGCCGGTGGCCCGGACACCGTCGAACGCGCCACCGACACCCCTGGTGAGCTGCAGCCGTACACCGAGCTGGGGCTGCGTGACGACGAGTACGAGCGGATCCAACAGATCCTCGGCCGCCGGCCGACCCAGTCCGAGCTCGCCATGTACTCGATCATGTGGAGCGAACACTGCTCCTACAAGTCGAGCAAGGTGCATCTGCGGCAGTTCAGCGAGAAGGCTCCGGCCAGTGACCTGATGCTCGCCGGCATCGGGGAGAACGCCGGCGTCATCCGGGTCTCCGACACCCTCGCCGTCACCTTCAAGGTCGAGTCGCACAACCACCCCAGCTTCGTCGAGCCGTACCAGGGGGCGGCCACCGGCGTCGGCGGCATCGTCCGCGACATCCTCGCCATGGGCGCCCGCCCGGTCGCCGTGATGGACCCGCTGCGGTTCGGCGCCGCCGACCACCCCGACACGGCCCGGGTGCTGCCCGGCGTCGTCGCCGGGGTCGGCGGCTACGGCAACTGCCTGGGCCTGCCCAACATCGGCGGCGAGGTCGTGTTCGACCCCTGCTACCAGGGAAACCCGCTGGTCAACGCGCTCTGCCTCGGCGTACTGCCGGTCGACCGGCTGCAGAACAAGGCCGCCGCCGGAGCCGGCAACGTCGTGGTGCTGATGGGTGCCAAGACCGGCCGGGACGGCATCGGCGGGGTGTCGGTGCTGGCCAGCGCCACCTTCGACGACGCCAGCCAGCAGCGTCGCCCGTCGGTACAGGTCGGCGACCCGTTCATGGAGAAGCTGCTGATCGAGTCGTGCCTGGAGCTGTACGACGCCGGGCTGGTCGTCGGCATCCAGGACCTCGGCGGCGCCGGTTTGACCTGCGCGCTCACCGAGACCGCCGCCGCTGCCGGCACTGGCATGCGGGTCTGGCTGGAGCGGGTCCCGCTGCGTGAGCCGTCGATGGAGCCGCACGAGATCCTGGCCAGCGAGTCGCAGGAACGGATGCTGCTGATCGTCGAGCCGGCGCAGCTCGACGCGGTGCTCGCCACCGCCGAGAAGTGGGGCGTGCTGGCCACCGCGATCGGTGAGGTCACCCCGACCGAGCCGGACGGTCGGCCCGGACGGCTGGTGATCACCTGGCGTGACCACGTGGTGGTCGACGTTCCACCGGGGTCGCTGGCCGACGACGGCCCGGTCTACGCCCGGCCGATGCGCGAGCCGGCGGACCTGATCCTGCTGCAGGCCGACCGGGCGGAGACGCTGCCCCGCCCCGGCTCCCCGGACGAGCTGCGGGAAACCCTGCTGCGGATGATCGCCTCGCCGAACCTGTGCGACCGCAGCTGGGTGACCGAGCAGTACGACCGGTACGTGCTGGGCAACACCGTGCTGGCCCAGCCCGAGGACGCCGGGGTCATCCGGATCGACGAGCAGAGCGGGCTCGGCGTCGCCCTGTCGGTCGACGGCAACGGACGGTACGCCCGGCTTGACCCGTACCAGGGGGCGAAGCTCGCGCTTGCCGAGTCGTACCGCAATGTGGCGGTGACCGGTGCCCGCCCGGTGGCGGTCACGAACTGCCTCAACTTCGGCTCCCCCGAGGACCCGAGCGTGATGTGGCAGTTCGCCGAGGCGGTTCGCGGCCTCGCCGACGGCTGCGCCGAGCTAGGTATCCCGGTGACCGGCGGCAATGTCAGCTTCTACAACCAGACCGGTGCCGCCGCGATCCACCCCACCCCGGTGGTCGGTGTGCTCGGGGTGCTCGACGACGTGGCGCAGCGCGTCCCGATGGGCTTCGTGCCGCCGTCACACAGCGACGGTGACCTGATCATGCTGCTCGGCGAGACCGAGCTGGAACTCTCCGGATCGGAATGGGCCTGGGTCACCCACCGGCACCTCGGCGGTACGCCGCCCAAGGTCGACCTGGACCGGGAGCGGGTGCTGGCCACCGTGATCGCTGAGGCGGCCCGGGTGGGGCACATCACCTCGGCCCACGACCTCTCCGACGGAGGGCTCGCCCAGGCACTGGTCGAGGCGTGCCTGCGCCGGTCGATCGGGGCGCGGATCGCGTTGCCGCCGGAGTTCAGTGACGGCTCTATGCCGTTCGTGTTCCTGTTCAGCGAGTCGGCGGGGCGGGCCATGGTGGCCGTGCCGCGCGGGCACGAGAAGGCGTTCACCGCGCTCTGCGTGGAGCACGGACTGCCCTGGACCATGATCGGGGTGACCGATCCGGCGGCCCGCCTGTTGGAGGTCCGCGATCAGTTCAGCGTCGGTCTGGACGAGCTGCGTGGCGCGCACACCGGCACCCTGCCGGCGCTGTTCAGCGCGGTAGGGCCGCGCAACGTGCCGGCGGACCCGCAGGATCCGGACGCAGTCGGGATCCTGGCCAGTGACGCGGTTGCGGTCGACGCCCCGGCCGGTACGCCGGAGCACATCCCGGCGACCGTGGACGTCGACCCGGACAGCGACGAGGCTGACGCGGTGAGCGAGCCTGCTGCGGTGACCGAGCGGGAAACGGAAGCAGTCACCGACAGCGACACGGTGGCCGACGACGATGCGGCCGACGACGAGGCGGCCGACGGCGACGCGGCTCAGCCGGTGGACCGCCCCGATCCGTCCGCCAGCAAGCCGAAGAACCAGAGCTGACCGGGCGGACGACAAGCTGACCGAGCGATGATGGGCCGGACCCCGCTAGGGTCCGGCCCATCTCATTGATGTCGCGTCGATCGGCCGTCAGTCGTCGAGCCAGTCGAGGGAACGTCGCTCACCCCGGTTGCCTGCCTGCGGCGTGGCACCATGCCGCGGCTGGTCCCCGGGCGGCTGCTCACCGCCGTACGGCTGCTGGTCGTAGGGCTGCTGTCCGTACGGCATCTGCTGGTCGTAGCCACCCCGTTGGTCCGGGACGCGGCGGTCGTCGTAGCCGCCGCCCTGGTCGTAGCCGCCACCGGTTGGGGCACCGTACCCGCCTGGTTCCCGGCCGGACTCGTAGCCCGCCGACCCGTAGCCCTGGTCGGAGCCGTAGCCGCTGCCCCGGTCGCCACCGTAGCCACCGGCCGGGTAGCCCGCGTCCGGGTAGCCACCGGCCTGGGGCTGACTTTCCCCGTAGCTTCCGCCGTAGCCGGCACTTGTGCCGTAACCACCGCCCTCCGGCCCGTAACCGGGGCTGCCGCCCCGGTAGCCGGGCTGCGGCGGCTCCGGACCACGCGGTGGTGGCGGCACGTCGCCGCGCCCCTGATCCGGGCCGGGGTAACCGGCGGATTCGTACGGTGGGCCGGACTGCCCGTAGCCGCCCGGCTCGTAGCGCCCGGTCGGCTCGTCGTAACGATCGGCGCCGTACCCGCCGGCGGGGGAGTCCGCTCCGTAGCTGCCGCCGGAGTAGCCCGCGCCGCCGGCGTCGCCGAAGCTCCGGCTACTGCGGTAGCCGCCGGCCTCGTCGGCTGGCGGCCGACCGGCCGGCTCGCCGTACTGACCGGGTGCCGGCGGGGTGCCGTAGGTGCCGGGTGCCCCGGACGACGGGGCGTTGCCGCCGTACGGGCCGCCGGACGACGGGGCACCGCCGTACGGGCCGCCGGACGAGGGCGGGACGCCGTAGGTGCCGGGTGCCCCGGACGACGGGGCGTTGCCGCCGTACTGACTGCCGCCGTAGGTGCCGCCGGAGCGGGCAGCACCGCCCGGTCCGCCGTAGCCGGATCCACTACCCGGCTGGTCGGCGCCGGGAACCGCGCCGTAAACGCTGGTAGCACCGGCGGGGTCGGAGCCGTAGCCGGGCTGGGTCGGTGGTCCACCCCAACCGGGGCGCTGGTCCGCGCCGTACCGTGGTTCGGGCCCGCCCGGCGGGGTCGGACCGGGCGGCGGCGGAGCACCGTACGGGTCGGGAAACTCGTCCTTGATCGGTGGCATCTGGTGCAGCATCGTCGGCGCGTCCGACAACGACGGCCGGGTCACCATGGTGGCGTCGGAGACCGGGCCGGGCGGCATCGGCGGCATCGCCACCCGGGTCGCGTCGTCGGCACCGTGGTAGACGCCTCGACTTCCCGGCGCGGCGGCCCGACCGCCAGCTGGGTCGTCGTCGGCCGGCTCCGGGTCGTCGTCGACGTCGCCGTCCTTGCGCCGCACCAACAGCAGCACGATGGCCCCGACACCGAGCGCGACCAGCAGGCCGCCCATGATGATCAGCAGCCAGGAGCCCATCCCCCCGCCGCTGCTCTCGTTCGCCAGGTTCTCGGTGTCGACCGGTGGGGCGTCGGTGGCCGCGCCGCTCGGCGTCGCCTCGGCGGTCGCCGACGGGGTCGCCTCCGGGGTGGCCGACGGGGTCGGCTCCACGTTCGACTTCAGGGTGATCCGGTCGACGGTGATCGACTGCCCGGCGGCGGCGGTGACGACCTTCACATCGCTGTCGTCGTACTCGTCGGCGGTCGCCGCGATCCGGATGTCGCCGGGGACGATGGGTCGGTCGTTGCTGGAGGTGAACCGGTAGTTGCCGTTGCCGTTGGTGGTGGTGTCGTAGCTGTTGCTCTGCGAGTCGCTCATCACGACCACGGCGCCTTCGATCGGTACACCGGTGGAGACGTCGGTGACCTTGCCGGCGACCTCCTTGACCCGGGGCGCCTCCTGCGGCCCGCGGACCGAGACGTCGCGCTGGACCCGGCCGTTCTCTCCGTCGACCACGGCGACGATCTCCACCCGGCCGGTGCGGTTCTGGTTGGTCCCGACGTTGCCGGCGATCAGCTCGACCGTGTAGGTCTTGCTCGCGCCCCGGTCGATCGTGTCGGTGAAGTCGCACTGACCTTCGCACCGCAGCTCGTTGATGTTCGTGGCGACCCGGATGTTGAAGGACGTCCCGCCCTCCACCTCTTCGTCGGCCGGGTTGTTGTTGCGGACCTCGAATTCGAGGGTGGCGCGGCCGCCGGAGGTGAGGTTGGCGTTGGAGAGGCTGCGGATGGTGACTGTGGGTGCCTCGGCGGCCGCTGGCGCGGCGGGCAGGCCGACTAGTGCGACGGCAGCCAGCGCTGCGACAACACCGGCCCGCGAAAGCCAGGCTCGTAGGTGTGTTGTCACGTCCACCGCCTTCCGGTTTGATCCTTCCCCCGCACCAGGATTCGGGCAGGGGTCACCCGTGACGAGTACACCGTCGGCAACTATGCCTTGCCGGGACGGATGTGCGCGACCCAGGGGCGGGAGCAACTGGTACCGGAGCTAGTCGTATCGTCCCGATGTGTCCTCTCCGTACAGTAAGTCCACTACGGTCGCCGCCGTGCGGGACGCCCTTGCGTCCGGTGCCGTCCCTGCCCGTGTGCAGCTGCGCGACGCGGTCCGCTTGCTGTTGGCGGCGCTGGCCGAGCGAGCGCCGGGCCGATCGGTGGAGGTCCGTGTCCCACCTTACGGTGCAATTCAGTGTGTAGCCGGGCCGCGACACACCCGCGGCACGCCCGCGAACGTGGTGGAGATCGACCCGGTGACCTGGGTGCTCCTGGCGAGCGGCGACCTCGACTGGGCCTCGGCCATGGCGAACGGACAAATCTCCGCGAGTGGTCCGAGGGCCGATATATCGCCGTACCTGCCGCTGTGAGGCAGGCCGGCGATCTGGCGGCCGGCTGCGACGGTCACCCGGCAGGTGTGGGGCCAAATGGAGCACTCTGGGCCAACCGGAACCTCGCGTACACTGTTCGGCGACGGTATTCCGGTGACACCCCGCGCTGAGGCGTGCAGGCCACGTGCAGGCCAGGCGTCAGTGCGGACCAGTACGAGGGAGCGGCAGGTGCCTCGAGGCGACGGCCGGTTGAGTCACGATCTTGATCCCCAACGACCCGGTCCGCAGGATGCATGTGGCGTGTTCGGTGTGTGGGCACCGGGGGAAGAGGTCGCGAAGCTCAGCTACTTCGGTCTCTACGCCCTGCAGCACCGGGGCCAGGAAGCCGCTGGGATCGCGGTGAGTGACGGCTCCGGCGTGGTGGTCTACAAGGATCTCGGCCTGGTGGCCCAGGTCTTCGACGAGCCGACCCTGGCCAGCCTGCGCGGCCACCTCGCCATCGGGCATGCGCGCTACTCCACCACCGGTGGCTCGACGTGGGAGAATGCCCAGCCGACGATCAAGGCGACCAGCGCCGGCACGACGATCGCCCTGGCGCACAACGGCAACCTGGTCAACACCGCGGAGCTCGCCCGCGAGGTGGTCGACCGAGGGCTGTCCGGCGACGGCTCGACCTCGGACACCGCCCTGGTCACCAGCCTGCTGGCCAGCCGCCCGGACCTGTCGGTCGAGGCCGCGGCGCTGGAGGTGCTGCCGACCCTGCGGGGCGCGTTCAGCTTCGTCTTCATGGACGAAACCACGCTGTACGCGGCGCGTGACCCGCACGGCGTCCGGCCCCTGGTGCTCGGCCGGCTGGAGCGGGGCTGGGTGGTCGCCAGTGAGACCGCCGCGCTGGACATCGTCGGCGCCACCGTGGTCCGCGAGGTGGAGCCAGGCGAGCTGATCGCCATCGACGAACACGGGCTCCGGTCGGCCCGGTTCGCCCCGCCGGAGCCGAAGGGCTGCCTGTTCGAGTACGTGTACATCGCCCGCCCGGACACCACCATCGCCGGGCGCAACGTGCACGCCGCCCGGGTGCAGATCGGCCGCCGCCTGGCCCGGGAGCACCCGGTCGAGGCGGACCTGGTGATCCCGGTGCCGGAGTCGGGCACGCCGGCCGCGATCGGCTACGCCGAGCAGTCCGGCATCACCTACGGCGCCGGCCTGATGAAGAACTCGTACGTCGGCCGTACGTTCATCCAGCCCTCCCAGACGCTGCGCCAGCTCGGCATCCGGTTGAAACTCAACCCGCTGCGCGAGAACGTCCGCGGCAAGCGCCTGGTGGTGGTCGACGATTCGATCGTGCGGGGCAACACCCAGCGGGCGATTGTGCGGATGCTGCGCGAGGCGGGTGCCCTGGAGGTGCACGTACGCATCTCGTCGCCGCCGGTGAGCTGGCCGTGCTTCTACGGCATCGACTTCGCCACCCGGGCTGAGCTGCTGGCCAACGGGCTGGACACTGAGGGTATACGCCGGTCCATCGGTGCGGATACTCTCGGTTATGTATCGCTTGCCGGTCTGATAGCGGCAACCGAGCAGCCGAAGACACGATTGTGTCGGGCATGTTTCGATGGGGAGTACCCGATCGAGTTGCCAGCTGGCAATCTGATCGGCAAGCACGTGCTCGAAGGTGTGGACCGCCGGGTCGCTGGCGGGGTCGGCCATCCGGGGGACATCACCGAGCAGGACTATCAGGCCGGCGGCGACCGGACCGGCCCGGGCGCTCAACGGTTCGCTGTCAGCACTGGCGGCCCCGAGGCCCTGCACCGCCCGTAGCACCGGCCGGACCGGCCTCGGCCGTCCGACCGGCAGCCCGAGTCGAGCGATCCTCGACAGCTACCCGACGCGGCTTCGCCGCGAGAAGCACAAAGGGGAGAACCGTGACGCACGTGACTGAGCGCGGCAGCGCGGACGTCGGCCCGCCCGCCGACGACTCCGGCGCCCGGACGGTCAACCGCCAGCCGTGGACGGCCAGCGCCGGCCGGTCCGGCCGCAAACGCACGGTGACGTACGCGGACGCCGGCGTCTCCATCCACGCCGGTGAGCGCGCCGTCGAGCTGCTCAAGTCGAAGGTGCACAAGACGACCCGGCCCGAGGTGATGGGCGACATCGGCGGCTTCGCCGGGCTCTTCCGGCTCGACGTGCAGAAGTACCGGCACCCGATCCTGGCCTCGTCGACGGACGGGGTGGGCACCAAGCTGGTCATCGCCCAACAGATGAACATCCACGACACGGTCGGCATCGACCTGGTCGCGATGGTGGTCGACGACCTGGTCGCCTGTGGGGCGGAGCCGCTGTTCCTGCTCGACTACATCGCCTGCGGCGAGGTCGTGCCGGACAAGGTCGCCGAGATCGGCGCCGGCATCTCCGACGGCTGCCGGTACGCCGGTTGCGCACTGCTCGGCGGCGAGACCGCCGAACACCCCGGGGTGCTGCGGCCGGACGAGTACGACGTCTCCGCGACCGGCGTCGGCGTGGTCGAGGAGAGCGAGATCCTCGGCCGGGACCGCGTCGAGGTGGGCGACGTGGTGATCGCGATGCGCTCCTCGGGCCTGCACTCCAACGGCTACTCGCTGGTCCGCCACGTGCTGCTCGGTGCCGGTCGGATGCGGCTGGACACGGTGGTCGACGACTTCGGCCGGCAGCGGACCCTGGGTGAGGAGCTGCTCACCCCGACCAAGATCTACGCCCGGGACTGCCTGAAGCTGATCGAGGAGTGCGAGGTCCGGGCCCTGGCCCACGTGACCGGCGGTGGCATCCCCGGAAACCTGGTGCGGATCCTCCCTGAGCACGTCGACGCGCTGGTCAACCGCGCCACCTGGAGGCCGCAGCCGATCTTCGATCTGGTGCAGGCGAAGGGGCGGATCGAGGACAACGAGATGGAGTCGACGTTCAACATGGGCGTCGGCATGTTCGCCATCGTCTCAGCCCAGGACGCCGACCGGGCGCTCGCCTGCCTGACCGGCAGCGGCATCGAGGCCTGGCAGGCCGGCGACATCATCGAGGGCAGCGGCACCGTACAGATGGTCGGCCACCACACCCGGGGCTGACGGCGGGCCGCTGCCGCGTCATCCGGGCGGGCCGTCGCCGCCGCGTCCCGGCGGGCCGTACCGCCGATTCACCTCGGCAGACCCCGACACCTAGCCTGAAACGGCATCCGTCACAGGCAGGAGGATGGGGATGAGCAGGGCCGAAACCCGGCAGGACCCGGCCGGTGGGGAGCGGCCGGCCCCCACCGGCATGCGCGGCGTGGCGACCGTCCCGAGCTACGTCGTCATGCAGCCCACCACGCTGTGCAACCTGGACTGCAGCTACTGCTACCTGCCGTTGCGGGCGGCCAACCGGCGGATGCCGGTCGCCGTGGCCGAGGCTGTCGCCCGGCCGGTGAACGTCTGGGCGGCGCAGCGGGGACGCCGGTTCTCGGTGGTCTGGCACGGTGGTGAGCCGCTGGCCGCCGGGCCGGACCATCTGGCGGCGCTGATCCGCCCGTTCAGCGCCGACGTGGAGCACCACGTGCAGACCAACGCGACCTTGATCGACGACCCCTGGTGTGAGTTCTTCCGCGAGTACCGGGTGAGGGTCAGCGTCAGCGTCGACGGTCCGCGGGCGCGTAACGACAGCCGGCACACCCGGGGTGGTCGGCCCGCTTACGACCAGATCCGGAGCGGTGTCGAAGCGCTACGCCGGCATGGGATCGAATTCTCGGCGCTCTGCGTGGTCAGCGACCCGAGCCCTGGCCTGGCCACCGAGCTGTACCGCTTCTTCCTCGGCCTCGGCTGCGACGTGCTGGGCATCAACATCGAGGAGACGGAGGGCGTGAACGTCCGGCCGAACCGCTGGCCGGACCGGGCCGTCGCCGGCTTCTGGGCGGAACTGGTCGGAGCCTGGCGGCGGGCACCGCGGATCCATCTGCGCGAGGTGGAATGGTCACTGCGGTACGCGGCGGCCGTGCTCGACGGCACGGCCGACGAGGTGCTGCCCCGCCAGCTCGACCCGATCCCCACCATCGGGTACGACGGGTCGGTGGTGCTGCTCTCGCCGGAGCTGGCCGGCTTTTCCGACCCCCGGTACGGGGACTTCACCAGCGGAAACGTGCTGACCAGTGGGCTGGCCGAGATCCTCGCCACGCCGGAACGGACACCCTGGGTCACCGAGTTCGTGGCGGGCGTCGAGGCATGCCGGACCACCTGTCCGTACTTCCGGTTCTGCGGAGGTGGTCACGCTGCCAACCGTTACTTCGAACACGGGCGTTTTGATGGTACGGAGACCAACCACTGCCGTAACAGCAAGATCCATCTACTGGAGGGAGTGTTGGCCCATGCCAGAGACCAGCCGGCAGCGGCCTGAACCGGTCGGTGCAGCCCCGGGCGCCACCGTCGCCGAAGCAGGTGGCGACGATCAGGTGGCGGACCGGGTGTACGCCGTCCGGGACGGTCTGGCACTGCTGCTCGCCGAAGCGGATCAGGCCCGGCGGCGGCGCGCCGAGGCGGACGGTGCCGACGGCGCGGTCTGCGCCTGGAACCACTTCGAGAACATTCCGACCTTCTACAACTGGAACAACCGCCCCCGTTGACCGCTTCAACCGGTTTCGTCGACCGCCCTGACCGGCCCCCGTACGCGGACATGGCGGACGCACCAGCCGCCCCGCGTGCCGATGGACATCCGGTGGTGCCTACCCCGTCTTGGGGTACGCACCACCGGATGGTGGCATTCCGACACACGTACGGCGACCAGCCGGGCCGGAGTCCTCGTCGACACGAATCAGCACGCGGACACTGACCGCGTGCTCTGATCAGTCGGACCCTCAGCGGGACGAAGAGGGTGTCCAGTTACCCCGGTCGTCGTCGGCTGGGTCGTCCTCGTCATCGTCGTCGAGGTACGGATCGTACTCGTCGTCGAAATCACGGTCCGACTTGCCGCTGCCGGCGAGCTCTCGCTGCAAGGCGGCGAGGTCGGTGTTCGGGGAGTGGTATTTCAGCTCCCTGGCCACCTTTGTCTGCTTGGCCTTAGCACGGCCGCGCCCCATGGCTCGACCCCCTCGCACAGAATTCGGGGCAGCCCGAAGGCGGGCCCCGATGACGTCAGGCATCTCTCGTGGCTCTTACGGTACATGGGCGAACCCAGGTTCGGCACCTCGGGTTGCATCGGGTCGCTCCCGCGCGTCATCGGCGGCCGACGTCGTCACGGGCAGCAGCGGGGTCCGTCACGGGCAGCTGGGAGGTAAGGAGCCCGATCCCCGCCGCTCGTGACCCGTACGGGTGATTCTCCACACGCGCGGTGACGGCCACCCGACCGGACCGGCGGGTCTGCTCCCAGGACGGCGCTGCTCAGGGGTGGCGGCTCACCGGAGATGGATCGCGCGCAGCCGACCAACCTCGGCCATCCGGCGTTCAGCGAGCCGGTCGGCCGCCACCGCCGGCGGCACGCCCTCCCGGTCGGCGCTGCGCAGGATCTCCCGAGTGGTCTGGTAGATGCGCGTCGCCCGCGCCTTGGCCCGGTCGAAGTCGAACCCGTACCGGCCGTTGGCCGACGGTGTCGTGGCCCCGGTCACCTCGTCGGCCACCTGGATCACCCCGCCGGCGTTGACGACGTAGTCCGGGGCGTAGAGGATGCCTCGCTCGGCGAGCAGCTTCTCGACGCCGGGGTGGGCCAACTGGTTGTTGGCAGCCCCGGCGACGATTGCGGCCCGCAGCGCCGGCACAGTGTCGTCGTCGAGCGCCCCGCCGAGCGCGCAGGGCGCGTAGACGTCGATCTCCTGGCGGATCAGCACGTCGGTGTCGTCCACCAGGTCCACCTGCGGGTGGGTGCGCCGGGCCCAGTCCAGGGCCTGTTCGCTGACGTCGGTGGCCATCACCGCGGCACCGTCGTCGAGTAGATGCCCGGTCAACTGCCGGCCCACCTTGCCGAGCCCGGCGATGCCGACCCGCCGGCCGGCGAGACTGGCCGAACCCCACCGGTGCTCGGCGGCGGCGCGCATGCCCTGGAACACCCCCCAGGCGGTGAGCTCGGAGGAGTCACCGGCCCCGCCCTGCGCACGGCTGCGCCCGGTGGCGAACCGGGTCTCCCGGGCCACGACGTCCATGTCCGGCACGAAGGTGCCGACGTCGCAGGCGGTGTAGTAGCGCCCGCCGAGCGATTCGACGAACCGGCCGTACGCGCGCAGCAGTGCCTCGGTCTTGAGCTGCTCCGGATCGCCCCAGATGACCGCTTTGCCACCACCCAGGTCGAGTCCGGCCATCGCGTTCTTGTAGGCCATCCCCCGGGACAGGTCCAGCACGTCGTGCAGGGCGTCGGCTTCGGAGGCGTACGGGTAGAAACGGGTGCCGCCGAGCGCCGGCCCGAGCGCGGTCGAGTAGATGGCGATGATCGCTCGCAGCCCGGTCGGCTGGTCCTGGCAGAAGACGACCTGTTCGTGCCCGGTGGCGGTGCCGGGGCCGGCAGTGGTGGTGAAGACGCCCATGTCTGCTCCTGAGACGGTGTCGGCACCCTCGTGAGGTGCGTCCGGTGCGCCGGGCCGGTGAGCCCTGCTGGCTTGAGCCTAGTATCGGCCGCAGCGCGACGGACCAGCCCGCTGCGGGGGTGTTTGCCCCCGGCGGGGGCGGTGTCGTGCGGTTTCGTGGGAGGATCGCGCCGTGCCGTCCCTCTTCGCTTCCTTCGCCTCATACCTGCGGGTGTACGAGCCGCTGGCCGCGTTCGACCGCGAGCGACAGGTCTACTGGCGCCGATACGTGCGGGAGGGTCGCGCGGTCGGCCCGCTGGAAGGGCCGGGCCGGCAGCGGACGGCGGTGATTGAGGCGCTCGGCGCGGGCTGGACCCGGCTGCCCGACCTGCCGGACGAGGCGTACGTGCTGGAGTCGGACGACACGCTGCTGGTCTGCCCGTGGAATCTGCGGGTGCGGGTGGCGGAGGCAGCGTTGAGCGCGCGCGACGGTGTCCCGTCGGTGCTGGCCGACGCGTTCGTCCCGCCGGTACTGGCCGGTCAGGCCAGGGCGGTGATCGACGACTGGCGCAGCGGTGCCCGGGTGCTGGAGCACGGGGTACCGCGGGTGCACGAGCAGGCCGCCACCTGGGGGGTGCCGTTGCGGTGGTTCGTCTTCGTGGACCTGGCCGAGCGTGACCTGATCGTCGCCGGGGCGCGCCGGGCGCTGCGCTACCGGACCGAGATCTCCAAGGCCCGTCGTCGGGCGTCGCGCGGACTGTCGGTGTTGCGCAAGTCGGTGGGGGATGCGCCGATCACCGAGGCGGTGGAGGAGAGTGCCCGCTGGCTCGAGGAGTTCCATCCGCGGTCGGTGGTGGAGCTTGACTACGGTGGGTTGGTGCGTCTGCTGCCGGACGAGACGCTGGAGGCCGACGATTCGCCGGGTCTGGTGAGCGCCGGGTTGGCGGCGCTCGGTCGGGGCGATGCCGAGGCGGCCGGCGAGGCGTACGAGAAGCTGGTTGCCCGGTGGCGTGCCGTTCAGCTACTGGAGCGCTGCAACTAGTAGTCGCCAAAAGGGGCGAATCAGATTCAATCACCGGGTACTAGGCGCAGATTTTTCCGCGAATCCTGAATAAGTTTCGTAATCACCCGTTCACGACCGGTGATCAAGAGTCCGATTATGGTATGTTCTGTCATAAGAAAAGGATAAAAATCGGTCATTGCTCATCCGTCCATCCAAGGACGTTCGGCCGTTCGGCCCATGTCGGACATCGGGGACTAGCCGGACCATGGGAGACGCGTCGGCCGGCGGGACCCCGGCCGATGTCTATAGCACTGTGGAGGAGTGACTGATGGCATCGCGTACGCACGAACCAGAGCCGTTGCTCACGCCGGCCGAGGTGGCGTCGATGTTCCGAGTCGACCCGAAAACCGTCACCCGGTGGGCGAAGGCCGGCAAGCTCAGCGCCATACGGACGTTGGGCGGCCACCGCCGATACCGGGAGTCGGAAGTACGTGCCCTGCTGCAGGGGCAGATTCCCCAGCAGCGGCAGGGTGATTGACTGGCCTCTCCAAGTGGCTGACATCGGCTACGCCAAGGGGCGGTGACCCCGGCTCGTCCGGGGTCACCGCCCCTTGTTTCACGAACGTCGACGTGCACAACGTCGACAGCGGCCCGGCGGAGATCCGCCGGGCCGCTGTCGTCACGACGCGTACCGCACTCAGCTCGCCGGCGGGTGTCCGCCGTCGCCGTCGACCACCTCGTCCGGGGTGCCGTCCTCGTCCAGATCGACCATGGTGATGTCGACCTTGCCGTCCCCGTCGGTGTCGAACTGGTACATGTCGGCCTTGCCGTCGCCGTCGGTGTCGACCACCCAGACGTCGGTCTGTCCGTCGTTGTTGGTGTCGGCCTTGAGTAGATCGACGCGATCATCACCGCGCGTCTCCACCGACTCCTGTGCCTCGGTCATCCCAGGTCCCTCCATCACTCAGTCACAACAGCTGCGGATGTCGACAGTAGGGTGCCATCCGGCCGGTCGCGACCCGGTCGCGACCCGGCCTCACCTCGCCGCGTAGGGGTTGACCGTCGGGTGCAGGTAGGTCACCGTCTCCGGCACGCCGTCCTGGTCGGCGTCGCGCAGCGTCTGGTCCGCCCGGCCGTCGAAGTCAGTGTCCTGGACCCAGGTGTCCGTCCGGCCGTCGTGATCGGTGTCGGCCGCCACCTGGTCGATCAGACCGTCCCCGTCGGTGTCGGTGGCGACGGCGTCGATCCAGCCGTCGCCGTTGGTGTCCGTGCCGACCTCGTCGACCCGCCCGTCGCCGTCGAAGTCGCGCAGCATGCTCTCCAGCCGACCGTCCCCGTCTCCGTCGACGTACGCGAGCTCCGCCAGCCCGTCGCCGTCGCTGTCGTGCAGGACCACGTCGGCGAGGCCGTCCCCGTCCCGGTCGACCAGCACGTCGGTGGAGCCGTCAAGATTGTGCTGGACTATCGTGTACGACCCGCTGCTGTAAGGACCGTCGCCGTACGGCTCGTAGCCGGCATCGTCGTGGCCCGGGTCGCCGCTCGGGCCCAGTCCCTGTTCCGCTTCGACCGCCCCGTCACCGAGGGCCGGATCGACCCACTCACTCATCCTGCCGCCTCTTCCGCAGATCGTCCTGGCTGCTGACAAAGGAACCGTACGCAGCGGCAACCTGCCTGTGATCCCGAGAAAGTGCCAGCTGGGCGGACCGGCCGGCGGGGGCCTGGCGACCGCCGGCCTGATCTGCTACCGGGCGGGTCCTACTCGGCGATCGGCAGCCCGGCCGCAGCCAGCGACTTGATCACCTCGGCCGACTCGGCGAAACCGATGATCAGGACCGCGTCCGCGCCGAACGCCTTGATCTCCTGGGCTTCACTGTCGAAGTTCACCGGCGGCGCGTCCGCCCCGGCCGGCGGCTCGTAGCTGAGCAGCTTGAGCCGGTCCGGTCCGACCCCGGCCCGGTCCAGCTCCGCCCGGACGTTCTCCTGCAGGCCCTCACCGTACGAGTCCTTGCGGGCCACCAGCGCGATCCGCTGCGACCCGTCCCGCAGGATCACGTCGGCGAGCGCCCGCCCCTGCAGCAGGTCCGACGGCGCGGTACGAAAGTACAGCCCCTGGTCGTCGACCTCGCTCAGCCCGGCGTCGGTGTTGCTGGGCGAGAACAGGATCAGCCCGGCGGCTTCCACGTCCGGTAGCACCTCGCGAGAGACGCCGGACGCACCGGCGCCGATGATGACGTGTACCCCTTCGTCGACGTGCCCGGCAACTGTCCGGCGGGCCACATCCGGGTTGGTCCCGTCGTCGCCGTCGAACCACTCGACCGGCTCACCGAGCACCCCGCCGGACTCGTTGATCTCCCGGACCGCGAGCGCCGCGCCGGCCGCCAACGGCGGGTACGCCAACGCCAGGTCGCCGGTGCGCGGCAGCAGGCCGCCCAGCTTCAGCGGTGCCTCGGCGCGGGTGGCGAAGGTCTCCGGCTCGGCCGGTGGCGGCGCGGCCGTTGTGGTCGTCGACTCGTCACCGGCGCCGACGAACTCGGTCTTGCCGTCGTTGATCTGGCCGTCGCCGTCGAAGTGCAGGGTGGCGTAGCTGGCGGTGGACGGCTCACCGACGTCGGTGAAGCCACCCCGTTTCAGGGAGACCCCCCGGTAGGCGATGTCCGTCCCGTCCCGGGCCAGCTCCAGGCACACTGCGACGACGTCGCACTGCTCACCGCCGGTGGTCACCCCGTTGATCTGGGCGGCGATGTCGGTCGGGTCGGTGCTGCCGGCCAACTGGGTGGCGAGCGCGCTGATCACCACCGCGTCGTACGCCTCGCCGGCGTACAGGAAGTCGGTGAGTTGCCGGTCGACCGTGCGCAGCCTGCTGATGAAGTCGTCCGACAGCGGGGTGAGCGGGCTGGTGCCCTTCATCCCGGACAGCAGCGCGGTCTGTCCTTCGAAGCCATCACGGAAAGAGTTGCTCATGTTGCCGTCGGTGCCGTACAGCCGCACCGAGTTGACCTGGGACTCCTCGGTGGCCGCCGGTTCGGCGCAGCCCGCCGCGCCGACCAGCAGGATTGCGCAGAACGCCAGGGCGGCGGTGCGGGAGCCGCGTGACACGAGCATGGGGACGTCCTCCATCGGCCGAAGGTCCGCAGGGCACCTTAGCGCCTCCTCGGCTGGAACGCGATGTCGGCCGTCCTGCCGGTGACGGCGACCCGGCCGGCGCCTTGACCTCGCCGCCTACCCTTCGGCTCATGACCGACCGACGCGATGGGGCCGACGAGGCGTTCACCGACGCGGCTGAGATCCTGCGCTCCGCCCTGGCCGGTGACAGCGACGGCGTAGCGGATGTCTTCGACGCGGTGGTGGACCGCAGCGGGGTCACCGGGGCGTACGACGTCGCGTGGTGCCTGGCCGCGACGATGGTCGGCGACGACGTACCGGCCGGCGGCTGGGCCCTCGACTTTCCCGGCATCGACGAGGCGGGCTATGACGCGCGGTGGGTGGCCAGGTTCATCAGCGCGTACGCCAACTCGGACGACTCGACCGGGGAGGCGCTGTTCGGTGCCGCGCTGGCCGACGGGCAGCTGCCTGAGTGCCTGCTCACACTGGCCGGGTCGGCGGTCGCCACACTGCGCCGCCGCCGGGCCGCCTAGCGGGAGCCCGGTTGGCCGTCGGTCACCTGCTCCAGTCGTGTTTGGCCGCCCGGACCAGCTTGTCCTTCAGTTCCCGGGTGTGTCGTCGGGAGACCGGCAGCTCGGTGCCGTCGATCACCACTACGTACCCGGAGTTGGCCAGCCGCAGCTCGGTGATCAGCCGGAGCTGGACCAGGAACGACCGGTGGATGCGGACGAAGCCGGCGTCGGCCCAGCGTTCGCCGAGGGTGGCCAGCGGCACCCGGACCAGGTGCGAGCCGTCGGCCGTGTGCAGCCGGGCGTAGTCGCCCTGCGCCTCCACCCAGCGCACCGCCGACCGGGGCAGCATCCGGGTGGTCCCGGCCAGCTCCACCGGGATCGCCGGGTCCTCCTCGTTGCGGGCGATTGCCGCCGGATGGGTCGGCACCACCCGGGCGGTCAGCACCCGGCGGACCGACTCGGCCAGCCGCTCCGCGCGTACCGGCTTGCGGACGTAGTCGGTGACACCGAGGTCGAAGGCGTCGACCGCGGCGTCGTCGTACGCGGTGACGAAGACGATCGCCGGTGGCCGGGCGAACCGGCGCAGCACCCGGGCCAGCTCCATACCGTCCAGCCCGGGCATCCGGATGTCGAGGAAGACGGCGTCGACGTCGGTGTCGCGCAGCACCCGCAGCGCCTCGGTGGCGTCGGCGGCGGTGTGCAGCCGGGCCACCCGGGGGTCGGCCCGCAGCAGGTACGCCAGTTCGTCGAGGGCGGGGGGTTCGTCGTCCACCGCGAGCACCCGGAGGAACGGGGTCACGACAGCACCTCCCACCGGCCGGTCGCGCCCGCCCCAGGTCGTACGTCGGGGTGGAACTTCGGCACCCGCATGCTCACCTTCGTACCCGCTCCCACCGCCGTCTCCACCACCAGCCCGAACTCGTCGCCGAAGACCGAGCGCAGCCGTTCGTCGACGTTCGACAGGCCGACGTGCTGGCCGGCGTCGTCGGCCGGGTCGGCGCCGCGACGTACCGGGTCGGCGCCGGCGGTCAGCACCGCCGGGTCCATCCCCACCCCGTCGTCCTCGACGGTGATGTGGCACTCGGTCCCGGCGTCGCGCGCCTCGATGCTGACCGTGCCGAGCCCAGGTTTGCGGGACAGCCCGTGCCGTACCGCATTCTCCACCAGTGGCTGCAGGCAGAGGAAGGGCAGATGGACCGGCAGCACCTCCGGGGCGATCTGCAGCCGGACCTGGAGCCGTTCGCCGAACCGGGCCCGTTCGATGGTCAGGTAGCGGTCGATCGACCGCAGCTCCTCGGCCAGCGTGGTGAACTCGCCGTGCGCCCGGAACGAGTAGCGGGTGAACTCGGCGAACTCCAGGATCAGATCCCGGGCCCGTTCCGGGTCGGTGCGGACGAACGACGCGATCGCGGTCAGCGCGTTGTAGATGAAGTGCGGGCTGATCTGCGCCCGCAGTGCCCGCACCTCGGCCCTGGCCAGCCGTTCCCGCGACGAGTCCAGCTCGGCCAGCGCCAGTTGGCTGCCGGCCCACCGGGCGGTCTCCAGGGTCGCCTGCACCAGCCCTGGTGCCGGATCGTCGTCGACCACCGCGACCAGCGCGACGGTGGCGCCGTCGTCCGGCCCGGTGAGCGGGGCGACGACGGCCCCACGCACCAGACAGTCGGGCCGGTCACAGGGCAGGTCCCGGGCGGTCAGCACGAGGGATCGGCCGGCGTCGAACGCCCGCTGGGCGGCGGCGGTGAACTGGTCGGCGTGGTGCTGGCCGCGGCCGTCGAACGCGAGCACCGCCTCGCTGCCGGTCAGCGCCGCGCCCGGGGCGCCGACCAGTGCCCGCAGGTGCCGGACCGCCTTGGCCGCGTCGGCTGCGCCCAGTCCGTTGCGCAGCGGTTCGGCGGCCAGGCCGGCGGTGTGCAGGACCTGGTACGTCGCCCGCTGCGTCGCGGTGGCGATCCCGCGCCGGGCGCGCAGCCGGACGACCGCGTACACCGCGGCGGTCAGCGCGGTCACCAGAGCCAGGACCGCCAGTGGTGCGGATAGGTTTGCCGCCACGGACAGATCTTGTCCGCTACCGGCGGTGCTGCCAAGCGGAAGGCGACGATCGGTCGGTCAGCGGTCGGCTGCCCGCTTTCGACGGACTTTCTGTCATCCGTCGGCATCCGGGATCGGTCAGTAGGCACCCTTGCGGGCCAGCACGACGCCGATGGTGCGCCACAGGATGCTCAGGTCGTAGGTCAGCGACCAGTTGTCGACGTAGTAGAGGTCCAGCCGGACCGCTTCGTCCCAGGACAGGTCGGACCGGCCGGAGACCTGCCACAGCCCGGTCATCCCGGGCCGGACCAGCAGCCGCCGCCGGACGTCGCCGAGGAAGTCACCGTCGTCGGCGGGCAGCGGCCGCGGCCCGACCAGCGACATCTCGCCCTTGAGCACGTTGATCAGCTGGGGCAGCTCGTCGATCGAGCTGGCCCGCAGGAAGCGGCCGATCGGGAAGACCCGCGGATCGTTGCGAATCTTGAACAGCATGCCGTCGGTCTCGTTCTGGTCGACCAGCGAGGCGAGCCGCTCCTCGGCGTCGACGTACATGGTCCGGAACTTCCAGACGCGGAACACCCGGCCCTCGTGGCCGACCCGGGGCTGCCGGAAGAAGACCGGGCCCCGGTCGGAGAACCGGATCGCGATCGCCACGGCCAGGAACAGTGGCGCCAGCATGATCAGACCCAGCCCGGCGGCCACCCGGTCCAGCAGGTTCTTGGCCAGCCAGCCCAGCCCGGACAGGGTGGGCTCCTCGACGTGCAGCAGCGGCAGACCTTCGATCGGCCGGATGTGCACCCGTGGACCGGCGATGTCGGTCAGCTGCGGTGCGACCACCAGGTCGATCCCGCTGCCCTCCAGCTGCCAGGCGAGCCGGCGCAGCTCGCCCGGCTCGGAGCTGGCCGAGCCGCAGACCGCGATGGTGTCCGCGCCGACCTCCCGGACCAGCGCGAGGACGTTGCGGCCGGCGTACACCGGCACCGGGGTCTCGAGACCCCGGGCCGCCGCGTAGCCGTCGGTGAGGTGGATCGCGACCGGCATCAGCCCGGCGGCGGGACTACGGGTCACCGCCGTGAAGACCTCCAGGGTCTCCGGCAGGGTGCCGACCAGCACCATCCGGTGCGTGGCCTGCCCGATCCGCCGACGCAGTACGTGCAGGGCGTACCGGGCGAGGAAGCGGACCATCAGGATGAACGCCAGCGCGCCGAGCAGCGCGGTGGCCACCGAGAGCCGGGACAGGTCGGTCTTGGTGGCGAAGGCGAGGAACGAGACGCTGGCGGCGACCGTCACCCCACCGCGCAGCACCCGCTTGAACTCGTCGGTGCCGAGCCCGAGGTAGCGCCGGTCGTAGGAGCCGGTGCCCCAGAGCACCACCACCCAGCCGAGCGGCAGCAGCAGGTAGGTGACCGTGTGGAACCAGGTGGCGTCCACGTCGGCGTCGGAGAACCCGGAGGTGGCCTTCTCGAACAGCGAGATCGACAGGTAGCTGGCCAGCACCGCCGCCGCGAAGTCCAGCGCGAGCAGGGCCGCGGTGTACGGACGGTGCCAGCGCGACGCGCGACGCCGTGCCCGGGCCCAGGCGGACCGGGGTACGCCGTTGGTCGGTGTCGGCGTCGGCGGTTGGATCTCGAAGCTGTCGACGTGGCGCACCCTGTTGCTCCGGCTGGTGTTGGTTACCGGGCGCTGGAGGCTTGTTGTCACCTCACCCACGTCCTCCCGCGTGACACGTGCCGCCTACTCTCCGTGAAGGCTTGGCTCGCCCACCAGCTCAGTCTCTCACGGCGCCCGTACACGGACGGTAACCCGAGTGACTTTACGCCCCCCGGGCCGAACGGTGGGGACCGGCGGTTCCGGTGGTGTTGAGCATTGGGACCGGGCCACTATACCGATGGATCGTCCCCGAGGAAGTCTCCTTTGTGGTGCAGATCGCCGTGGCGCGGGGCGTACAGACTTCTGCGCCCCATTTCGTCACCTAACGCACAAGACGGGACAACCGTCGGTCAGCGAGTGGGCGGCCGCCGGTCTGGCAGGTGGGGCAGTACTGCAGGCTCGAATCTGCAAAAGAGACATCTCTCACCTGGTCGCCGCAAACAGGGCAGGGAAGGCCGGTTCGACCGTGCACCCGCATCCCCGAGCGCTTCTCGCCCTTCAGCTCGGCCGCCCGCTGACCCACCGACCGGTCCACCGCGTCGGTCAGCACCCGCCGCGCCGCCTCGTACAACCCCGCCAGCTGATCGTCGGTGAGCCGGTTGGTCAACGCGAACGGCGACAACCGCGCGGTGTGCAGGATCTCGTCCGAGTACGCGTTGCCGATGCCGGCCAGCACCTCCTGCTCGGTCAGCACCCCCTTGACCTGACCCCGCCGACTGCGTAGCCGCTGCGCGAAGGTGCCCGGGTCCACCGCGAGCGCGTCCGGACCCAGCCGGGCCACCCCGGGCACCTGCGCCGGATCGGTCACCAGGTACGCGGCCAGCTTCTTCTGCGTACCGGCCTCGGTCAGGTCGAAGCCCGAGCCGTCGTCGAGGCGGACCCGTACGGCGATCGGCCCCTTGCCCGGCTTCAACGGCGCGGCCGAGGGAAACGACTCCCGGTAGTGCAGCCAGCCGGCCCGCGCCAGATGCACCAGCAGGTGCAGCTCCGCCCCGCCGGCCGTCGCGCCGAACGTGACGTTGAGGAACTTGCCGTGCCGGCCGGCGTCGGTCACCGCCGCGCCGGCGACCGCCGACGGCGGCGGATCGTACGTCTTGAGCGCGTTGATCGCCGACACCTCGACACGCTCGACCCGACGGCCGACCGCGCGCTGGCGCAGGTAGGCCGCGAGCGCCTGTACCTCCGGCAACTCGGGCACGTCCTAGACGGTAGCGTCTGACGACGTCGAGCAGGAGGGTTGACCGGTGAGAGTCGTCGTGGCGCACAACCGATACCGGCAGGCCCAGCCGTCCGGCGAGAACGTCATCGTCGACAGCGAGATCGACCAGCTCACCGCCGCCGGCGTCGAGGTGATCCCGTTCCTGCGCAGCTCCGACGACATTCCGGCGCTGCCGGCCACCGGCAAGGCGCTGCTGCCGATCTCGCCCAGCTACGCCCCGGCCGCCCAACGCGACCTGGACCGGCTGCTCGCCGAGCACCGGCCGGACGTGCTGCACCTGCACAACCCGTACCCGCTGATCTCGCCCTGGGCGATCCGCACCGCGCACCGGCATCGGGTGCCGGTGGTGCACACCGTGCACAACTACCGGCAGGTCTGCTCGGCCGGGCTGTACTTCCGCGACGGCCGGATCTGCACCGAGTGCCGGGGCCGGGCGATCGGCCTGCCCGGGGTGGTGCACCGCTGCTACCGGGGTTCCCGGGCGCAGAGCGCGGTGATGGCGGCGACCCTGGCGCTGCACCGGCCCACCTGGCGGTCGGTCGACCGGTTCATCGCGCTCACCTCGGCGGTCGCCGGGCACCTGCGCGACTACGGCGTCCCCGACGAGCGGGTCGTGGTCAAGCCGAACGCGATCGCCGATCCCGGGCCGCCCGCCCCGCTCGGCGACGGCTTCCTCTTTCTCGGTCGGCTCACCCCGGAGAAGGGCATCGGCCTGCTGCTCGACGCCTGGCAGCGGCACCCGGACGGGTCGCTCGGCACACTGCGCATCGGCGGCGACGGCGAGCTGCGGCCGCTCGTCACCTCGGCCGCCGCCGGCCGCGCCGACATAGACTTCCTCGGCCCGCTGGACAGATCAGCGGTACGCGACGCGCTGCGCGCCAGCGCCGTGGTGCTGGCCGTCTCCACCTGGCACGACGTCCTGCCGACCGTGGTGATCGAGGCGTTGGCCAGCGGCCGGCCGGTGCTCGGCACCGCCCTCGGCGGCATCCCCTACCTGATCGGCGCCGACGCGGCTGGCCACGCTGGCACCGGCGCCGCTGCCGGCTGGGTGGTGCCGCCGGAGACTGCCGCACTTGCCGCCGCCCTGCCGGTCGCCCGCGCCAGCGCCGCCGCGCTGGCCGGCGTCGCCCGCACCCGCTACGAGACGACCTTCCACCCCGACGTGGTGATGAAGCAGCACCTCGCGATCTACGAGGCGGTCACCACCAGGATCACTTGACCCGCCACCAAGATCGATCTTCCGGCCCGTGAGGGTCGGTCAGCGTAGGGCGGCGCGGGCCGAGAAGGTGATGCTGGCCAGCAGGAAACCGCCGTTGACCAGAGTGAACGCGGCGATCAGCCAGACCGTCAGCACCGGAGCGACGGTCAGCACCAACCCGGCGACGAAGATCACCGCGCCGTAGTCGCGGATCAGCTTCACCAGCCGTACGGGCAGCGAGGTCGAGGTGACCATGCTGGCCGCGTTCGGGCCGGCCTGCATCACCGAGGTCACCAGGTTCACCATCCAGGTGCCGGCGAACGCCGCGAGCAGCCACACCGGGGTCTCCGGCAGTTGCGCCACCGCCACCGCGGACAGCGCCGTGACCAGCGCGATCTGCGCGGCCACGTCGCAGAGCACGTCGACCCGGGCCCCGGCCGCGCTGGTCTGCCCGGTCACCCGGGCCAACTGCCCGTCGGCGCAGTCCAGCGCGTACGCGATCTGCCAGCCGACCAGCGCGACCAGCCCGATCAGCCAGGCCGGGACGGAGCCGTCGGCCACCGCGTCGGCGGTCGCGATCACCGTTACCGACGCGGCCAGCCCGAGCAGCAGGTTCGCCACCGTCAGCACGGTCGGTGCCAACCGCAGCCGGGCGGCGGCGTACGCGAACACCGCCCCCAGCCGCTGGCTGACCGCCTCGCTGAACAGCCCACCCCCTCTGTTTGCCTGAAAGAAGGCTTTCAGGAACGGGGTAGACACTGTTTGTTCACCTTGAAGGCATGCTGAGGGCATCGAGGTATTCTGCCAGCCGCCCCCGGACGGCATCCGCACCGAGGTGCAGGTGTTCCAGGATGGTGTACCGGTCCGGCCGGGTGTGCGGGGCGTGCAGCACGGCGGCGACGAAGTCGTCGTCGGTCAGCCCCAGGTCAGCGGGGCGCACCGGCAGCCCGTGCCGGCGCAGCGCCGCCGCCAACTGCCCGAACCGCAGCCGGTCCCCGCGCAGGAAGGTACAGAACAGCGCACCCAGCCCGACCTGCTCGCCGTGCGAACCGGCCCCGGGATGCAGCAGGTCGAGGGCGTGCGAGATCTCGTGACAGCCGCCGCTGGCCGGCCGGCTCGACCCGCACACCGCCATCGCGATCCCGCCCAGGATCAACGCCTCGGCGAGGGTGGTCAGAAACGCGTCGTCGCCGAGCCCGCCCGGATGGCTGATCAGCGCCTCCGCCCCGGTGCGGGCCAGCGTCACGGCGAGACCGTCGATCGGCTCGTCGCGGACCGCGTGCGCCAACTCCCAGTCGGCGACCGCGCTGAGGTTGCTCAGCGCGTCCCCGACGCCGGCCCGGGTCTGCCGGTCCGGGCCGTCGGAGACGAAGTCCAGATCGACCACGATCGCCAGCGGGATGTGCACGCCGTACGACCCACGTCCGCCGTCGTGGTCCAGCGACGCCACCGGGGAGGCGATCCCGTCGTTGGCCAGGCTGGTCGCCACGCTCACCATCGGTACGGCGTACCGGGAGGCGGCGTACTTGGCGGTGTCGATGGTCTTGCCGCCGCCAATGCCGACGACCGCGTCGTAGGAGCGTTGCCGCAGCTTCTCGCCCAGCTCGTGGGCGGCCTCCAGGGTGCCACCGGCGACGGTGAAGACGTCGGCCCGGCCGAGCCCGGGAGCGATCAGCTCGGCGATCCGCTCGCCCTGGCCGGGGCCGACCACCACGGCGACCTCGCCGCCGGCGGAGATCCGGCGGTCGGCGAGCAGCGCGCCCAGGCCGGCGACGGCACCCCGGCGCACGTCGATGGCGAGCGGGGTGTGCACGGTACGGGCTAGTAGCGGCATGCGATGTCCCGCGCCTTGATCAGGTCGTCGTGGTTGTCCACCTCGACCCAGTCGACGTTGCCGATCGGCGCTGCCCGCACCTCACCGCCACGGTCGGCGTACTCCTGGTAGCCGTCCTCGTAGTAGAGGTTGGGGTCGCGCCGCCAGGTCGCCTCCAGCGCCTCGGCGAGCCCGGCGGCGGCCGACGCCTCGATCAGCGTCGCGCCGATGTACTCGCCGTGCGCCTGCGCCGGATCCATCAGCTTGGTGATCCGGGTCAGCTGCCCGGCGTCGTCGAAGACGACCTTCATCTCCTCGTCGGCGAGCTTCTTGACCGTGTCGACGGCGAGCAGGATGCCCGGCCCGCGCCCGGCCAGCAGCGTCTGCTCGACGCTGGCCGGGTGCACGGTGTCGCCGTTGACCAGCAGGGCACCGGCGGCGAAGTGCTCCCGCGCCAGCCACAGCGAGTACGCGTTGTTCCATTCCTCGGCGCGGTCGTTGTCGACCAGGGTCAGTTTCACTCCGTGGCGGTCCTGCAGGTCGGCCTGCCGGGTCCGGACCGCGTCCGCGGCGTAGCCGACGACGACGACCACGTCGGTGAGCCCGGCGGCGGCGAGGTTGCGCAGCCCGATGTCCAGGATCGTGGTCTCCCCGTCGACCGGTACCAGCGCTTTCGGCAGAGTGTCGGTGTACGGCCGCAGCCGCCGTCCCGCTCCGGCAGCGAGCACGAGACCGATCATCAGACGGTCCTCCTGGTGAGGGGTGGGTGGGGTACCGGTGGAGGATAGCGGCATCAGCCGGGAAGCGCGGCGAGGTCGGCGAGCAGCATCAACCGCTGCTCTGGCTCCAGCGACTGGTACGGGCCGGCGGCCCGGCGGTCGGTCTCCTGCTCGATGGCCAGCCGGGCCGGGCCGGGCGGCAGGTCGACGATGCTGCGGGCGGTGTGCCCGGCGGCGGTCCAGGCGGCGGCGTGCGCGTCGGCCCGGTGGTAGCGCAGCACGGTGAGCCGGTTGAGTAGCAGCACCCCGGCCGGGGTGCCCTCCGGCTCGTACGGCGGGGCGACCGCGCGGAACGCGTCCTGCCCGCCGGTGTCGGTGTCCGGGCCGGCACCGGTGTGGCCGGTGTCCGGGCCGGCGTCGCCGGTGCCGGCCAGCGCGGCGGCCAGCAGTCGGCCGGTCAGTTCGACCAGCCGGGCCAGCCGGGCCGCGTGCTCGGCACCCCAGATCTGTCCGGTGACCGTGGCGTGCAGCCCGTACAGGTCGGTTAGGAAGGCGCCGCCACGTTCGGTGGCCCGCAACGCCCCGTCCGGATGGCGCACCAGCATCCCGTACGCGACCTGCTTGTCCAGCACCCGCTGACAGCTCGCCGCGTCCTGGTAGCGGGTGACGGCGGCGAACCCGGCGGCGTCGACCAGGCCGGCCGGCGCGGCCAGCCGGGTCCGCAGGTCGACCAGGTAGCCGACGGCGGCCGGACCGCCGTACCGCTGACGCAGCTCGGCCCCGGCGGTGTCGGCGGCGGCCATCGCGGCCCGGTGCACCCGGTCGACGACGGGGGCGGTGAGCGCCGCGCACTGGTGACCGGGCAGCCACAGCTGGTCGCCGGCGCTCACAGGCTCAGGGAGCGCAGTACGGCGAAGCCGTTCTCGGCGATCCGCCGGATCAGCCCGTCGTTGACGTGAGCCGATTCGTCGAGCACGTCGAGCGCGTCGGCGGCGAGCCAGCGGAACTCGGTGTGCTTGCCGGCTTCGAGCTGCGGATTGGCCAGGTCACCGTCGACCCGTACCAGATAGTCGAGCTCGACCCGGGCGATGCCGTCGTTGCCGACGTAGGCGTACTCACCGACCTCGGCGAGGATGTGGGAGACGGTCCACCCGGTCTCCTCGCGTACCTCCCGGTGCAGGGCTTCGATCGGCGTCTCGCCGGCTTCGAGGTGGCCGCCGGCGATGTCCCAGGTGTCGGGGAACAGTCGACGCTGCGGCGAGCGGCGCTGGAAGAAGATCCGGCCGTCGTCGTCGACGATCAACGCCGCGACGCAGCGCAGCGGTTCGCTGGCTGCCGCACGGTCGGGGGGTGGGGCGGACACGCCTGTGACCCTAGCGAGCACCCCGGGGGAAGAACCAGGACCAGCATGTGTGCTGCCGCACCAGCCGACGGTGATCGGCCGGGCAGGTCGTACGCTGGCACCCATGAGCGCCGAGCAGCTGATCTCGTTCGCCCGTGGGGCGCCCTCGCTGGACATCGTCGACGTCGACGGGCTGAAGGCCGCCGCCGGCCGGGCCTTCGACGCCGACCCGGCCGGGGTGACCGCCTACGGCACTTCCGTCGGCTACGTTCCGTTGCGCCGCTGGATCGCCGACAAGCACCGGGTCGCGCCGGAGCAGGTGCTGGTGACCAACGGGTCGCTGCAGGCCGACGCGTTTCTCTTCGACCACCTGGTGAAGCCGGGCGACGCGGTGGTGGTGGAGCGGCCGACGTACGACCGGACGCTGCTCAACCTGCGTCAGCTCGGTGCCGAGGTGCACCCGGTGACGCTGCAGCCGGACGGGCTGGACACCGACGAGCTGCGCAAGCTCCTGGAGTCCGGGGTGCGGCCGCGGCTGGCGCACGTCATCCCGAACTACCAGAACCCGGCCGGGGTGACGCTGTCGCTGCCGAAGCGGCGGGCGTTGCTGGAGCTCGCGGTCGAGTTCGGGTTCACCATCTTCGAGGACGACCCGTACGCCGACATCCGGTTCCGCGGCGAGGCGCTGCCGTCGATGCTGTCGCTGGACACCGCCGGCGTGGTGGTGCACGCCTCCAGCTTCACCAAGACGGTCTGCCCGGGTGTGCGGGTCGGTTACCTGGTCGGCGCCGCCGGGCTGATCAAGGAGATCGCGGCGCGCGCCACCAACCTGTACATCTCACCGGGCATGGTGGCCCAGGCGATCGTGCACCAGTTCTGCGTCTCCGGCGACCTGGACCGGTCGATCACCACGGTGCGTACCGCGCTGGCCGAGCGCGCCCGGGTGCTGGCCGAGTCGTTGCGCAAGCACATCCCGGGGGTACGGTTCACCGAGCCGGACGGCGGGTACTTCCTCTGGGTCGACCTGCCTGACGACGTGGCGGTGGACGCGCTGGTGCCGGCGGCCGCGCAGCGCGGTGTCGCGGTGGTCAAGGGCAGTGACTTCCTGCTCGACGGCGGCGAACACGCGCTGCGGCTGGCCTACTCGGCGGTCACCGTCGACCAGATCGACGAAGGCGTACGCCGGTTGGCGGCCGCGATCGACGAGGTACGCGCGGGGTAGCCGGCCGGCGTCTCTGCCGGCTTCGGCCGGGCGGGTGCCGGGGTGCCGGGAAGGAGACGGGCGGATGGCGGACCAGGACCGTGGGCAGCAGCGGTGGCCGGACGGCGGGAGCAGCCGCGCGTTGTCGCGGGCCTGGACGGCCCCGGTCCGGGCGGTCAGCCGGATGCTCACCTCGACCGAGACCCCGCTCGCGCCGGACCCGTCGTCGGTTGAGGAACGCAGTGGGGTGGTCGACTGCGCGCTCTACATCGACGGCATCCGCCAGCCGGGCTCGTGGCAGCATCCCGAGGCGCTGGCGACCGCCCGCCGGGAGCGCAACGCGTTCGTCTGGCTGGGGCTGCACGAGCCGAGCCTGGCCGAGATGGCCGGCATCGCCGACACCTACGGGCTGCACGAGCTGGCCGTGGAGGACGCGGTCAAGGCCGAGCAGCGGCCCAAGCTGGAGCAGTTCGGCGAGGTCAACTTCCTGGTGCTGCGAACCGCCCGGTACGTCGACCACGAGAAGCTGACCGGCGACTCGGAGGTGGTGGAGACCGGCCAGGTGATGCTGTTCATCGGGCAGGGTTTCGTGATCAGCGTGCGGCACGGCGACGCCTGCCGGCTGGCGCCGGTGCGGGCCGACCTGGAACGCAACCGGGACCTGATGGTGCAGGGGCCGTGGGCGGTGGCGTACGCGATCACCGACCGGGTGGTGGACCTCTACCTGGAGGTGGTGGACCGGATCGAGACCGACCTGGACACCGTCGAGGCGGACGTCTTCTCGCCCGAGGCCAGCGACAAGGTGCACGAGATCTACCAGCTGAAGCGGGAGCTGGTGGAGTTCAAGCGCACCGTCGCCCCGCTGCAGCGGCCGATGATGACCCTGACCGCCGAGATCAACGATGACGTGCCGGCCGAAATCCGCCGTTACTTCCGGGACGTGCAGGACCACCTCAGCCGGGTGGTGGAGCAGGTCAACGCGTACGACGACCTGCTGAACTCGATCCTGCAGGCCCGGCTGGCGCAGGTGACCGTGGCGCAGAACAACGACATGCGCAAGATCGCCGCCTGGGCCGGTATCGCCGCGGTGTGGACCGCGTTGGCCGGCATCTACGGGATGAACTTCGAGTTCATGCCGGAGACCGGTTGGGAGTTCGGCTACCCGGTCGTGCTCGCCCTGATGCTGGGCATCTCACTGGTGCTGTACCGGTCGTTCCGGCGCAACGGCTGGCTCTGAACGCCGTCGTGCCGCTGCGGTGTCGTGCCGCTGCGGGCGTCCGCCGACGCCCGCAGCGGCACGGTCCGACCGCCGGTACTCAGGCGCGCCCGTTACGGGCGGTCGTCGTCGGGTCGCTGTCCATCGCGGAGATTGGGTCGCCGTGCGGCTTGCCGCCGTCGGCCGGCATCGGCGTGACCGACTCGTGGGTGGCACCGCCGGCCGCCCGCATCGTGTCCAGCGCCTGACCCGGGTCGTACTCCTCCCACTGCGTGGCCTGGCGACGCCGTACCGCGATGGTGCCGATCGCGGCTCCCGCCGCGAGTACGCCGACGATCATCGGCCAGCGGCGGCGGCTGTGCTTGGCACGCTTCGACGGGGTGAGCTTCGCCTTCATCGCCGGCATCGCGGTCCGTTTCGCTGCCTTCATGTTCTTCATGTTCTTCATGTTCTTCATGTTCTTCATGTTCTTCATGTTCTTCGTCTTCGCCTTCCTGGTTGCCCTGCGGGCCCCGTCGGCGGCGGCCACCGCCAGCGGAGCCAGCGTGGCCATGGTCGCGGTCATGCCCTGGGACGCGGAGCCGCGTACCCGGTCAGCGGTGGGTGCCACCGCGTCCCGGGCGGCGTGGATCCGGGGTCCCACGGTGGCCCCCACGCCCCCGGCCGCGTGCGTCGCCGCCTGCATGAAATGATCAAGGCTCTCGCCGAGCTCTGCTCGGACGAGATCCCGCCGCCTGGCGCGCCTGGAGATCCTCAACACCGCTGCCTACCTCCTGTGCCGTCGTTACGCCGTCATCCTCCACCTTCGGGTGCCTCCGTGTGACCGGATCGGGCACATGGGAGGATCCGCATGGAACTGACCAACAACTGAGGAGTACCCGTGGCTGAGGCTGTCTACGCCACCTTGCACACCAACCATGGACCGATCCGGTTGGAGCTGTTCGCCAACCACGCACCGAAGACGGTCCGCAACTTCGTCGAGCTCGCCGAGGGCACCCGTGAGTACACCGACCCGCGTACCGGTCAGCCGGGCAGCGGTCCGTACTTCGACGGCACCATCTCGCACCGCGTGATCAGCGGGTTCATGGTCCAGATGGGCGACCCGACCGGCACCGGTCGGGGCGGTCCGGGCTACACGTTCGCCGACGAGTTCCACCCGGAGCTGCGCTTCGACCGGCCGTACCTGCTGGCGATGGCGAACGCCGGACCGGGCACCAACGGTTCGCAGTTCTTCATCACGGTCAGCGCGACCACCCACCTGAACAACCGGCACACGATCTTCGGTCAGGTGGCGGACCAGGACTCGGCGAAGGTCGTCGACTCGATCGCGAACACGCCGACCAACCCGGCGGACCGTCCGCTCAGCGACGTGGTGATCAACCGCGTGGAGATCGAGCGGGTCGGCTGAAGCCGACCGGTCACGAGGCGGCCGCCGCGAAACTCGCCGGGTAACCTTGGCGCTCATGAACGAGCACCGGGTTGCCGGCTCCGGCGCGGGTCGTCGTCCCCGGCGCGGTGAGGTGGCGTGCAGTGAGGTGGCGTGATGAGTGATCCGGCCCCGACGGTGCCGGTCTGCTACCGGCACACGTCCCGGGAGACCTGGGTCAGGTGCGCCCGGTGTGAGCGGCCGATCTGCCCCGACTGCATGCGGGACGCCGCGGTCGGGCACCAGTGCCCGGAGTGCGTCGCCGAAGGGCGACGGACCCAACGGTCGGCGCGCACTGCCTTCGGTGGCAGTGCCGCCGGCCAGCAGGGCACCGTCACCAAGGTCCTGATCGGCATCAACGCGGTCGTCGCCCTGATCGGGGTGGCGATCTCCGGCGGCGGCTCGCTGCTCGGTGCCGGGCTCTTCTCGGCCGCCGGGCGGCTGCACGCGTTCGGCGGGGTCATCGGCCCGGACGTCACCGTCCGGGCCAACGGCGCCGTCCTCGCCGGCGCGCTGCCCGGGTACGGCGACGTCTTCGTCGGCATCGACGGCGGCGGCGTCTACCGGCTGATCACCGCGATGTTCATCCACTACGGGCTGTTGCACCTGCTGTTCAACATGTGGGCGCTGTGGGTGCTCGGCCGCAACCTGGAGGCGGTGCTCGGACCGGCCCGGTTCCTGGCGCTGTATCTGATCGCCGGGCTCGGCGGCAACGTCGCGGCCTACCTGGTCGACCCGGGTGCGCTGTCCGCCGGTGCGTCCACTGCGGTCTTCGGCCTGTTCGCCGCGTTCTTCATCGTGCTGCGCCGGCTGAAGCGGGACACCTCAGCGGTGGTCGGCATCCTGGTGATCAACTTGATCCTGACCTTCACCGTGTCCAGCCTGTCGATCGCCGGTCACCTCGGCGGTCTGATCACCGGCGGGTTGATCGGGGTGATCCTGGCCTACGCTCCGCGTACCAACCGTACCGTCGTGCAGGCGGTCGGTGCCGGTGCCGTTCTGCTGTTCCTGATCCTGGTCACGGTGGCCCGGATAGCCCTGGTGCACGCCGGTTGACGGTCCGGGCGCGGCCGGGCACACGCTCTGCAGCGCAGCCCGCTGCAGTGCCGCCGCGACCTCGTCCGGCGAGGTACCGCCCAGTTCGTTGCCGCTGATCAGGTGGAGCGAGTCGCCCGCGTCGATCTCCAACAACTCGCTGCGGATGCCCCGGTGGCCGCGACGGTCCACGCTGATCGACTCGATCCGGTCCCAGGCGATGGTGTGCCGGCGGGAAAAACCGGTGATGACGCTGACCCCGTCCGGCCCGGCGGCCAGCCGTACCGGCACCACCAGGTCGCGGACCGCCCAGCCGACCAGGCCGGTGGCGGCAAGCAGCGCGAGGACCAGCCGGACCGGATCGCCGTCGCCGAGGAGCAGGCCGGCGGCACCGATCAGTACGGCGACCGCGATCTTGCCAGCCGGGACCTTGCCGGCGACCCGCCAGGTCAGCTCCGTGGGTTCGCTGTGCATCGGTCAAGGATGGCTGTGCACCGGCGGAGCATGCCAGTCGCGCGGGGCGAGGATGCCGGTCGCGCGGGGCGAGGATGCCGGTCGCGCTGGTCGCGGCGTACGATTCGGAAAACGAGGTTACCCGGGAGTAGGTAGGCATGAGGGACGCGGTCATCATCGGAGCGGTCCGGACCCCGATCGGGCGACGCAAGGGTGCCCTGGCGTCGGTGCATCCGGTCGAACTGTCCAGCCACGTGCTGCGGGCGCTCGCCGAGCGGATCGGTCTGGAACCGGCCGACGTCGACGACGTCGTCTGGGGCTGCGTGTTCCAGGCGGGCGACCAGAGCTGGAACATCGGGCGCAACGCCGTACTCGCGGCGGGCTGGCCGGAATCGGTGCCCGGCACCACCGTCGACCGGCAGTGCGGGTCCAGCCAGCAGGCGCTGCACTTCGCGGCCGCCACGGTGATCTCCGGGCAGGCCGACCTGGTGGTGGCCGGCGGCGTCGAGTCGATGACCCGGGTACCGATGGGGGCCAGCACCGGTGCCGGGCGGCCGTTCGGCGACCAGGTGCGGGACCGGTACCGAGGGGTCGACGGCGTCGTCGCGGATGATCCCGTCCCGTTCAACCAGGGGGTCGGCGCCGAGCTGATCGCGCGGCGCTGGGGGTTGTCGCGTACCGCGTTGGACGAGTTCGCGCTGACCAGCCACCAGCGGGCGGCGGCCGCCCAGGACGCCGGCGAGTTCGACGCTGAGATCGCGCCGGTGCCGGTCACCGGCGCCGACAAGTTCGGTGCCGACGAGGGCATCCGTCGGGACACCTCGCTGGCGAAGCTCGGTGAGCTGGCCACGCCGTTCCGGGCCGACGGGGTGGTGACCGCAGGCTCCGCGTCACAGATCTCCGACGGCGCGGCGGCGCTCGCGGTGACCACGTCGGAGTGGGCCCGGGCGCACGGCGTACGGCCGTTGGCGCGGGTGCACACCGCGGTGGTGGCCGGTGACGACCCGGTGATGATGCTGACCGCCCCGATTCCGGCGACGGCGAAGGCGTTGCGCCGGTCCGGGCTCGACCTGACCGACATCGGGGTGTACGAGGTCAACGAGGCGTTCGCTCCGGTTCCGCTCGCCTGGCTGGCCGAGACCGGTGCGGACCCGGCCCGGCTGAATCCGCACGGCGGTGCGATCGCGCTGGGCCATCCGCTCGGGGCCAGCGGTGCCCGGATCATGACCACGATGCTGCACCACATGCGCTCCAACGGCATCCGGTACGGGCTGCAGACGATGTGTGAGGGCGGCGGGATGGCCAACGCGACCATCGTGGAAATTCTGTAGCTGAAATTTCACCGTTACCCCGAGTCATTGCACATTGACGTGTCGTTAACACGACATGGACGTCTTCTCCCGCACGTTCCTGCCGGCGGCGGCTGAGACCGCCGTCCCGATCTCGACCACCAGTCGGCACATGCCGGTGTTCCGCCGCTGTGTCTCGCCCAACGAACGCACCGTGCTCGTCACCCGGTGCCAACGCCCCGACCAGCCGATGCAGGGTGACTACCTGCTCCTGTTGACCCGGCGGCGGCTGGTGGTGACCCAGGAGACGCTGCTGTGGCGCCGGCTACGGCTGCACCTCAACAGCGAACTGCGTCACCTCGACCACGTCACCTGGACCACCGATTCGCGGGCCGGCATCGTTGAACTGGCGGTCACTGCCGTCGACGGCATCCGGGAACGGTTCCTCATCAAGGCCGGCGACCCGGCGCGAGCCAGCCACATCGAAGCCCTGTTCGGCTACGCGTTCCTGGCCCGCCCGTTGGACGCCCGCAGTGGTGCCGCCGCCTGACTGGCAGGAACCGGCCGGCTGAAAGCGGCGTAGTCGTAGCGGCTGGTGGCCAGTCGGTCACGGACCGGCGATCGGTGACTGGATCGACCCGGAACAAGCCGAGCACTTCAACCACACCTCGCGGGTGCGGCCACTGATCAGGGCGAAGGTGAAGGCCTTGCCGGCGCCGAGGCATTTCGGGCAGATCGGCGGCCGCCGTCGCCTTGGCCCCGGCAGATCATCTCTCTCGCCCATGGGGCGAGATTACCGCCCACCATTACTCCGAGTGGAGGTCGACCGCCGCCGAAAATCTCCCGGGCGACCTGGAGGCGCACCTGCGGCTCGCCGGGCCCGTCCGCCCGACGGGTTGGGCTAGTCTGGGTCCACTGCCACCGTACGCATTCGGAGACCACCGTGAAGCTCTCGATCCTCATGCCGGTCTACAACGAGGAGGCGCGGGTCGGCGATGCCCTCAAACAGGCGCTCGCTGTCGACTATCCGTGCGAGATCGAGTTCCTGGTCGTCGACGACGGCAGCCGCGACGGCACCGGTGCGATCCTGGAGAGCGTCGACGACGCACGGCTGCGGGTGATCACCCATCCCCGTAACGCCGGCAAGGGCGCGGCGATCAAGACCGCGGTGGATTCCGCCGAGGGTGACTACATGGTGATCCTCGACGCAGACCTGGAGTACGACCCGCAGGACATCCCGAAGCTGCTCGAGCCGGTGCTGGACGGTCGGGCCACGGTGGTCTACGGCAACCGGACCTTTGGCAGTCACAGCGCCTACAGCTTCTGGTACGTGATGGGCAACAAGGCCGTGACCACGGCGGCGAACGTGATGTTCAACTCCTACATCGGCGACCTGGAGACCTGCTTCAAGCTGCTGCCGCTGTCGTTGTACCGCTCACTCGACGTGCGCTCGCGCGGGTTCGGCATGGAGGCGGAGGTCACCGGCAAGCTGCTGCGTCGCCGGATCCGCCCGTACGAGGTGCCGATCTCCTACCGGGCCCGGGGCCGCGAGGAAGGCAAGAAGATCACCTGGAAGGACGGGGTCGAGGCACTGTGGATCCTGGGTCGGGAGCGGACCCGGCGCCAGGAGCGTGCCGTCCCCGGCGCCTGAGCCCCGCCGTCTCCCGCCCCGCCGTCTCTCTGGTAAACCGCTGACGAATGCCGGTCAGCCGGTGACGAACCGGGTGACCGAGCGCCGCAGCCCGGCCGGGTCCAGCCCGTGCCAGCGGTCATGGTCCGTCGCGCTGCCGTACCGATGCAGATCCTCCCGCCCGACGCCCAGCGACAGCAGCCGGTGCGGCCGGTCCGCCAGCGCCGCGCCGACCAGGTGACTCGACGTACCGGCCATATACGGCTCGACCAGCACCACCACCGGGTCGAGGTGATCGACGAGCATCCGTAGCCCGGTGACGTCGAACGGGCGCGGCGTGTTCGTGTACGCCACCGTCACGTCCAACCCGGTGACCGCGTCCAGCGTCGCATCGAGCATCGGGCCGACCGCGACGACCACCGGGGCTCCCCCGCTGCCCCGACGCACCGTCACCAGTCGACCCGACACCCCGTCACCGTGCGGGCTGCCGTTGCCCCGAGCGGCCAGCCGCAGGTAAACGGCGTCGTCGTGACCGGCCGCCGCCCGCAGCAACGGCCCGACCTCGTCCGGGTGGCCCGGTACGTGCACCGTCCACGACCCGGCCGTGTCCAGCAGCGCCACGTCACCAGGGGACATGTGGGTGCGGCCCTCCGCCGCCGCGTCGTACGACCCGCCGATGCTGACCAGCACCGCGCCGACGCCCTGGTGGTCGAGGTCGAGCTTGATCTGCTCGTACGCCCGGTCGACCAGGAACGGCGCGTAGGAGTGGGCGATGGTCCGCAGCCCGGTCAACGCCAGCCCGCCAGCCACGCCGATCATCAACTGTTCGCGGATGCCGACGTTGAGCACCCGGTCGGGGTGCCGGCGGGCGGCCGGGGCGAACGCCTCGGCCGAGATGTCGGCCAGCACCAACGCGGTACGCGGGTCGTCGTCCAGCAGGCCGGTGGTGGCGCGGGTGAAGGCGTCACGCATGACCGTTCTCCTTGCTACCCGAGGTGGTGTACTCGCCCGGCTCCGACGCGGCGTACTTGGCCGGAGTCCGGGCGACCACCAGGTGCGGGTGTACCCCGTCGCGGCCGGTCAGCGCTGCGGTCAGCGCCTCGTGGTCGCGGCCGTCGACGATCGTCGTGGTCCAGCCGTTGACGCTGAACCGGCTGGCCAGCCCGCCGGGCCAGCCGTGGGTGGCCGAGTCGTTGTCGACGACGATCGCGGTCAGCTCGGCGAGCTGCCGGCTGCCGGCGTACGCGATCGCCTCGTGGTTCGACCCCTCGTCGAGCTCGGCGTCGCCGACCAGGACGTAGACCCGGGCTCCGCCGACCCGACCGGCCCGACCGACCCCGCCAGCCCCGCCGGCCCGATTGACCCCGCTGGCCTGGTCGGTCAGGCCCTGGGCGCGCAGACCGAGCAGCATGCCGACGCCGAGGCCGAGCCCGTGCCCGAGTGAGCCGGAGCCGATCTCCACCCCGGGCACCAACAGCCGGTCCGGGTGGTGACCGAGTGGGCTGTCCGGCCCGGCCAGGTCGTCGAGCCAGGCGTCGGGGATGAACCCCTTAGCGGCGAGTACGGCGTAGTAGGCGGCCGGACCGTGCCCCTTGGAGAGCAGGAACCGGTCGCGGTCGGCGGCGTCGACGGTCTGCGGACTGATCCGCAGAATCCGGTCGTAGAGGACCCAGAGGACGTCCAACGTCGAGTTGGCGCTGGGCTCATGCTTCTCGTCGCCGGTGATCCGGCGCAGCAGCGGCGGAAGGGCCGCGTACCCGGTGTCGGTCGGCGGCTGATGCGGCGGCGCGACCGGGCTGGCTACGAAGGCTGGCATGCCCCTACCCTGCAAGTTGAAGTTGACTTCAACTCAAGGGTGGTGTGATGCAGCGGACACTGACCATCGGCGATCTGGCCGCCCGGTCCGGGGTGGCACCGTCGGCGCTGCGGTACTACGAGCGGATCGGGCTGATCCGAGCCGGTCGTACCGGCGGAAACCAACGCCGGTACGACCGCACCGAGCTGCGCCGGGTCGCGTTCATCCGGATCGCCCAGCAGATCGGGGTGCCGCTGGACGAGATCCGCCAGGCGCTGGACGAGCTGCCCGAGTCGCGTACCCCGACGAAGGCTGACTGGGCGCGGCTGTCCCAGCGCTGGCAGGCTCGGCTCGACGAACGGATCGCGCTGCTGACCCGGCTGCGCGACGACCTGACCGGGTGCATCGGCTGCGGCTGCCTGTCGCTGCGGTCGTGCACGCTGTACAACCCGGCCGACCGGCTGGCCGCCACCGGACCCGGTCCGCGCATCCTGCTCGATGGCGGCTAGCACTTGCCGCTCGAGGGCGGCTAGCGTTGCTCCGTCACCAGCAGCACCTTGCCCAGGTGGTCGCTGCTCTCGACGATCCGGTGCGCCTGCGCCGCCTGCGCCATCGGCATCCGGCGGTCGATGACCGGGCGGATCGCACCCGAGGCGACCAGCGGCCAGACCTGGTCGTGCACCCGGCGGACGATCTCCGCCTTTTCGGCGAGTGGCCGGGACCGCAGCGTGGTCGCGAAGATCGTGGCCCGCTTGGTCAGCAGCGCACCCAGGTTCAGCTCGGCGGTGCGGCCGCCCTGCAACCCGATGATCGTCAACCGGCCGCCGGTGGCCAGCGTCCGTACGTTGCGTTCCAGGTAGGCACCGCCGATGATGTCGAGGATCACGTCCACCCCGCCGTCACCGTCGCCGGTCAGCTCACGGGCGCGGGCGACGAAATCCTCCGTGGTGTAGTCGATCGTGTGGTGGGCGCCGAGCGCCCGCAGCTGTTCATGCTTGGCCGCGCGGGCGGTGGTCAGCACGGTCGCGCCGAGCGCCGCACCGAGCTGGATGGCGAAGGTGCCGATCCCGCTGCCGCCGCCGTGCACCAGCAGCGACTCGCCGGCCCGCAGCCCGGCCAGCTTGACCACGTTCGACCAGACGGTGCAGGCCACCTCGGGCAGCGCGGCGGCGTCGACCAGGCTCAACCCGGCCGGCACCGGCAGCAGCTGCCCGGCGGGCACGGCGACCCGCTCGGCGTACCCGCCGCCGGCCAGCAGCGCGCACACCTGGTCGCCGACCTTGTGGTGGGAGACGTCCGCGCCGACCGCGCTGATCACCCCGGAGCATTCCAACCCGAGGTACGGCGACGCGCCCGGCGGCGGTGGGTAGTGTCCCTGCCGTTGCAGCAGGTCGGCCCGGTTGACGGCGGTCGCGGCGACGTCGACGATCACCTCGTCCGGGCACGGGGAGGGGTCGGGCACCTCGGCCCGGACCAGGGCGTCGGGTCCGCCGGGCTGCGGCACGGTGATCGCGTACATGGGATAAGTCTTACCGGGTCGGCCCGTGTGCCGCCTGGCGAACCCGGCTGGTGAATCCTGATGGCGCCCTCGGCTACCGCCGCGTTAACCTGCGGCGCGGAGTGCCGTCGGACGTCCGTGGCACACTAGGGCACAGTGACGCGGTGGCCGACCGTCCCCGGCCCGCCGCACCGGGAGGGCTCGCCTAGTGGCCGATGGCGCTGGTCTTGAAAACCGGTAAGGCAGCAATGTCTTCGTGGGTTCGAATCCCACGCCCTCCGCTCCGACAAGCAAGAACGCCCTCTGACAGAGCCAACTCCGGTCAGGGGGCGTCTTCGTGATGCGTGAACATCGCGACGAGTCATACACCAGGAACCTCATCCGGCGCTCATGAGGTATCTGGTGTATGACTCGCCGAGTCTCCGTGCGCGAGGTTGCGGGCGACGTGGCAGGCGATCTCGCGGAGTACGTCGATCTGGTGGTCGGTGAGGCCGTCGATGACGTACCGGCGGACGGCGGCGACGTGCCCGGGGGCGGCGGCGACGACCAACTCCCAGCCGGCGTCGGTGAGTACGGCAGTCGTGTAGCGGGGGTTGTCGGCGTCGGGCTCGCGCCGCAGCAGACCGCGTCGTTCCAGGCGTTTGACGACGTTCGACAGCCGGGACAGCGAGCTGGAGAGCTGACCGGCCAGGTCGCTCAGGCGCAGGGTGCGGCCGGGTGTCATGGACAGGACGCTGAGCGCGAAGTAGTCGAACAGCGTGAGGTCGTTGTCCCGCAGCAGCTGGGCATCGAGCGCGCTGGGCAGGTTGAACATGAGCTTAGCCAGGGCCAACCATGCTTCGCGCTCGCGGTCGGTCAGCCACTGGGGTTCGTCTGGCACAAGCCCAAGCGTACGTCTGCGGTTCACCGTTGAAGTGACGGATGTCTCAACCAGTTCAAGCTTGAACCAAAGCCAGCTACCGTCGAGCTTCAAGCTTGAACCTACGAGCATCTGGAGTAGTGGTGACCCTGTTCCGGCTGGACGCCAGCATCCGTACGCACGGTTCCGCAAGCCGCGAGATCGCCGACATCGTCGAGCAGGAGTGGCGCGCCGCCCACCCCGGCGACCCGGTGGTGGCCCGCCATGTCGGTGTCGACACTCTGCCCTCGACCGTCTGGGCGGCTGCGGTGACCGCCGGCATGACACCGGCCGAGGAGCAGACCGCCGAGCAGCGCGACGCCGTCGTTCTCGCCGCGACACTCGTGGACGAACTGATCACCGCCGACGCGATCCTGTTCGCCGTACCGCTCTACAACTACGGCGTCTCCCAGCACTTCAAGACGTACCTCGATGTGGTCCTGGGCGATCCACGGGCGACCGGGGTCCCGTTCCTCGCCGGAAAGCCGGTCGTGCTCGCCACGGTCCGTGGCGGCGCGTACGGACCGGGCACCCCACGGGAGGGCTGGGACCACTCCACGCCGTACCTGCGGCGGGTCATCGCCGACTGCTGGGGTGCTGAGCTCACCGTGGTGGAACGTGAGTTCACCCTGGTCGGGGTCAACCCCGCGCTGGACTCCTTTACAGACGAAGCGGCGCAGTTGCACGCCGGAGCGCTGCAGGCCGCCCGGGAGGCCGGTCGTGCCCTGGGCGCGCTGCCCGTCCCGGCCTGAACATGAAGGATGGCTGATTGTCCAACAGGCACCTTGCCGCTTCGGACATTCGCCGCCGCCGTTGGGTCCGAGCTGGACCGAGCCGGAGGTCTGACGAAGAAGGATGATCGGATACCTCCGATGGCCCTGGTCGCCGGAAACTGTCCCTCTTCGACTGCTGTGAGCCATCGATGCCGACCGGCACACTTCGCCGGTGACCTATCCAGCGCGCGACATCAACCAGCGTCCGTTGCCCACCACCGGTGCCGGGCGGCTCGGCCCCGGCCAGAAGGCAGCCGCCTACCTCGGCGTCGGTCTGGCGGTCTTCGTCCTGCTCTGCGGCGGCAGCTCGTTCCTGGCCAGCCTGGTCTCCTCGGAGCCGCAGGCCACCGGTGACAAGCTCACCGCGCTCAGCGGAAGTGGCGCTGACGGCGACCGGTCGGCACCGGCGACCTCCGCCGTGGCGGGCGGTTCGACCTCGGCCAGCCCGACCGCCTCGCCGACCGCCTCCCCGACCCCGAGCCCGAGCCCGTCCCCGACGGCCTCCGTCCCGAGCGTTGCGCAGCCGAAGGTGGAGACGAAGACGGTGACCGAGACGCGGGAGATTCCCTTCAAGGAGAAGCGTGTCGACGACCCCAATCTCGCCAAGGGCAAGACGAAGGTGAAGACCGCCGGTGTCACCGGCGTGAAGACGCTGACCTACCGGGTGACCTACACCGACGGGGTGCAGACCGCCAAGGAACTGATCAGTGAGAAGGTGACGAAGCAGCCGGTCACCAAGGTGGTGCTGGTCGGCACCAAGATCACCCAGCAGTGCCACCCCAGCTACACCGGCGCCTGCGTACCGTTCGCCAGCGATGTCGACTGTGCCGGCGGCAGCGGCAACGGTCCGGCGTACGTCAGCGGGCCGGTGCGGGTCGTCGGATCCGACGTCTACGGCCTGGACCGCGACGGCGACGGCGTCGCCTGCGAGTGATGCCGGGCGGACGGCCTACGGGATCACCCAGATCCGGGCCCACAGCCAGTAGACCAACGACACCAGCGCCATGATCGCGACGAAGGCCAGCGGCACCGCGACCAACGCGGTCAGGATCGGAAACCGGCGGTGCAGCCGTTGCCGCTGCTGCCAGCGCCACCAGGCCCGGCGGACCCCAGGTCCGCCGGGCAGGCGCAACGCGGCCAGCATCGCCCGCCGCCGCCAGGTGACCCGGACCGGCTCCGGGTCACGGATCCAGTCCGGCAGGGTGACCGGCTGCCGGCCACGCCGGGGCTGACCTACGTCGTCGGTACGCGGACCGGCAGCGTCGCTGCGGTCGCCGGACATGTCGGCCATGGCTTCCTCGCTGATCGAAGGGTGTTGGCGTCGGCGATGCCGAACCCATGGCCCGATGGTGACAGCGGTACGCCAGTCTGTCGTGATCATTTCGCCTGGTCAGGCCGCCCAGACGAGGCAGAAGGGGTGGCCGGCGGGGTCGGCGTAGACGCGCCAGCCGGGGCCGGCACCGTCGAGTCGGGTGGCGCCGGTGGCGAGGGCGGCATGTTCGGCGGCATCTACGCCCTGGACCTGCACGTCGAGGTGGATCTGCTGCGGGTACGCCGGGTCCGGCCAGCGGGGCGCGGCGTACTGCTCGACCTGCTGAAACAGGACGGGCTGCGCACCCTGTTCGCCGATCATGGCGATACCGTCCCCCTCGTAGGTCACCGGTTCGCCGAGCAGTCCGGCGTAGAAGTGGCTCAACTCCTTGGCGTCGGGGCAGTCGAGCATGACGCCCGCCAAGGTGGTGCGCGGCTCGTCGGCTTTCAGACACAGGCAGAACGGGTGGCCGGCCGGGTCGGCGAGGGTGTGCCACCGTTCGTTGCGTTGCAACAGGCTGGCACCGAGCTGCTGGGCGCGTTCGGCCGCCGCGTCGATGTCCGACACCTGGAAGTCGAGGTGGGCCTGCTGCGGTCGGTCCTGGCCGGGCCAGTCCGGCGGTACGTGGTCGACGGCCTGTTGCAGCCCGATCCGCCAGCCGTCGTCGGTGACAAGGGTGATCCAGTCGTCGTCATCGTCACCGGTGGGGCGGCGTCGCCAGCCGGCGAGCTGTTCGTAGAAGGTGGCCAGGCGATCGATGTCCGGCGCGTCGATCGCCACGGCCCGCAGTGAGCCGACCGCCTGCCGGTCTGGTTCGGTGGTCATGGCCCGATCCTGCCGACCCCAGCGCCGGCCCGCCACCGGAATTCGGCGTCGACGGTCGTCCTGACCGCAAGCGAGCGCTGCGCGGGCTTCCTACGCGGCGGAGTATGGAGTAGCCATGCGTTGTGCTAGATCACGTACTCCGCGTGCGGGGTAGCGCGATCCCAGATGTCACGGAAGCAGCCGCGCCGGGAGGCGGACCACGGTCTCATGCACCGGTACCGGGCCGGTCACCTGAACCTTTACCTCAACTGCCTGACGGAGCGTCGCCTGTCGACGATCGAAGCCACTCAAGGCACACTGCTGATCCTGCCACGATCGCGGTAGCGGTGATCTGCGGGTTTTGCCAGGGATGGTGTGCGAGTAGGTGGCGCTCCAGGGCTTCGTAGCGGGCTGCCGTGGTATTGAGTAACACCTGCCACTCTTCGCTCTCACCTTGACTGCCCAGGTGCCAAAAGACGCTGATCAAGGGGCCGATCACCTGTGCGTTCCCGGCCAGGCGAGCACCAACTGCCGATCGGGCGAGGGCCACAGCCGCCTCTCGCGTCTCGACTGCGGTCGACACCTGTAGATAGTCGCTCATGGTCTGAGGTTAGCGCCCACCCGACTTACTGAATCAGAGCAACAGTTGATCATCACCTCGCGGTACGGTTGCGGCGGCGGTCGATGCGGCGGTGCCGGATTCCGTACGGCCGGGGGCGCGGTTTCGGGAGGCGGCGCGATGAGTTCGACGGTGGGCGACAACGTAGGGCGGCTACGTCGACTCAGGGGACTCACTCAGGAGCAGTTGGCGGAGGCCGCCGGGCTCGCGGTCGAGACGATCCAGAAGCTGGAGCAGAACAAGCCGGGATCACCACGGATGTCGACCTTGCGGGCGATCGCCGCTGCGCTTGCCGTGCCGACATCCGTACTCGTCGGGCCGGCCGTCGCTGACCCGACGGCCGGGGCCGGGACCGATGGCGACGAGATCGCGGTTGACCTGCTACGGCGGGCGCTGACTCCGGCCCGTGGCTTGAGCGGCACGACTGTCGGTGATGTCTCGACAGATCCGCCGACCGTGCGAGAACTGCAGACGTCAATTGCCGAGATCGACCGGATCTACCATGGTGACGATTACGCCACCGCGCTCGCCCGGTTGCCGGTGCTGATCGGTGCAGCCCGCAGCCTTGTCGACGCGAGTGGCGGCGACCAGCGGACCGCTGGTGCGGGTCAGCTCGCTCAGGCGTACCAGATCGCCGGGACGACCTTGATCCAGCTCCGGCGTTTCGATCTTGCCTACCATGCGCTGAGTCTCGCGCTCGACGTCGCGGACGAGTCCGGCAACGAACTGGTCGCCGCGTCTGTTGTCACCACGATGTGCTGGCTGTTGCTCCGGCAGGGGCGGTTCGACGAGGCAGGGCGGTTGGCTGTCGCCACGGCGGACGCGGTGGAGCCACGCTTCTCCCGTACGGACCCGACCCGGCTGGCGGTCTGGGGCTGGCTCATGTTGCGCGGGTCGGCTGCCGCGATCCGCGATGGTCGCGCCGACGACGCCGGAGAAATGCTCGACGCCGCCGGTGCGGCGGCGGTCCGGATCGGCGAGCATCTTCCAGCAGACGTGGCTCTCCGCATGCCGGTGACCATGGGGGCCTTCTGCCCGGTGACCGTGGAGATGAAGCGGGTAGAGATGTCGGTCGTAGCGGGCGACCCGGTCACGGCGCTCGCGTTGGCGGAACGCGTACCGCCGGGGAACGGCCGGGCCACGTCGGACAACCGGAATCGTCACCAGCTCGACCGGGCCTGGGCCAACGCTGAGCGCGGCGACTTGGCCGAAGCGGCGCGCATCCTCTCCGGGCTCCGAGCGGAGTCACCGACCTGGTTGCGGCATCAGCGGTACGCCCGGGACATCGTCACCACGATCCTTACCCGTCGCCGTCGGCCGGTAAGTCAGGAACTGGCCGCGCTTGCTGACCTGCTGGGCGCAGGTTCCTGAGCGTCTTTCACATATTGTGCCTGCGCCGCTGTGGGCAGCGAGCGAAGTCGTACGCCGCGTACCAGTTGCCGTCCGACCCATCAGCAAAGACGTACGCCTGATGCGTTCACTGCGCGTAGTCGGTGGATGAGTATCTAGTCAGGACAGCGTGAAGCCTGATCGGGTGGGCGGGGATTGTCGAGATGGTTCTTGATCTGGTGATGCCGATCAGTCTTCTTGTTGGGTCGGGCGGTGGGTGCGGATCCACTCGGCGACCTCGTCGCGGTCCCAGATCCGCATCCGGCCGGAGGCGACGAGCGCGACTGGTGCCGGGAAGCTCGCCCGGTTGGTGATCTCGGTGGCGCGGGTGCGCGATACACCGCCGAGCATCTCGGCGACGTCGGACAGCGCGACCAGCTTCACAAGGTCAAGCTATGCACCTTGCCTCCGTGAAGATTGCCAGTTGCAAGGTTGACGGTGTGCACGTTGCAGGGGATGCTAATGAGGCGAAACCGCCGGCGCATTCGTGGGATGCGGGCGGGCGACGCCGTGGGCTTGATCGATTAGGTAACACGAAAACGATCTTGAGAAGGAGAGAGCAGTGATCGTCGAGATGATTCGTGAGCTGGTGGTGCGGTGGCGGGAGTGGCGGGACGGGCGGTCGGCGGCGTCGAAGCGCCTGGCCCGGCTCGACCAGGAACGGGCGGCCAGGCAGCGACGGTTGGACGGCAACCGTGGGCACCGCTGGTCGTCGGAGCCGACGATGCTCACTCCGACGCTGCGTCCGCTGATGACCTACGGCCAGATGGTCGGCTACCGCGTACCGGCAGGGTTGTGATCCTGGTGGACGACGGTGCTGGCGAGTCGGGTCCGAACGCCGCCGACGTCGACGCCGGTGTCACCCGAGAGTGCGAAACCGATGAAGCGGCCGAGGTGGCTCTCACGCTGCGGTGGAGCTTCGAGGATTTGAAGGCTGAGCACGGTGAGGCCGGTGCCCGCCGGATTCTCGCCGAGGTCCTTGGCCGGTGGCAGGCCAACGGCGGCGAGCCGGTGGCGTTCGACGGCTGACGACGCGTGGCCGATCGGAAACGTCTTCCCTTGTGAGAGGAATCCATCGATGTGGGATGTCGGGGCGCTGTTCAGTGCGGCGTTGCTGGGCTTCTGCGCCGGGCTGTGGTCGTTCAAGGTGAAGTCGCGGTGGTGTCCGGACTGTGGGCGTACGACGTATCCGTTGGCGGATCGGCGTGGCGGGTAGTCGGCTGCTCCATGCGCCCGAGCCGAGGCCGGGTGACGTGCTGGTGGTCGGCGGTGAGGCCAGTGTGCAGTTCGCTGGTGAGCGCAGGCTGAGGTTCCGGGTCATCTCGGTTGACCCCAAGCCGACGTACGAGGGCTGGCTCTGGGTCACGGGTTACGTGATCGACAAATCCGGCGAAGCCGCCGAGCGGCGGGAGATATTCGTGCAACGTGACGGACTCTATCGACTGCCCCGGCACGACGGGTCGTAGCCTTGCCCGGCGGCCGGGTCGGACGATAGTCAGGCGGCACGGTTGTAGACCGTGATCGTCAGGGTGATCCAGCTGAAGACGGTGTATCCGATCCGGAGGTCTTCGCGGTTGAACCGCACCGAGGCGAAGCGGTTCTCGTTGGTGATCGCGCAGGCGTACCTGGTCTCGGGCAGGTCCTCGTCCAACGTCAGCCGGTATTGCGCCGTCGCCTGCTGGCAGAGCTCCGGGCCGTCACCTGCGGCTTCCCGTAGCTCGGCGTTGTTGATCGGCTGCAAACTGATGGTGCTGAACCGCAGATCGGCCAGGCCCGTCTCGTCATAGCCCGTGACGTCCCAGTCCGGGGCAAGTGAGTCGAGGTCGATCTCCGATGTCGCCGAGAGGGGGACGACGGTTTCTGCCCGGTGCACCGTCACCGACGTGCCAACGGGCACGGGATCCGGTCCGCCGGCGGTGGGCGACGAACCCGACGCAGTGGTCCCGGTCGGGCCCGGTGCCGGCGCGGCGACGTCCGGTGCGGCGACGTCCGGTGCCGTGCCCGGCCGCAGCGACCAACCGAAGACGCCCGCCCCGATCAGCGCCAGCGCCAGTGCACCGGTGAAACCAAAGCGAGGGCCGCCGGCCGTACGCCATCTGAAAGCGAGCGCGACCCCGCCGACGAGCAGGCTGCCCGCGATGAGCCGCAGCCCCGCGGCGGGGTGCTCGGTGAAGAAGGACGCGACACCGGCGATCGACCCGGCGATGGCTGCGGCCTGAATGAGACGGTCGACCCAGTTGATCTTTTTCCGGGGCGTGGACGGATCTGTGCGCGGCGGCGGTGGATCCACGGTGGCCGACACAGCCCCAGGGTATCAATCAGTCTCGACAGATCGGCACGTTCGGGTGCACCACATTCTTGTCGTAAAGGTTTTTCGTGTCGCCGACGCCGCCTTCCTTTGGAATGGGTTTGGCGTTGAAGAGCTGCAGAAACGTGTTGATCACTGCGGCCAGACCGGCCGGGATGGTGTAGCCGACGCCGTACGACGCCCAGAGGCCGAGCTGGGCGCTGCGGCACAGTGCGATCGGCGCGCCGAGTGCGGAGCCGATGGTCATTCCGAGGGTGAGGGTCAACTCGAAGTACAGCCCGGCGATGAAGCCGAGCGCGCCGAGCCCGACGTGGAACTTGGCGTGGTAGTCGAGCCAGATGCCGTTGACGCCGACCGAGATGCCGGAGATCGAGTCGATCAGACTCTGGTCGACGCTGATCGAATTCGGTGCCCGTACGCCGAACGAGCCGTTGGCGTAGCCGAAGCCGATCGACTGGCTCAGCGACCACTCGCCGGTGGCACTGATGTTGCCGTCCTTGGCACCGAACGCCGTGTTCACCCCGATGACCTGGGTCACCGTCGCGGAGAACGGCACGCCCAGCACTTCGCCGATGGGGACGCTGAAGTCGACCGGGATCGGGATGCGGGGGTCGATGTTGCGACCGGTCGACGTCGTCGCTTCGATCTCCACCCGCAGCGAGGCGGCCCCGTTGACCATGAACTCGGCCCGGGTCACCGTCGCTCCCCGGATCTCCAAATGGAAGCCGGCGGTCGGTGCGGTCATCTTGAGCAGGACCTTGCCGAGCAGGCGCACCCCGTTGCTGTCGTAGGTGAAGCTGGCGCCGACCCCGTCGGAGCAGCAGATCGGCGTGGCGGCCAGCTTGCCGACCTTGGCGGCCGCCGGCACCGTGAAGCCTCCACCTCCGCCGCCGCCACCGCCACCACCACCGCCCCCTCCGACGCCGCCGCTGTCGTCGCCGGACTCCGCCCAGCTGGCCGCCGCGTCCGGCATCGGGACCGCAGCCGTCAACGGGACCGGTTCGGCACTGGTGAAGGTGCCGTCCCGGATCACCTCGGTGATGTCGACCGGGCCGAGGGCCACCGCCAGGTCGTCGCCGTCCCGCCGGATGTCGACCACCCGGCCCACCGCCCGTCCGGTGAGGAACATGACCTTGCCCGGGGCGAGCCGGTCGGCGTTCTTCGCCGCCGGGTCGATGCGCCAGGTGAAGGTGCCGGCGGCAACCGAGCGGACCGAGCCCGCGCCGCCGCCGACGAACACCACGTCCGGTTGGTAGGTGACGTCCGGATGTGGGGTCGGTGCGGCACCGTACCGCTGCTCGGCCTCGGCACTCACCGACGACGCCGCGTCCGGCCGCGGACCGTCCGCCGGGCCCGCGCCGCCGCAGGCCGACACCGCCAGGAGTACGGCGACGGCTGACCCGATCAGTCGCCGGGAGTTGGTGAAGCTCGATCCCATGACCGACACCCTTCGGGCGAGCCGATGACGGTGGATGGTGGACGGTGTTCAGAGCCGGCCGGCGACGACGCGGGCGAGGTCCTCGAGCGGCTGCCGGTTCTCGGCGGGATCGTTGAGCCGCACCAACCGGATCGAGACCCACTGGCCGGAGATGTTGACGTACACGCTGTCGTCTTCGGCGTACGCCTCGTCGCCGACGCCGGGCAGCTCACGGAACTCGTGCCCGAGCTCCCGGTTGATGTCGAGGATCTTCTTGGCGCCGGGTCCGACGAAGACCTCCACCTGGGCGGTCGGCCCGGACGGTGGCGAGGTGAACGTGCAGGTCGCCTCGACCTGCTGAGGTGCGTCGAGCGGTGTGCCGGCCAACTGCTCAGCCTCCTGCTGGGTCACCAGGTCACAGGGGTTGACCACGGCCGGCGCGGCGGGCGGGTCGGTCTCCGTACTCGCTGGTGGAGCCTGGCTGGTCGCGACGCTGTCGTCCGGGAAGCCGGTCGGCGGCGCGATCGAGGGTCCTCCGGTCGACGTCTCTGCGGTGTCGCCGCATCCGGTGCCGGCCGCGACGACGGCGACCGCCAGCAGGCAGAGCAGCGTCAGCCGTACGGCCCGCCGGCCGCCGGTGGTCGGCCGCCCGGTCACATCCGGCTCCTGATCAGACCGATCAGCTCGACGGTGACGTCCCGGTCGTCGTCGGGGGCGACCACCTGGACCTCACAGGCCCGGTCGCTGACGATGAACTCGGCGAAGCCGCCGGGAGCGAACCGGATCCCGTCCGGGCCGGGTTCGGTCTCGCCGTACGCCGATTCGGCGGGCAGCTCACCGGAGGCGGCCGTCCCCGGGCCGCCGATGCTGACCGTCACCGAGTGGTAGGTGTCGGGGTTCTCCCACACGCAGACGCTTTCGCCGAGGCCGTCGCCGGGCCCGCCGCCGTCGTGCGCGCCGATGATCGGGGTGACCTCGTCGGCGGTGAGCAGTGTGCAGGCGTCGACCGGCGGCGGCGACTCGTCGCCGGGTTGCTCGTCCGCCGGCTGGTTGGCTGCGGCCGGCTGACCGCCGGGGTCGGCCGGTTGCGTGGTGTCGCCCGGGGAGCAGGCGGAGACCGTCACGACCAGCAGCGCCGTCGCGCCGAGCAGCGCCGTCGTGAGGCTGAAGAGGCTGGGCAGGAGCTGGTGTGGCGGCCCGGGTCGGTGCGTACGGCGTGCGGCGCCGGGGCGTGGTCCTGGCATGGCTGACCCTTTCATCGCAGCGGGAAGCCGCCCCGGTCGGGGACCGCGCTGGCGGTCCGACGCCGGTCAGGCTGCCGTGAGCATATTCAATAGACGCCAGCTAGTCCAGAGACGCTGTCTAGTTAATAACTTGGTAGGGTGACGGAGCTATGGCAGCCGACAACGAGACCAGGGCGACCCGGAAATACCGATCAGCGGTACGCGAGGAGAGCGCCCGCCGGACCCGACGCGCGATCGTCGACGCCGCCCGGGACCTCTTCGTCGAACGCGGCTACGCCGGTGCCTCGCTCGCCGACGTCGCCGTCGTGGCCGGTGTCGCCCGCCCCACCGTCTTCGCCGCATTCGGCTCCAAACCGGCCCTGCTGCGCCAGGTCCTCGACGAGGCCCTGGCCGGTGACGACGAACCGGTGCCGGTCGTCGAGCGGCCCTGGTTCCAGCCGGTGCGGCTCGCCGACACCGCCGAAGGCGTCCTCGACGCGTACGCGGAGGTGTGCCGGCTGATCGGCGGCCGGACCGCACGGATCTTCGAGACCGTACGGCAGGCGGCCGACGACGCCGAAGAGGTCGCCCAGGTCTGGGAGACGCTGCTGCGCAACCGCCGGATCGGCGCTACCGGCGTGGTCGCGCGACTGCGTGACCTGGGACCGCTGCGATACGGTTCCGACCTCGACCGGTCGGTGGATCTCGTCTGGTTCTACAACGACCCGGCGCACTACGGCAGCCTGGTGCTGCGCTGCGGCTGGGACGAGGCCGACTTCCGGGACTGGCTGGCCGGCCAGCTGAAACACGCGGTCCTGCCCGGCCGGTGACCCTCATCCGTTGGCCCCTCTTCCGGTGACTCTTAACGAACTCTCATCAAGTTCTCGTCAGGCTTCCACCCGCCTGGGGTGAGATTTGTCGGTCGAGATCGAAGCTGAGCAGGTCGTCTCTGTGAGCTGCTTCACCTTCTGACCGATCGGTCAGGGTTTCTGGGTTCGCTCCGGCATCCTTGGTCGCGGCAGGTGACCTGAGGAGAGGAGGTGGGCAAAGTGACACAGACCGGCCGGGGCGGCGCAGCGCGGCCCGAGCTACGCGAACAGATCCTCGACGTGGCCGCCCAGCGCTTCGCGGTGGTCGGCTTCCGGGGAGCCTCCCTTCAGGACATCGCCGCCGAGGTGGGCTGCGCCAAGGCGTCCCTGCTCTACCACTTCGACAGCAAGGACGCGATCCTCGCCGCCCTGATGAACCCGGCGGTCGCCAGCCTGGCCGAACTCGACCAGCAACTGGCCGGACTCGACGACGAGACCGCCCGCCGTACGGCGATCGACGGCTTCATCGAGCTGTGCCTGCGCTACCAGCGGCAGATCGCGGTGCTCTACGCCGAGATCCCGCAGATGCTGCACCAGCCCGCCTTCTGCGACCTGGAGCAGATGATCGACCGGCTGCTCGACGCCCTCACCGGTCGGTCCGGGCGCCTGGAGGACCGGTTCGCCGCCCTGGTGGTGCTGGCCGGGGTCGCCGCCGCCAGCTCCAAACACCTCGACCTCGACGCCGACCGGCTCCGCCCGCTGCTGGACCAGGTGATCGACCGGACCCTCGGCGAACCGGGCCCGGCGCGTAACCGAGACCTGACGCCAGCCGAGGGCCCGAAGCCCGGCGCCAGCTGAAACCCGAAGTTCCGTAACGACCGACACGACAGAGGATGCCGCATGGCCACCCTGCTATACCGGCTCGGCCGGACCGCCTTTCGCAAACGACACCTGGTCGTTTCGATCTGGTTGATCGCCCTGGTCGGTCTCGGCGTCGCCGCGCTCACCCTGCGCGGGCCGACCGCCAGCGACTTCAACATCCCCGGCACCGAATCCCAGGAGGCGTTGGAGCTGCTGCAGGAGCAGTTCCCGGAGGCCAGCGGGGCCGGCGGCACGATCGTGATCGCCGCGCCGGAGGGCGAGCAGCTCACCACCGCCGAAGGCCAGGCCGCCGTCCTGCAGGTGGTCGGCGAAGCCAACCAGATCCCCGGCGTGATCGCCGCGCTCGACCCGTTCCAGACCGGCAGCGTGTCACCCGACGGCCGGTTCGCCCTGGTCAACGTCCAGTTCGCCGAGCCGAACGACGAGGTCAGCGACGAATCGCGGGAGGCGTACGAAGCGGTCGGTGGCCCGGCCCGCGACGCCGGCTTCCAGGTGGCCCACGGCGGCGAGGTGATGAGCACCGAGCCGCACGTCGGCTCCCAGGAGGCGATCGGCGTGGCGATCGCCCTGGTCGTCCTGATCATCACCTTCGGTTCGCTGGTCGCCGCCGGGATGACGATGCTGAACGCGCTGATCGGCGTCGGCGCCGGCATGGCCGGCCTGTTCGTGCTGAGCGGCGTCATCAACCTCACCTCCACCGCTCCGGTGCTGGCGCTGATGCTCGGCCTGGCCGTCGGCATCGACTACTCGCTGTTCATCACCTCCCGGCACCGGCAGCACCTGCTCGAAGGCCTGGAACCGGAGGAGGCGGCCGCCCGCGCCGTCGCCACCGCCGGCTCCGCGGTGGTGTTCGCCGGCGCCACCGTGGTCATCGCCCTCGCCGGGCTCTCCGTCGTCGGCATCCCGTTCCTCACCGTGATGGGTCTGGCCGCCGCCGGCACGGTCAGCGTCGCCGTCCTGGTCGCGATCACCCTGCAGCCGGCGCTGCTCGGCTACGCCGGCCGCCGGGTGCTGCCGCGCGGCAAGCGGGCAGTCGGCCCGGCCGAGGCACCGACCAGCCAGGAGAACCAGGACTCCTTCGGATTCCGCTGGGCCCGACTGATGGTGAAGCTGCGGATCCCGGTGATCGTGCTCGGCGTGGCCGGGCTCGGTGCCCTGGCGATCCCCGCCGCCGACATGCGGATCGCCCTGCCCGACGCCAGCACCGCGCCGCTGGGCAGCAGCGCACGAACCGCGTACGACCTGACCACCGAAGGATTCGGGCCCGGCTTCAACGGCCGGCTGATCATGGTGGTCTCCGGTGACTCGGCGGAGGCCACCACCACCGCCGCCGGTCAGATCACCGGTACGGTGCAGGCCCTCGACGGCGTACTGGTGGTCGCACCGCCGCAGCCCAGCCAGGACGGGCAGACCGCGATCCTGGCGGTCATCCCGGCGACCGGCCCCACCGAGGCCGCGACCGAGGAGCTCGTCGAGCGGATCCGTGTGGAGATTGCCGAACTCGGGTTGGCCCCGGACGACGACGGCACCGCAGCGGTGGCGTTGACCGGTGTCACCGCCGTCGGCATCGACGTCTCCGACAAGCTCGCCGACGCACTGCCCGTCTACCTGCTGCTGGTCGTCGGGCTGTCGATCCTGCTGCTGATGCTGGTGTTCCGGTCGATCCTGGTGCCGGTGAAGGCCGCCGCCGGGTTCCTGCTGACTGTCGGCGCGACGTTCGGCATCACCGTCGCGGTCTTCCAGTGGGGCTGGCTCGCCGATCTGGTCGGCCTGGACACCCCGGGCCCGCTGGTCAGCTTCCTGCCGATCCTGCTGATCGGCATCCTGTTCGGCCTGGCCATGGACTACGAGGTGTTCCTGGTGTCCCGGATGCGGGAGGACTTCGTCCACGGTGACACCGCCGTGCAGGCCACCATCAACGGGATGGGGCACGGTGCCCGGGTGGTCACCGCTGCCGCACTGATCATGAGCGCGGTCTTCGGCGGCTTCATCCTGGTCGACGACCCGGTGATCAAATCGATGGGCTTCGCGCTGGCGATCGGCGTGCTGATCGACGCGTTCGTGGTGCGGATGACCATCGTCCCGGCGGTGATGTCGCTGCTCGGCCGCGCCGCCTGGTGGCTGCCGGGCTTCCTCAGCCGGATCATGCCCAACGTGGACATCGAAGGCGAGCAGCTGCGGGCCAGGCTGGCCGCGCAGCGCGGCGCCGAGCTGGTCGGCAGTGGAGCCGACCTGTCCTGACCCGATTTCACCCGGCATCGGTGCGCTGGGCTGCGTACCGGTGCCGGGTGCGGCAGGATGCCAGGCATGAACCTGGACCGACCGATCGCACCTGATCCGTACGACCTGCTTCCGCCGGTCGACTCGTTCGCGTTGACCAGCACCGACCTCTCCGAGGGCGGGCCGCTGCCGACGGCGCACGTCTTCACCGGAGCCGGCGGTGCGAACCTCTCCCCGCAACTGTCCTGGTCGGGCTTTCCGGCATCGACCAAGGGGTTCGTGGTGACCTGCTTCGACCCGGACGCGCCGACCGGTTGCGGGTTCTGGCACTGGCTGCTGGTCAACCTGCCGGCGTCGGTGACCGAGCTGGCGCAGGGTGCCGGCGGTGACCCGGAGAAGGCGGCGCCGGGCGCGTTCGGCGTACGAAACGACTTCGGTAACGCCGGGTACGACGGCGCCGCACCGCCGGCCGGTGACCGGCCGCACCGGTACATCTTCGCGGTGCACGCCCTCGACGTCGAACGGCTCGACCTCGGCCCGACGGCGACCCCGGCGTACGTCGGCTTCAACCTGGCCTTCCACACCCTCGCCCGGGCGAGGCTGACGGCCACCTACCAGCAGCCGGCCTGACCACCCAGCAGTTGGCCGCTATCCGCGTGGCCGGGCCGACCGGCCGCGCGGCGCGCGGTCACGGGCGGATGCAGCAGCCGGGGCAGATTTTCGGGTCGGGCAGGGTGAACGCCAGGCAGCAGGTCCGTCGCTGCACGGTGACCGCCCCGTCCTCGCCGGGCACCAGCTCGATCAGGTCGCCGATGTCGAGCGCGTCGAGCAGCGTGCCGATCGTCTCGGCGGACGAGCCGGGCAGCGCGTCGGCCGCCTGCAGCACCGCGTAGGCGATGCCGGAGGAGAGGGAGCCGAGCAGCGTCCGCGGGCCGAGCTTCACCCGGCTGTGGATCGCGTCCAGCAGCGGGCTCATGTGCTGGTCGAGCAGGGAGATCCGCAGTACGCGGAGCAGCTCGGCCTCGTCGGCCACGACCAGCACCTCGGGCAGCCCGGCCGCCGCGATCGGGTCGTGCGGCAGCACCGCCACCGGGATCCCGGGGCGCAGGCCGACGTCGACCAGCGGTCCGTCGTCGTCCATCCGCAGCAGTACGTCGTCGGCGCGCATCAGCGGCACCCGGCGGGCCGACGCCCAGCCGAGCGCGACCGGCAGCGCCACCCAGTAGCTGTACGCCTTCCAGGCGAGGGCGGCGGCGGCGTGCCGCTTCGCCTGCCAGCGCCGGGCGGCCGAGTCGAGCAGCCGGGGCAGGTGGCCGCCGTGGATCAGCTCGGTGGCGGGCAGCCAGCCGGTCTGGTCGTCGACGAGCAGACCGGCGTGCAGGCCGGGCAGGTCGTCGGTGCCGAACGCGGTGCGCAGCGTGGCGGTGATCGGGGCCAGCGGAGCGGCGGCGCGGGCCCGGGGGTCGATGACGGCGGTCACGATGAGCAACCATCGGTCGGCGCGGTGGCAACCGGGCAGGTAACGGTGGCAACCGAGAAGGAGGTGGCGTTCCCGTGATCAACCGGGTCGCACGTGCCTCGCCTCAACGTTCTCACCTTTCGATCCTTCCGCCAGCTGCCGATGGTTCACCCTAGCTTGCTAAGGCTAGGCTAACCAGAGTATCGGCGAAACTTCCAGCCGGGGTGATGACACTCCGTGGCGGTGGGTGATGGGCGAATTTCGCAGAGTGCTCTGATCCGTGCTGTCAAGTGCTCTGTCGGCAACGCGCCAAATCCGACCGGGTGTCCGAGTCGGAAAGCAGACTGTGGATCCGGCCTGAGGGGACGCCTTGCGATGACCAGCTCGCCCATCGACCGCGCCGCCGACACGTTCGCGGCCGAGCTCGCCCAGTGGCGCCTGGACCGGGCAATGACCAAGAAGCAGTTGGCCGCCCGGATGGGCTTCGATCCGTCGTACATCAGCCACGTCGAAGGCCGCCGGCACCGCCCCACCGAGGACTTCGCCCGCCGGGCCGAAGCGGTGCTCGGCGCCGGCGGTGCGATCTGGCAGCGCTACCAGGAGTACGACGAACTGCGGCACAGCCGTACCAGCACCCCGCCGCGCGACCCGCCGGTGCCCGAACAGTGGATGCCACCCGGCACCGGCCTCATCGTCGAGCAGGAGGTGGCCACCCTCGCCTACCGGGACGGCTACTACCACTGCACGATCCGGCGGGCCCTCTACAACGCCGGCACCGAACCGGTCACCCGCTACCTGGTCCGGGTCGCCGTCGACCGGTACCCCGACGATCCGGACCGGTCCAACCGGCACCACCGGGAACACCCGCTCACCTTCGTCGAGCTGGACCTGCACGCCTTCTGCGGCACCCCCGGGCACCAGGAGCCGATGCAGTGGCGCAAGAAGCACGACCGGGACGCCTTCAAAGAGGTCTGGCTGCTCTTCGAGAACTCCGACGGCCGGTTCCCGCTGTACCCGGGGCAGCGCACCAGCATCGAGTACACCTACCGGGTCGGCCAGGAGAAGTGGGGACAGTGGTTCCAACGTGCCGTCCGGCTGCCCACCCGGCAGCTCACCGTACGACTGGATTTCCCGGAAGCGCTCGACCCCCAGGTCTGGGGGGTCGAGACGTCCCTGTCTGCGGAGGACGCCCCGCTGCGAACGCCGGTGCGCCGGCAGCGGGTGAACGGCCGGTCGGTGCTGGAGTGGTCGACCGACGCGCCGCTGCTCAACGCCCGGTACCGGCTGGAGTGGCGGTTCCGGTCCGTGCCGCCGACCCACACGGGCGGTCAGGCCGGGTCACCGGCCGGGACCGAGACGCGGCCGGAGCAGCGGGCCAGCGAACGGATGCGGGCCATCGGGATCGTGCAGCGCGGCGCCGAAATGCTCCGACAGCAGGTGCAGCCGTTCGAACTACCGGCCGACGAGGCGGTGGCGTTGGACACCGTCGCCCGGCTGCGGGCCATGCTGGCCCGACTCGACGAGCTGCACCCGTTCGGCAAGGGGGTGGGCCTGGCCGCGCCGCAGATCGGGTTGCCCTGGGCGGCGGCCCTGGTCCGGCCCCCGGAGCCGGGAGCCGAGCCGCTGACGCTGCTCAACCCGCGGGTTGTCGACGTTGCGGTGGAGACCGATGACCAGTACGAGGGCTGCCTGTCCTACTTCGACGTGCGTGGGCTGGTGCCGCGTCCGCTGCGGATCGACGTCGAACACTCCCGGTTCGACGGTGGCCGGGTGATCACGTCCTTCGACCGGGCGATGGCCCGGCTGGTCGCGCACGAGATCGACCACCTGGAGGGCCGGCTGTACGTCGATCGGATGGCACCGGGGACCAGCCTGGTGCCGGTCGAGGAGTACCGGGACAGCGGCCGGCCCTGGGTGTACTGACCGGGCAAAGCGATCACACCTCGCCGAAGCTGTCGTAGTGGATGTGCTCGGCCGGGACGTCGAGCTCGGCGAGCCGACGCAGACTGGACCGGACCATGCCGGCCGACCCGGCGACGAAGAAGTCGTGCTCGTACCACGGGCCGTAGCGGGCCAGCACGTCGGCGACCTCGCCGTGCTCCCCGGTCCAGCCCGGGTCGTCCGAGCAGCAGGGCACCACGTTCAGCCAGGGGTAGGCGGCGCAGAGCTGGCTCAGCTCGGCCAGGTCGTACAGGTCGTCGCGGGTCCGCCCGCCCAGGTAGACGTGCACCCAGCGGCTGCGGTTGTACCGGGTCAGCTCGTCGATCAGGGCCTTGACCGGGGCGAAACCGACCCCGCCGGCCAGGCAGACGATGTCGCGCGGCGAGTCCCGGTCCAGCACCATGGAGCCCATCGGGGCGGCCACCCGCAGCAGATCGCCGGGGCGGACCCGGCGGACCAGCGCGCTGGACACCCAGCCGGCAGCGGCCGCCCGGACATGGAACTCCAGAGTGTTGTCCGCCCGGGGCGCGTTCGCGATCGAGTAGCTGCGCCACAGCCTTGGCTGGTAGCGCGGCACCTCGACGCTGACGTACTGCCCCGGCTGGTACTCCAGTCGGTGCTGCAGCGGCCGGCAGGTCAGCACGGCGACGTCGGTGCCCCGGCGTTCGTGGTCGAGCACCTCGGCGTGCCAGAATGCCGGGTTCGGGTCGCTTTCGGCGCCGATGACCAGGTTGGTGATGAGCAGTTCCAGTGCGGCACCCCAGGCCTCGTCGTACTCGACGCTCCACCGGTCACCGGCGACGGTGCGCAGCGCCTCCAACAGCATGCCGCCGAACGCGGCGTAGTCCGCAGCTTGCACCTGGAACTTGCGGTGGGCCCGCCCGAGTGACTGCAGGTAGTCGGTGAACTGCTCCGGGTCGTCGATCGAGCCGACGGCAGAGACGATAGCCTCGATCAGGCAGCGCCGCTGGGTGTCCATCTGCACCGGGAAGAGCTGGCGAAGATCCGGCCGGTCCAGGAACAGTCGGGCGTAGAAGTAGCCCGCCACCTGGTCGCGCTCCTCCTCGACGAGCACCCAGCTCTCCTTCAACAGTTGCGCGAGATCGCTCATCGAGGCCTTCCCGTCACCGTGCCGCCACTGACTCCGTATCACTGAGTTCCAGGGTGAGCACTCTTCGTAGCGAGTCGACGTACCCGATGTGCGACATTGCCGTGCCGTACCCGCTCGGGCACAGTGGTCCGGTGACGGTCGACCTCGCCGGTACGCCACCACCGGCCAGCAGCAACCCGGACGCCCACCCGGCGGCCCCGCTGCCACCGCGCCTGCTGCGCGCCGAGGTGCTCCTGGTCCTGGGCGTGTCGCTCGGCCAGTCCGCCATCTACGCCCTGGTCACCATCACCGCGCGACTCACCGCCGACCGGCCGCTGGGGCAGCAGACCGCCACCATGAACGCCTCCCAGTCGGCCCGCCCCTGGCTGGACCTGACCTACCAACTGCTCGGGATCTTCTTCGCCCTCGTGCCGGTCCTGCTGGCGGTCCACCTGCTCAGCCGGGACCGGGCCGACGCCCGCGCCCGGCTCGGGCTCGACGCCCGGTCACCGCTGCGCGACCTGGCCTGGGGAGCCGCCCTGGCCGCCGCGATCGGGCTGCCCGGACTCGGGCTGTTCTGGATCGCCGCGCTGCTCGGGCTCAACGCCAGCCTGGTCCCGGCCGCGCTACCGCAACTGTGGTGGACGGTCCCGGTGCTGATCCTTGCCGCCGCGCAGAACGCCATCCTGGAAGAGGTGATCGTGGTCGGCTACCTGATGACCCGGCTACGGCAACTCGGCTGGCGGATCGGCGCGGTCATCGCCACCAGCTGCCTGCTGCGCGGCACCTACCACCTCTACCAGGGCTTCGGAGCGTTCCTCGGCAACGTGATCATGGGTGTGGTGCTGTCGCTGTTCTTCCTGCGTACCCGCCGGGTGATGCCGTTGATCATCGCGCACACCCTGCTGGACGTCTTCGCGTTCGTCGGCTACGCGCTGCTGCCCCGTGACTGGTTCAGCTGGCTGTGACCGGCGCAGCCGGCGTGACCGGCCGATAGCGCGCGCTGGCCCGCGCGGCCAGCCGCTCCAGCAGCAGCGTGTCACCCGACCAGGCGACCAGCGCCCGCCCACCGGGCAGCAACCGGGCCGGCAACCGCAGCAGCGCCCAACCGCCGCCGGTCAACCGGCTCACCGCCTCGGTGAACCGCTGCGCACCGCCGAGCAGCCGCAACGCCGGATCCTCGGCGTCGTCGGTCGTCGGCCGGCCCGCCGCGTCCAGCGCGGCGTGGGCCGCCGCGACGTCCGGCTGCATGCCGGTCAGGGCCAGCAGCTCCGCAGCCCGGTCCCGGTCGGTCGGATCATGCCGGTACGCGGCCGCCACGTGCAGCGTGACAGCAGCCTGCGTCCAGCCGAGGGTCACCAGCTCCAGGGCCGGGCCGAGCAGCCCGCCGGCGGTGGCGACCGCCGCGCCGGCCCCGGCGAGCCGGGTGAACCGGCGCGCCGCCAGCCGGGCCAGGGCATCGTCGCTGGCCGCCGGGTAGTCGTCGCGTAGCCGGGCCGCCCAGTCCCGCGCCGCCGGCCCGATCCGTTCCACCGCGGCCAGGGCGAGCAGTTCCGGCGCGTACGCCGGACGCGCCAACAGCTGTCGCAGCGTACCGCCGGGGACCGGACCTGGCGGGGGAGTGCCGGCCGGATCCGGCGCCGGCGCGGCTTTCTTCGCGGTGGTCTTCTTCGTCGGCGCGGTCTTCTTGGCGGCGGTCTTTCTTGGCGTGGTCTTCCTCGCCGCAGGCTTCTCCGCCGCCGTGGGCTCCGCTGCCGGAGTCGCCTTTTTCGCGGCGGCTTTCTTCGCGGCGGTCTTCTTCGCCGGCGTGGCCTTCTTGGCGGGGCTCTCGGCGCTGCCGGCTGCGCTCGACGGTGGCTGGAACAACACGGGAGCGATGGCGGCGGGCGGCGTGACGCCGGCCGTCGGTGTCCTGGCCCGTGGGGCGCGGGACCGCCTCGGCTCAGCGTCGGGCGATTGCTCCTCCATGCTCAGGCAGCCTAGCCCGAACCCGCCCGCAACACCCGCCTCGCCGGTTCCAGTGACCCCGGCTGACGGGGTTTGTGCCGGTAACGCCCGGGTACCCGGGCCCGGTGGCCAGATATGCCGCGGACATCACCGCGCTGGCGCGACCGCTGGTCGACGCCGACGACCTCGACCCGCTGATCGAACGGGCCGCCGACGCGCGGGTGGTGATGCTCGGCGAGGCGAGCCACGGTACACACGAGTTCTACGGCTGGCGGGCGGCCGTCACCCGCCGACTGGTCACCGAGCACGGCTTCTCCTTCATCGCCGTCGAAGGGGACTGGCCGGACTGCGACCGGGTCGACCGCAGCGTCCGGGGCCGGCTCGACGCCCCCCGCGACCCGCGCGACGCGCTGACCACCTTCGAACGTTGGCCCACCTGGATGTGGGCCAACGACGAGGTGGTCGACTTCTGCCGCTGGCTGCGCCGGCACAACGACTCGGTCAGCGAATCCGCCCGGGTCGGCTTCCACGGGCTCGACGTCTACTCGCTGTGGGAGTCGCTCCGCGAGATCCTCGTCTACCTGCGGGAACATCGACCGGACCAGGTGCCGGCGGCGCTCGACGCGTACCGCTGCTTCGAACCGTACGGCGAGGACCCGCAGGAGTACGCGACCGCCCTGCGGCTGGTGCCCGCCGGCTGCGAGGCGGAGGTGATCGACCTGCTGGTCCGGCTGCGGCGCGACGCCGCCGCCGACGGGGCAGGCAGCTTCGGTGCCTGGCAGAACGCCGAGGTGGTGGCCGGGGGCGAACGCTACTACCGGGCACTGGTGTCCGGTGGCCGGCTGGCCTGGAACGTCCGGGACCGGCACATGGACGACACCCTCGCCCGGCTGCTCGACCGGTACGGTCCGGACGCCCGCGCGGTGGTGTGGGCGCACAACACGCACGTCGGCGACGCCCGGGCCACCGACATGGCCGAGCTCGGCGAGGTCAACATCGGGCAGCTGGCACGTGAGCGGTACGGCCGGGACCGGGTGGTCCTGGTCGGCTTCGGCACCTACCGGGGAACGGTGGTGGCCGGTGACACCTGGGGCGCACCGATGCGGCTGATGCCCGTACCGCCGGCCCGGCCGGGGTCGCTGGAAGCGATCCTTTCCGTCGCGGCCCCGGCCGAGTCGCTGTTCGTCTTCCCCACCGACGGCAGACCGGATCTGCTCACCGACGAGCTGGACCACCGGGCGATCGGGGTGGTCTACCAGCCGAACATGGAACGGCGCGGCAACTACGTGCCGACCGTGCTCGGCGACCGCTACGACGCGTTCCTCTGGTTCGACCGCAGCCGAGGGGTGCGCCCGCTGCGGACCCCGCATGTCGAGCTGCGTGAACCGGAGACCTTCCCGTCCGGCGTCTGAGCGTCACCCGGCACGCAGCCCGTCCAGCATCACTCGGTCCGCAGCCCGTCGGCGCGCATCAGCCGCCACAGCGCCGGCAGGCCGGCGGCGGCGACCAGCAGCACGACACCGGCACCCGCCGCGCTGGCCCCGGCCACCGTCCACCAGCTGACCACGAGGTCGCGGCCGACCATGCCGAGCAGCACCGCACCGAGCCCGACCCCGGCGGCCACCGCCAGGACCAGCCCGAGCAGCACGGGCACCAGATGCTGCCAGACGACCGCCCAGCCGAGCGCCCGCCGGGGTGCGCCGAACGCGTCCAGCATGGCCAGCAGCCGGCGCCGTTCGCGCAGCTGTTCCAGCATGGTGACCAGCATGCTGGCGGCGATCAGCAGCAGCGTGACGACGATGCCGACGACGAGTCCACGACGGACGCTGGTGAACCGCCGCGCCTCGGTCGTCGCGGACAGGGTGGACAGCAGGTCCATCGGTCCGGCGGTGGCGAGCAGGTTGCGGACGTGCTCGACCGCGTCCGGCTGGCCGGGGTCGATCTGCAGGTACGCCGTTGTCGGCAGCCGGCCGACCGCGTCGACGTCGATCGCGGCCGGCGTGGCGAAGATCCCGAACCGACCGATCCCGTACGGATCGACGCGCGACTGCGCCGGTCGGGCGTCGACGGGAATCGTCCACTCGTACCCACCGGGCGCGACCTGCACCCGCTCGCCAGCCCGGATCTGCTCGACCGGTGTCTCCACCAGCCGACCCTGCTCGTCGACGGTCACGGATCGCAGGTGTTCGGGAGGCGGTGCGACCCGGAAGACGGCACCGTCGGCACAGTCGGTCGCGACGATCAGCTCGGCGAGCCCCCGGCAGTCGGCGATGACCAGCTCATCGGTGCGGTGTGCGACGCCGCCGGCACTCTCGCCGTCGCCGGAGCCGGCGAACACCGAGGTGGACCGGTATCCGGCGACCGAGTCGACCCCCGGCACCGCGCGCAGCCGGGTCAACAGCGCGTCGCCGGTCGACCGGTCCGGTACGCCGAGATGGGCGAGGTGGCTGGCCCGGTCCGGGTCGGCACCGGTCTGTCGGACGAAGTCGTCGTCGACGCCGGTGAACAGCGCCTGCAACGCGATCGTGCCGGCCACCGCGACCGCGACCCCGCACACCTGCCGGGCGTTGCCGCCGCCATCGACCTGCAGCCGGCGGATCGCCAACTGCCAGGCGACCGGCCCGCCGCGCATCCGCCGTACGGCGGCCTCGACCAGCCACGGCAGCAGCGTCACCACGCCGACCAGCAGCAGCACCGCGCCGACCGACCTGCACCGGGAGGTACGTCAATGAACAGTCCCTTGCTCTCCGGCCGAGGAGTCGTCCGCTCGTACGGCGCCACCCCGGCGCTACGTGGCGTCAGCCTCGACGTCGCCGAAGGCGAGATCGTCGCCGTCACCGGGCCCAGCGGGTGCGGCAAGTCCACCCTGCTGCACTGCCTCGCCGGCATCCTGCGCCCGGACGCCGGTGAGATCCACTACCGCGACCAGCGCATCGACCTGCTCTCCGAGTCGGCCCGCGCCGTGCTGCGGCGTACCGAACTCGGGGTGCTGTTCCAGTTCGGTCAGCTCGTCCCCGAGCTGACCGCAGCGGAGAACGCCGCGCTTCCGCTGCTGCTCGCCGGCACGGGGCGGCGAGCAGCACGGACCGCGGCGCTCACCTGGCTGGACCGGCTCGGCGTCGCTGACCAGGCCGACACCGTGCCCGGCGAGATGTCCGGCGGCCAGCAGCAGCGGTGCGCGCTGGCCCGCGCGATGATCACTGAACCTCGGGTGCTGTTCGCCGACGAACCCACCGGCGCGTTGGACAGCCTCACCGGCGAGCAGGTCCTCGGCCAGCTGGTCCGGCTCGCCCGCGAGCAACGGACCTCCGTCGTGCTCGTCACCCACGACCCCCGGGTCGCCGGGTACGCCGACCGGGAGATCATGCTGCGCGACGGCGAGATCGACCCGGCCGGGCTCGGCCCAGTCGTCGCCCGGACGGCCCGGTCGTGATCCGTCCGGCCACCCTGCTGCGGCTCGGCCTCGTCGGCACCCGCACCGACACGGTACGGATCGTCCTCACCGCCGCCGCGCTGCTCACCACCGTCACCTTCCTGGCCGCCGCCACGGTCATCGCCGTGCCGACCGTCCCGGACGGAAGATCCAACCGGTCCCCGCAGTACGGCCCGGCGCTGATCGCCGAGGCGGAGCTGCGGACCGGAGTCACCATCGCCCTGTTCCTCCTGGCGATCCCGGTCCTCGCCCTCGCCGGGCAGTGCGCCCGACTCGGTGCGCCCGCCCGTGACCAGCGGCTCGCCGCCATCCGGCTGGCCGGCGGCACCCCCGGCCAGGTCCGGGCGCTGGCCGCCACCGAAACCGGGCTGGCCGGTGCGCTCGGCTCCGTCACCGGGCTGGCCGTGTACCTGGCCGGCCGGCGACTGCTGCACCGCCCGGACGAGCACGGCCTGCTGCCACTGCCCACCGACGTACTGCCCCCGGTCTGGTCGCTGATCCTGATCGTGGCCGGCATCCCGCTGCTCGCAACCGCAGTCGCCGCCGCCCTGCTGCGTACGGTCGTCGTGTCCCCGCTCGGCGTACAGCGCCGGCGCAGGCAAGGGCGGCCCGGGTGGTGGCCCGGCCTGCTCATCCTCGGCGGCCTGGTGGTGACCTTCCTGTTCCGGCCGCTCGTCGACTGGGCTGCCGGCCGGGAAGCCCCACTGTGGGGCGTCGCGGCCATCGCGTTCACCGGGGCGCTGACCATCGCGATCGGCGTCGCCACCGGTACGGGCTGGATCTCGTACGCATGCGGGCGGATCCTGCGGCGAGTGGGCCCGCCGCCCCGCGACCCTGCTCGCCGCCCGACGGCTGACCGCCGACCCGTGGCACGGCGCACGGACCTTCGCCGGGCTGCTGGTCTGCGTCCTGTTCGGCGCCGGCACCGCCGGGTTCAGCGCCTACATGGCGGCCGAGTTCGGCAGCTGGGACCGGGTCCGCCGGATCCTCGCCGAACAGAGCGGCCAGCCGTACAGTCCGAGTGACAACAGTTTCTACTTCAACGCGGTCACCCTGGTGCACATCGCGGTCCTGGTAGGCCTGGCGATCGCAGCCGCCGGTCTGGCCGTCGCAGTCGTCGAAGGCATCGTGGAGCGCCGCCGTGCCAACGCGGCACTCGTCGCCACCGGCGTACCACGCGGGGTGCTGGCCCGCTCGGTCCTGGTCCAGACCCTCACCCCGCTGCTACCGGCGACCCTGGTGGCGCTGACCGCCGGCACGATGATGGCCAGGGCGCTCGGAACGGAGGTCTCCTCCGGCCCGCGTACGACCACGTTCTGCGATCCGGCGGATGCCTGTCGCACCCCCGAGGACTGGACGGAGTACGGCCGGACGATCGAACACCCGGGCATCACCGTGCCGGTGCAGGTACCCCTCGACGACTTGGCGCTGCTCGGCGTCGGTGCGATGGTGGCCGCCCTGGCCACGGTCGGCGTCGGACTGCTGTTCCTGCGCGGCGCCACCGACCTGACGGAACTCCGGCAGACCTGATCGGCTACCGGCAGATGACCTGGCCCGGTCAGGGCCGGCCGACCGGGCCGAGCAGTGCCGACTCCATCGACGTCGGATGCAGCATCACCCACTGCAGCCGGCCCTGACTGACCAGGCCGACCATCTCCGGATGGATCCGGGTCAACCAGCTCTGCGCCTCGGTGAACCCTAACGCCGACGCCACCAGTGCCGCTTCGGCGGCGGTCAACCGCTGCAGCACCACCAGGTCACTGCGGACCAGCGGATCGAGATCCCAACTGCCGACGTCGTTGCGGACCACCATCGTCGTTCGCCACGGCGCCCCCACCTCCGGCGTACCGCCCATCGCCGGGCCGACGTCCACCGCCAGCAGCTGGGGATGCGCCGGTGACGGCGGTGGTGGCGGCTGGGCACCGGGCGGCAGAAACGACGCCGACTCCCGACCCAGACCGCACTGGTGCAGAATCCCCTGCCAGTCCGGCTCGCGGGCGGTCTGGATGAACAGGTGCGCGCCGAGCGCCATCGCCCGCAGCGTGAGCAGCTGCGCGCAGCGCAGCCCGCCGACCAGCAGCAACCGGGTCGGTTCCGGGCGGAACAGCCGCACCGCGACCGGCCCGCCCTGCCGGTTGCGCCCGACGACCATGCCGTCGCCGCCGGCCCGCAACCGTACGTCGCCGAGTGCCTCCGGACCGGTGGTGTGCAGGCCGGTCGGCGGGATGATCGACAACGGACCCGTCACGGCAGGAACCCCCCGAGCGGCAGGGTGGCGGCCAGCCCACGGACATGCTCACCGTCGATCCGCTCGGTCAGCCCGCCGCGTTCGCGTACCGCCTCGGTCAGGGCCTGGTCGCCGACGGCCAGCGTCGTCACATCGGCGGCGGTGAGCCGGACCGCGGCCGACACCGTCACGTCCCCGGCGGCCGCCTCGGTCGGATGCCCCGGCTCCCGGGCGACGGCGACCGACACCACCGTGTCGACCATCGGCAGCTGCCGCAACACGTCGTCCAGCTGCCACGGCAGCTCCGGCCAGCGCAGCAGCCGGCGGCAGACCTGCGGGACCTCACCGCTCCACCACGCCTGCCAGGTCTCCTCGCCGGCGACCCGGTTGCTGGCGGTGCCATAGACGTTGCCGCTGTCCAGCCGGCTGGGCAGCTGCGCCAGGTAGCCGACAGCGGTCAGCAGATCGTCGCCGCCCAGCAGCCGGGCCGGCACCCGGTCCTGCTTCAGCTGGCGCTGGACCCGCCGGACCGACGACACCAGCGCCGGTGCCAGCTCCCGATCGGTGTAGCTGTCCGGCGTACGCATCACCTGGAGCACCAGCCAGGCCCGCCGACGGGCCGGCACGTCACCGCCGGTCAGTTCGCGGTAGGAGCGCTCCACCAGCCCTCGGCCGGTGTGCGCGCGCGGTGCCGCCGCGACCTGAACGAGCAACTGCACCGAGATCGGCGGGGCAGCCGGATCCGCCGCCGGCAGCAGCGCCGCCGGGGACGGCAGACTCAGCGCGGAGCCGACGAACAGCGAGCCGTCGGCAGGGTCGAGCTCTACGACGGCGCAGACGCCACCCCGGTGACTGATCGTCGCCATCGTCCGGCCGCTGACCGTGACATCGTCCACTATCGCGGTCGGCTCCACGAACCGCAGCAGGCCCGCCGCCCGGTTGCCGCCACCGGCCGGCAACCGCCGGGGCCGCAGCCGGTACCGCAACCACACCGCCAGCCACTGGTAGAGCCACCGCCCGCGCAGTCGGACCACCGTCGGTGCCAGCAGCACGGCCAGCGCCGCCGCCGTCACCAGCGCCACGACCGGCCCCCGCTGGTACGCGGCGAGCAAAACCGTCGCCGCCAGCTGCCAGTAGATCAGCTGCCCGATGGCGAACGGGCCGGTGCCGGGGCGGACCCGCCGGGGCCGGATCCGGCTGCCCGACGTCGCTGCCGGGGTCGACGCCGCAGCTGCCGACCCGGCGATGCCGGGGATCATGTCCGAGGTCGGCTGGCCCGATCCTGATCCGGCCGGCGGCACCGGCACGGCGGCCCGCGCCGCCGCCGCCGAGCGGCCCGCGACCTGCCCGGTCGACAGTCCGGCAGCGTGGACCATCGGCAGCTCCGAGGTGGGGGCCGAGCCGGCCACACCCAGCGTCGGTGGTGCGGCTGCAGGTGGCGGTGCCGCTGCGGGCATCGGCGCGGCGTCGCGCTGTCGGGGCGGTGCCCACTGCTGCCAGCCGGCCGGTGCGCCCGACGACTGGTCGGCGGGAGGGCCGGGGTCGGTCGTCATCGCTCAGCGTCCGGTCGCCGTACGGACGTCGGCCTCGGTCACCGAACGCAGCTCGTCCAGGCTGGGCCGCTGGCCGGACTGGCGCAGCCGCTGCGCCTGCGCCTTGCGTACCCCCTCGAAGAGCTTGCGCGCCTCGCGGGCGTTGCCGAAGCTCTCGTCCCGCCGCACCGCCGAGAAGTGTCCGAGCAGGACCTCCGGCACCGCGGCGGCGAGCAGGTACTCGTCGTTCGCCGCCATCCGCTCGACGATCACCACCAACTGCTCCGGGGTGTAGTTGCCGAACTCGATCGTCCTGGCGAACCGGGACGCCAGGCCGGGGTTGGCGTCGAGGAACTGCCGCATCTCCCCGGTGTAGCCGGCGGCGATCACCGCGATCTCGTCGCGGTGATCCTCCATCAGCTTGACCAGGGTGTCGATCGCCTCCTGACCGAAGTCCCCACCACTGCCGAACGACCGGGACAGGGTGTACGCCTCGTCGACGAAGAGCACACCGCCCAGAGCCTGCTCGAAGACGGCGGCCGTCTTCTCCGCCGTGTGGCCCAGGTACTGCCCGACCAGGTCGCGCCGGGACACCTCGCGGAACGGCCCGCCGGACAGCACCCCCAGGGCGGCCAGCAGCTCACCGTAGATCCGGGCCACCGTCGTCTTACCGGTGCCCGGCGCGCCCGCGAAGATCAGATGGTGGCTGACCGCGCTGACCGGCAGCCCGGCGCCACGCCGCCACTCGTTCACCTGGATCTCGTCGATCAGCCCGCGTACCTCGTCCTTGACCGACTCCAGGCCGACCATCGCGTCGAGCTCGGCCAGCAACTCCTCGGTACGTGCGGTGTCCGGCCCGCCGGCCGACGCGGCGGCGGCCGCGCCGAACACCGCACGTCGGCTCGCCGTACCGGTGACGATGGTCGGCTCGGCCCCCTCGGCGATGTCGAACGCCGGCATCGCCGTGTTCTCGGTGCTGCACTCCTCGACACTGCCCGCACAGCCCCGACCGAAAGAGACCGCCGGCCCACGGGTGTCGCGGATCCGGCAGCGCCGCAGCGTCGGCGCGCTCTGGTGGGCGACCGCCACCCCGGCACCGCCGGTCCGAAAGATCTCGCACGTCTCCAGCACCGGACGGCCGTGCTGGTAGATGTAGACGCCCCGGTTGCCGCAGCCGCTGATCGTCGACGCCCGGATGGTCGGCGCGGCCCCGATCCGCACGATCACGCCGTCCTCGGCGAGGTCGGTGAACTCGCAACCGTCGACGGTGCCGTCCGAGTCCTCGACCACCAGGCCGTGCCGCGCCCCGGTGACCGTGCACCGGGTCAGCGTGAAACTCGACCGGTTGCCGATCACGACGCCGGCGCCGAACCCGGCCCGCAGTTGGCAGCCGGTCATCGTCAGCCGTGCCCGGTCGACCGCCACCGTCGGCGCGTCGCCGGCCAGCAGCACCAGGTCACGCAGTTCGAGGGTGCCGCCGTTGGCGGACACGGTCGGATAGTTGCCGGCGGAGGCGTCGACGGTCACCGAACCGGCACCCTGCGCGGCGACCACAGTGATCTGTCGATCGTTGACGAACACCGCCTCGTAGTAGGTGCCGGGGTCGACGGCCACCACCGACCCGTCGGACGCCGCCGCGAGCGCGTCACCGATCGACGGATAGGCGCCTGGCTGGTCCGGACTGACCAAGAGGGTGCGCGTCATCGCTCCGGGCTTCGTACACGGTGGGACAAGGGATTCAGACGATATCGCAGCGCCACCAGACCTGGTGTCCGGTGAACGACCGCGTCTGAACGACCGCGTCGCCGCCGGGCCGCAGCAGGCAGCAACGACCGGCACCGGTTGTCTACGCTCTACGGCGGGATCCCGGGGCCTCCGGCCGGACCCGGAAGACCGGCGGAAAGGAGAGCGTGATGGCGGTACGCACGCTGCCGTTGACGGCAGCCGCTCTGCTGGTCGACGGCGAGGTCCACACCCACACCTCGGTGCGCGGCGACCATCTCCCACAGCTGCACCCGCTGGTCCGGCGGATCCTGGACGAACTTCCGGTCAGCCAGCGGGAACGCTCCGTCGGCCGGTGCGCCGAGCCGGTGCTGATCTCCGACCGGCTGTACGCCGTACAGCAGCGCCAGCCCGGCCCCGAACTGTCCCCAGCTGCGGCCCGCGCGGCGCTGTGGGCGGCCAGGATCCGGGTCACCCTGATCCGCGAGCCCGACGATCCGGCCCACGGCACGGCGGTCGCCCCGTGCCGGTCCTGCCGCCAACTGCTCGACTGGTTCGGGATGGAGACGCTTTGATGCCCGGCGACGACCGGTTCCCGACGGAGGTGCTGGCCGCCCTGACCTTAGCCGGCTGGCAGCCCTGCCGGCGCGACGAGCAGCGGGGCCGCGACTGGGCCCTGCGGGTCGCCGCGCACGTCGGCCCCGACGGGCGGCAGCACACCGTGGTCGGTCCCGCGATCGAGGCGTACGCCGAGTTCGGCGGCCTGTACGTCGAACCGGACGGCCCCGGCGAGGCGGTCGCGCCGAGCACCGTCCACCTCGATCCGCTGCGCGCCGTGCACACCGTCGCCACCCTCGCCGTACTCGCCGACACGCTGGGCGTACCGGTCAGCCCGCTCGGCGTCGAAGCGGACGGCACCGGCATCCTGGCCATCGACGCCCGACAGCGGGTGTTCGTGCTGGACCACGGCGGCGACTGGTTTCTCGGCCGGTCGGTGGAGCAGGCCGTCACCGCACTGATCCTCGGTCAACGGCCGCACCGGCTCGCCGAGGACGGCAGCTGGTGACCGCCGACCCGGAGCCAGGGCCGCAGCCACTGTCCGAGTCGGCCTCCGCAGGGTGGCGGCCGGCCACCGCTGCCGAGGCGGGCATGGCCGCCGCCGCCGACCTGGCGGGCTACCTGGCGGCGCTCGGCACCGGGCCGCTGCTGCTGCCGGTGTCGGCCGAGACCGCCGCCGGTCAGGCACCGTTCGCCTGGCCCACCGTCGAGCACGACGGCGCTCCACACGTACTGGCCTTCACCTCGCCGCAGGCCATCGCCGCCGGACTACCGGGCGAGTCGGTACGGTACGTGACGGTCACCCTGGCCGAGGTGGTCGCCACGATCCCCGACGACAGCTGGTGGCTGGCGGTCGACCCGGGACTGCCGATCGCCCACCGGATCACCGCCGGGCAGCTGCGGGAGCTGGCACCGTCACCCGATGCCGGCGACATCGCTCGGGCGCTGCGCGCCGCCGTCGCGGCCGAGGACCCGGACGCGGTGATGGCCGCCCTGCTACGGGTCGAGTTCACCGTACCGATGCCGCCGGACGCCGACCCCGACGCCGCCGCGACCGACCTGGCCGACCCCCGGTTCCCCTGGTGGTGTCTGCCCGACGAGGCGGGACAACCGTCGGTGCCGGTCTTCACCTCCCCGGCGATGCTGGCTGAGGTGTTCGACGTGCCGCCGCCGTCGGTCGTCGCCTCCAGCGTGCGACTCTTCGCGAACTGGCCGGACCCGCGCTGGCAGCTCGCCGTCAACCCGGGCACCGCGTCGGCGGTGAGCCTGCCCGGAGAGGCGGTCCGGCAGGTCAGCCGGTGGCTCGACGAACTGCGCCGGACCGTGACCGAGGGTGCCGACGCGGACCGTGCCGACGCGGATCGGGCCGGGGCGGACCCGGACGTTCCGGTCCGGATGCAGCTGGTCGTCCCGCACCGCCACCTGCACGCGTTCGTGGCGGACGGCTACGACCGGATGGCCGGCCCGGTGCACCGCTGGCACGGCCCCGGCCGGGACACCCCCGATCGGCTGTACGCCCGGTTGGGCCTGCTCGGGCCGGAATCGCCGTTCACCGCCGCCGACGAGTGGGTGCCGGTCGTACGGTGGGAACCCGGCCCGGACACCCCGGTGACCTGGCTCGACGAGCGGCCGCAGCAGCGGGCACTGGCCGTGCCGGACGGAGCCGAGCTGCACGTGCTGCACCAGGACGGCAGGGACGAGCTGCTGGCCCGGTTCGACCGGGGCGGCCGACGTTGGCTGCCGGTGGAGCCGCCGCCGGCCGCGAGCATCGGCTGAGCGGCGACTACTGCTTAGCCAGCCAGCGCCGCGCGGGCGGGGTGGCGAGCAGGATCACCGCCAGTCCGGCCAGCGCTCCGACGACCATCGGCAGCAGCATCGTCGGGTGGTATTCGATCTTGCCGAACAGCAGCAGGCCGCCCAGCACGACGAGGAGCAGCCCGGCGGTGAACCCGGCCGGGGCCCGCAGCATGTTCGGCCCGCCGACCCAGACGATCCGCATACCGGCCAAGGTCATGAAGACCAGCAGCAGGCAGAGGCCGAGGATCGCGAACGCGATGATCCACAGTAGGAACTTCGCGTCACCCTCGGCGCGGTAGGTGACGACCAGGAACGCGATACCCGCGACCAGCCAGAGGACAGCGGTGGGGATGGTCAGCAGTACGGCGGCGACGACGACAGGTGGCCGCCGGCCGGTGGCGGGGGTGGCGTCCGGCCCGGGTACGTTCACCGGCTCGGTGGACGCCATACCGAATCGTCCTCGGCGGTCGGTGGCTCGCCCCCGGTCGGCTGATCGGGCCCGGCCTGGGCCGCCGGCGCTGGTACCGGTGCACCGACGTCGGCCATCGGCGGTGGACCATCCCGGGAGCCGGCCGGACGTCTCGCCCGGCGCCGCAGCCACCGGATCAGCAGTACGATGCCGGTGACCACCGTGCCGAGGATGGTGAAGAAGATCAGCATGCCGATCAGTTCGTCGAGCCCGAATTCGTAGCCCGGCTCGGGCGGCAGGTAGGCGACGGGGTCGCTGGCGGTCGGCGACGGCCGTGGGCTGGCCCGGTCGTCCGGCTCGGTGGTGAGCGCCGCGTGGATGTCCAGGATGCCCCAGCCGAAGTCGAGGTCCTTGCCGGGCGGCCCGGCGTCGTACGCCGTACCGACCAGCCGTTGGAACAGCTTGCCCTGGTCCTCGTCCGGATACCGCGCCTTGAGCAGCGCGAACGCCCCCGACACCAACGCGGTGGCGCCGCTTGAGCCACTACCAATAAAGTACTGCCCGTCTGGGCCGGCCTGCATGAGGTCGACACCCGGTGCTGCCAGGTGCGTCTGCTCTGCTTGGATGGAAAAGTCGCTCGTCGAGTTGTTCGGCCCACTTCCGGTGACCGCGATGGTCCACTCGCTCCGGGCCGGCTGGCCGATCAGCACGTCACTGCGGTTACCGATGCCGGCGACGACGATGACTCCGCGCCTGTACGCGTTCTCGACGGCCTGTTCCAGCGTCGGGTCGGACGATCCGGCGAGCGAGACGTTGATGATGTCGGCACCGCTGTTGACCGCCCAGTTGATCCCGGTCGCGAGATTCCGGGGCGGGATGATGTCGGTGGTCGGGCTGCTGATCGCGACCGGCAGGATCTTGGCCTTCGGCGCCACCCCGAGCACTCCGTCGCGGCTGCCGGGCCCGTGCCCGTGCCCGGCGATCAGCGACGCTACCCCGGTGCCGTGGTTGCGCCGGTCGACGTGGCCCTTGCTGTCGCGGTCGTACATGTCCGCGCCGGCGAGGACGTTGTCCCGCAGGTCGGGGTGGGAGGCGTCGACGCCGGTGTCGACCACCGCGACGGTCACCCCCTCGCCCTGGGTGATCCGGTGCGCCTCGGGCAGCCGCATCGCCTCGACGTGCCAGGACTGGTCCCGAATCTCGTCGGCCTGCGCTGGCCCGGCGGGCAGCGGGACCGTGCCGAGCAGCCCGAGCAGCCCGGCTGCCACCAGGCCGAGAAACCGCCGGGAAGCACGCATGGGCGGAGCACACCTCTCCGTCGGGTAGTCGCCGGGCGACCCGGCGCTGTGTCCGGATGATACTGCTTCGGGTGCTTCGTCCGGCTCAGCTCGGCCGTGTGCCGGCCTCATCGCCGGCCCAAGCTCCGGCCCTGCTGCTGCGGCGGCTTCTCGTCGGGGGTGTCGATGGTGCCGGGAGCCGGCGGGTCGGTCTGCCACAGCTCGTCGTCACCGTCGCCGTACCCCCAGGTCTGCTGCCGGTCGTCGGCCTTGCGGCTGGTGCGGCTGGTGCCACCGGCTGGGCCGGCACCCCGCTGCCCGCCCAGCACCGGGCCCGGGCCCTTGGCACCGCCGGGCTTCGTCGGTCCGGACCGGCCGGACAGCCGGGGAGCAGCCGGGGCCGGCCGACCGGCGGAGCCGGGTGCGGCCGGCTGCGGTAGCCGGGGACCACCGGCATTCGGGGCGGCGGGGCGGCTGCGTGGGCCGCCCAGGCTGGGGGGTGGGGCGGCGGGCCGGCCAGTGCCGCCGCCGGCCGGGCGGCCACCGGTGCTGCCGGGCAACTGTGGAGTCGTCGGTGGGGTGGGTCGGACCGGGGGGCGGCCGGTCGGCCCCGGCGGCCGGGAGCCACCCGGCGTCGGTCCGGTGCTGCCGGGCAGCGACGGGCGCTGCGGTGCCGGACCTCGGCTGGCCGGGTTGTTCGGCGGCGGACCACCGGCCCCGGGCAGCGCCGGCCGGGGCGGACCGGGCGGCCGGAGCGGAGGATTCGGGCGATTCGTACCCGGCAGCGGTTGCCCGGGTCGGCTGACCCCCGGTGCCCCCGGTCGTGGCCCGGGGGTGACGCCGGGTGGCACCACCGCCGGTGGCGGGCTCGGCGCCGGGCCGGCACCGGTCTGCGGCAGGTTGGGCACCGGGGGAGGCGCGGTCGGCGGGGCGACGGTGCCCCCGGCCAGGTGCAGCCCGTCCGGCACCGGCGGCGGTGGCGTGGGTGACGGTGCGCCCCGGCCCAGCCCGGGGTCGGTGGGTGACTCCCCGCGCCCCACGAACTCCGGCCGGGGTGGTGCGCCCGGCCCGCCGTCAGGCGGGCCAGCAATAGGGGTAGACGGCATGCCGGTAGGCGTGACGGTCTGGTAGACCACCGCCGCGTCGGTCGGGCCCCGGAAGGTGCTGCCCCGGGTGATGTGGCTCAGGTACACGTCGATGTACATGTCGGCCAACGGCTTGATGATGTCCCGGGCACGCTCGAAGTAGTCGTCCATCACGTCTTTGCGGGTCCGGCCGGTGGTGCCCGGGATCCAGTCGTACGCGTCGGACCACTGCAGGCCGTTGTCCGGGTCGGCCGCCTCCACGGTGTACTGCTCCCAGAGGCTGCGGAACTCCTGCTGGGTCGACTCGATCTTGCCGGCCAGCTGCTCCAGGCCACGGCGGTTACTGTCGGCGGCCTCCTTCCACTCGTCGAGCGAGTAGAGGGTGGCGCCCACCCGTTGCATGAAGTACTCACCGGCCGGTGACTGCCATTTGGCGGCCAGCGCCGTCGCGTACCGCTGCAGGTTGGTGCGGGTGCTGTCGAGCAGCACGCCGATCCGGTGCCACATGTCGGCGACGGCGATCACCCGCTCGTCGCTCTCGTTCTGGATCCAACTCCACATCGTCTCGATGCTGGTCGTCTCCTTGGCCCAGACGGTGGGTTCGTAGCGCTGGTTCGGATCCGAGTAGTCGTGGACGACGTAGTCGTTCACGGCGTTCACGTACGGGATCGACACCGGCTGCCAGCCGAAGTACTCGTCGGACATCCCCGCTCCTCGACGTCGCTATGCGCGCTGTTCAGTGATCGGCCGACGGACTGTCGAGCTCGTCGTCGTGCATGTCCTCGTCGTCGGCGCGGATGTCGTAGGCGCCGTCGCCCTCACCGATCGTCTCGGCCTCGTACAGCGACAGGTCCCGGTCGGCCGCCTCGGGGGCGTAGGAGGAGGTTTCCTCGTCCGGATCGACCACCAGACTCGGATCCTCGATGCCGCTCTCCGGGTCCTGCCAGTGGCCTTCCAGGGTCTCCTGCCCGTCGAGCGCGGCGAAGGCGTTAAAGATCGTCATCTGGTCGGCCGCGACCAGGGCGTCGCCGTCGAGGTACTCGGCGGAGATCGACTTGGCGGCGGTCGCCAGCGAGGCGAGGCCCTTCGCCACCTCGCCGAGCAGCAGGGTGGCCGCCTCGCGGTTCTCGTCGTGCCGGCCCTGGAAGAACCGGCCCTCGGACATCCCCGACCCGCCGAACGGCACCGGGATGGTGAGCATGTGGTTGATGCCGCTCGCCAGGCTCGGCTGGAAGTTGAGCCGCAGCTCGTCCATCACACACTGGGCGAAGTCGTCGAGCTGCTCGATGTCGACGTCGATCGTCTCGTTGACCAGCCAGCTGTCGTCCGCCATGATCCCTCCCCCAGGCCCCACGCGCGTATCGGCATCCACAAAACTATCGCGTCACCGCAATTGTCGTGGACCGAGAGTCACGATGTGGACGGTAAATGGAGCAACTGGACCAGCCGGGTGCCTCCCCGCCTGGTGACCAGCCAGCCCCGCCCCGGCGGCAGCGGGCCGGGCCGGACGTTGCCGAGCAGCACCCCCTCGTCACGGCTGCCGGACATCACCAGGCCCGGCGAGCTGAGTTCCCGCAGTCGCATCAGGATCGGTTCGTACAGCGCCCGGCTGGCGCCGCCGCTACGCCGGGCGATCACCAGGTGCAGCCCGATGTCGCGGGCCTGCGGCAGGAACTCCAGCAGCGGCAGCAGCGGGTTGCCGCCGCCACCGGCGACGAGGTCGTAGTCGTCAACCAGGATGTACAGGTCGGGGCCACGCCACCAACTGCGGGTACGCAGCTGCTCCGGGGTCACGTCCGCCGGGGGCAGCCGGTCACGCATCACGTTGACCACCTCGGTCAGCATGCCGGCGGTGACGTCCGCCGAGGTGCCGTACCCGATCTGGTGTTTCTCGCTGATGTCGCCGAGCAGGCTGCGCCGGTAGTCGACGACGATGAGCCGGGCCTGGGTCAGGTCGTTGCGGTCGGTGACGCCCCGGGCCAGCGCCCGCAGGAAGCTGCTCTTGCCGGACTCGCCGTCGCCGAACACGATGAAGTGCGGATCGGTGCTCAGGTCCAGGTGCACCGGCTGCAGGTCGACCTCGGCGATGCCGATCGGCACGCCGGGGCGTCCGGTGTCCGGCACCGAGTCGTACGGCACCACGGCCGGCAGCAGCCGCACCGGTGGCGCACCCGGGCCCTGCCAGGCGGCGGCGACGTCGGTGACGAACCGCCGGGCACCGTCGGTGAGGGTGCCGGCGTCGGCGTCGCCGTCGGTGCGTGGCAGGGCGGCGAGGAACTGCATGCCGTCCGGGGTGATGCCCCGGCCGGGCGACTTGTCCGGCACGTTCATCGCCGCCCGCCGGTCCAGGTTGGAGTCGCTGGCGCCGGCGAGGCGCAGCTCCAGCCGGGTGCCGAAGACGTCGCGTACCGCCGGCCGCAGGTCCATCCACCGGCCGGCGCTGACCACCAGGTGTACGCCGAACGACAGCCCCCGGTTGGCGATGTCGTTGATCGCCGGCTCCAGGTCCTCGAACTCGGCGCGTACCGCCGCCCAGCCGTCGATCACCAGGAACACGTCGCCGAACGGGTCGTCGGTGTGCCCGCCGTGCCGGCGTTCCCGCCGGTAGGTGGCCATCGAGTCGATCCGGTTCTCGGCGAACCGGCGTTCCCGCTGGGCCATCAGCAGCCGCAGCTCGGCGATGGTCCGGCGGACCTGGCCGGCGTCCAGCCGGGTGGCGACCCCGCCGACCTGCGGCAGGTCACGCAGCGTGGTGAGCGCCCCGCTGCCCAGGTCGAGGCAGTAGACCTGCACCTCACGCGGGGTGTGGGTGAGGGCGAGCGACGACACGACCGTACGCAGCAGGGTGCTCTTGCCGCTCTGCGGCCCGCCGACGATGACGGTGTGCCCGGCGGAGCCGCCGAGCTCCAGCCAGAGCACGTCGCGGCGCTGCTCGAACGGCTTGTCGATGAGGCCGACGGCGGCCCGCAGCTCGCCCTGCAGCGTCGGGCTGGCGGCGGTGATGCCACGTTCCGGGTCGGCGACCAGCGGCGAGAGCAGCTGGTCGAGGGTCAGCGGGTCGCCGAGCGGCGGCAGCCACACCTGGTGGGCCGGTCTACCTCGGCCGGTGAGCCGGCTGACCAGGATGTCGAGCAGGCTTTCGCCGGTGGGGTCGGCCGGTTCGGGTGCCGGCTGCCGGGCGTCGGCCGGTAGCCGGGGTGCGACGTACTGGGTGGTGTACTCCTGGACCCGGTCGTCGCCGTCGCCGGCGGCGACCGCCTCGGCGGTCTTGCTGCGGTACGTGCCGGAGACGTACGCGGCCCGGAACCGTACCAGCGGTTCGGTGCCGAACCGCAGGTAGCCGTGGCCGGGGGAGCGGGGCAGTTCGTACGCGTCGGTGGCGCCGAGCACCACCCGGCTCTCCATCGCGGAGAAGGTCCGCAGGCCGATCCGGTACGACAGGTGGGTGTCCAGCCCACGGAGCCGGCCCTCCTCCAGCCGTTGCGAGGCGAGCAGCAGATGCACGCTCAACGACCGGCCGACCCGTCCGATCTGCACGAACATGTCGATGAAGTCCGGCTTGGCGGTCAGCAGTTCGGAGAACTCGTCACAGATGATCAGCAGCGCCGGCATGGGTTCCAGCGGCGCCCCGGCCGCCCTGGCCTTCTCGTAGTCGCGCTGCGATGCGTAGTTGCCGGCCGAGCGGAGCAGCTCCTGCCGGCGGACCAGCTCGCCGTTGATCGCGTCGGTCATCCGGTCGACCAGCGGCAGCTCGTCGGAGAGGTTGGTGATCACCGCGCTGGTGTGCGGCAGCTTGTCCAGCCGGGTGAACGTCGCCCCGCCCTTGAAGTCGATCAGTACGAAGTTCAGCGTCTCCGACGAGTGGGTGGCGGCGAGCGCCAGCACCAGGGTGCGCAGCAGCTCCGACTTGCCGGAGCCGGTGGCGCCGATCAGCAGGCCGTGCGGGCCCATGCCGTCCTGCGCGGACTCCTTGAGGTCCAGCTCGACCGGGGTGCCGTCCGGGGTCAGCCCGAGCGGCACCCGCAGCCGGTCCCGGTTCGGCCGGGGCGTCCACGCCCGGTCCACGTCGAACTCGTACGGATCCCCCAGGTCGAGCAGGTCGGCCAGGTCCTGCTCCAGGTGCAGCGGCTGCTCGCCACGGGACGCGGCGGACAGCCGCAGCGGCGCCAGCTCCATCGCCAACGCCTCCGCCTCCGCGATCGTGCAGGTGTCGGCGGTGCCGATCGGCGCCCGGCCGTCCAGGGTGACGCTGGTCATCGACCCGTCGGCGGCGACCTCCAGCACCAGCCGGGCCCGGTCGAGCACCCGGGGCGGTGGCTCGGATAGGTCGACGATGGTCACCCCTTCCACACCGCCGTCGGTCATCAGATGATCGGAGCCGGCCGGGTCCCCACCGTCGAGCACCACCAGCAGGTGCGGTCCGGAGGTGGTGGCGGAGCCGCCGCCGGTGAGGTTGAACCGGGGCCGGTTGGTGAGCACGTCGTCGAGCATCGCCTCCAGGCCGGTCACGGTCGGCGACACCAGTCGCAGCGCGCCGGTCGCGTCGGTGCGGGTCGGGTGCAGGGCGTGCGGCAGCCACTTGACCCACTCCCAGTGCTCCCGCCGGGCCGGGGCCGGACAGACCGCCACCAGTATGTCGTCCGGCGCGTGGAACGCGGTGGCCTGGGCGATCACCGCCCGGACCAGGGCCCGGGCGGCGTCGGGGTCGCCGCGCAGATGCACCCGGGCGAAGCCGCGCAGCGCCATGTCCACGGGCAGCTGCGGCACGGTCGCGTAGCTGGTCAGGAACCGTCGCAGCGCCAACGCGCACATCGGCTCCAGTTTCTCCAGCGCGGTCGGCGGCGGTGGGACCAGCGGCGTCGCCAGCTCCTGCGGCCCGAGACCGACCCGTACGGTGGCGAAGTCGGGGTCGCCGCGTCGGCGCTCCCACAGCCGGGGGCCGACCGGCACCGACCACAGCGTCTGCGGGTCGGGGTGCCGGTAGAACGCGGCCTCCCGCTGCTGGCGTACGGTCCGTAGGACCCGGCGTCGCTGCCGCGACAGATGCGCCAGGTACTCGCGTCGCCGCTGCGCCATCTCCTGCCGGCTCGGCCCACCAGCCTGATTGGACAGTTGGGTGGCGAGCATGCCGAGCGCGGAGAGGCCGAACAGGCCACCGGCGACGTAGCTGAGTGTCGAACCGCCCCGGCCGGCGTACATCAACGCCATTGCGACAGAGCCGGCCAGCATCGGCAGCAGCATCATCAGCTGCCCCCAGGACCGTCCGGTCGGCGCCGGCACCTCGGGCGGCGCGTCGAGCAGGACCTCGCCGGACGGGTACTCCGGCTCGGGCCGGCGGGCCGGACGCCGTATCACCACCGTACCCACGGATCGATCCTCCCCGTCGTCGTCACACCCGGAAGCCGGGTCGCTACCGGCACCGATGGCACCGGCACATGGTAGGTAGCCTTCTCGAGTCAGGACAGCCCGCGCGGCTTGATGAGGAGTCAGCAGTGGTCACCCAGGCCGGAACCGGACTCGCCCGGATCGCCGTCGTGGCGCCGACCCGACGCATCGACCTCGCCCTGCCCGAACACCTGCCGCTGGTCGGGCTGCTCCCGGCGGTGCTGCGGCAGGCCGACGAGAACCCCTCCGACGGTACGGCCGACGGCGGCTGGGCGCTGCGCCGTACCAACGGATCCACCCTGGACCTCAACCGTACGCTCGCCGCGCAGCAGGTCCGCGACGGCGAGATGCTGCATCTGCTGCCCCGCCGCACCGAGTGGCCGGAGCTGGCCTACGACGACCTGATGGAGGCGATCGCCGCCGGTGCCCGCCGGCGCGGGCTGCCCTGGACGCCGGCCGCCACCCGGCTTACCGGCCTGCTTGCCGGGGCCGTTCTGCTGCTGCTCGCCCTGGTCGCGGTGGTGACCGCCGACGGCACCGGGGTGGCCGCCGGGGCGGCCCTGCTCGGCACCGCAGCCGTCCTCGTCGCGGTCGGCGTGCTGCTGTCCCGGGCGATGGCCGACTCGCTGGCCGGCGCGGCGCTCGCCGCCCTGGCCCTGCCGTACGCCTTCGCCGGCGGCGCGGTGTCGCTGGCCGGCGGCGAACCGGTCACCGGGCTGGGGGCACCGCACCTGCTGGTCGGTTCGGCGGCGCTGACCTTGACCGGGGTGCTCGGCATGCTCGGCGTCGGCGACGCCGGCCGGGTCTTCGTGGCGGCGCTCTTCACCGGAGTCAGCGGGACGACCGGGGCGCTGCTGGCCGTCGGGCCGCTGGACGGGCCGCGCGCCGCAGCGGTCCTGGTGGCCGCGGTGACCCTGCTGCTGCCGGCGCTGCCGCTGATCTCGGTCCGGGCGGGCAAGCTGCCGATGCCGGCGCTGCCGCGTACCGCTGAGGACCTGGTCCGCGACGATCCGCAGCCGGACCGGGCGGAGATCTACCGGGCGACGGCCCGCGCCGACGAGGTGCTGACCGGCCTGATGTTCGGTACCGCCGTGGTGGTCGCCGCCGGGTCTGCGGTGCTGACCTTCTCGGCGACGGCCGGCGCGGTGCTGCTGGTCGCGGTGGTGACGGCCGGTCAGCTGCTGCGGGCCCGGCTGGTCTCGACCGTCCGGCACCGGGTGCCGCTGCTGGCCGGCGGCCTGGTCGGTGTCGGCCTGCTGACCCTGATCGGTACGGGTGGGATGGCGGCGGGTACCCGGCTGGCCCTGCTGCCGGTGGTGCTGCTGGTGGTGGCGCTGGTGCTGGCGGCCGGGATGGTCTACAGCCGGCGCCCGCCGACGCCCCGGCTGGCCCGGCTCGGCGACGGGCTGGACGTGGTGCTGCAGTTGGCGGTGGTGCCGGTGGCCTGCGCCGTGCTCGGCCTGTACGGCTTCATGCGGGCGATCAACGGCTGACGGTTCCGGCTGGTCAGCCGGCTGTCAGTCGGCCGGCCCGGCGATCTGCTCCGGGCGCAGCGGCGGGAACGGGCCGCCCCGGACCAGCCGGATCAGGGCCGTGTCGACGTCGTCGGCGACGTACTGGTAGCCGGCCCAGTGCAGCAGCAGGACCCGACCGGCGGCGTCGACGACCAGCTCGGCGGGGCCGTCCGAGTTTCCGCCGAGCGGGAACACCGGATGGTCGTACTCGCCGGCGAAGACCCGGGCCTCCTCGGTGACCAGGCCGCTGCGTACCGGGTGGACGAAGGTCGGGAAGCCGGCGTCGGCGGTGCCGTCGGCGCCGAACTGGGCGATGGTCAGCCCGCCGAACTCGGTCAGCGCCGCGCGGGCGACCGGTGTCATGACCAGCCCGTCGAGCTCACCAGCCCATCGGCCGACCCACTGGTCGACCATCGCGGAGACGTCCCGGCCGGGGAACCAGCCGGCGGCTTCCAGCACCGGCCGGACGTCCGGCGGGAACCGGCGGTCGGCGGCCCGCGCGGCGGTGTACCGCTCGGCGACAACCGTCACCGGGACCGGCGGCCACTGGCTGACCTCGCCGGACTCCCGGTCGATCACGATCCGCGGCGACCCGGAGCCGGCCGGCGGCCCGGCCGTGCGACTACCCGCGTCGTCGGTGGGGATCAGCCAGGCGACGTATCCGTGCTCGAACTCGTGCAGGCCGATCCGTTCGTCGGTGCCGGCGCCGTGCTCGGTCGCCCATTGGCGGGCCAGGTCCAGCGCCTCGTCGCGACCGAGCATCGATGTTTCCTTCCGGGCTACGGGCGAGACCCCAAAGTACGCCGTCGTCACCGGACCCTATGGTAGGCAGCACGCCGCGTGGTGGTGCAGCCGCGCGGCGCTGACGGGTGGAAGGAAGCCAGGCATGCCGTCGCGGCGCGACCAGGTCCAGTCGTACCAGTTCTTCGTGCAGCGGATGACGTCCGCGCTGGTGGCCAGGGACCCGGATCCGGCGGTCGCCCCGTTCCAGCGGCTCGGCGGCGCGGGCCTCGGTGGGATCATGTTGGCGGTGCTGTGCCTCGGCGCGGTCGGGGTGTTCGGCTTCATCATCCCCGGTGGAGCGACCAGCTGGCAGGACGGCGCCTCGGTGATCCTGGAGAAGGAAACCGGCACCAGGTACCTCTACCGCGAGGGTCACCTGCACCCGGTGGTCAACTACGCCTCGGCGCTGCTGGCGCTGGAGTCCTTCGCCCCGGTGACCGACGTGTCACGCAACTCCCTGGCCGGTACGCCGCGTGGCGCTCGGATCGGCATCCCGGATGCACCGGACGCGCTGCCCGACGCGAAGCGGATCCTGACCGGCGGGTGGACACTGTGCTCCCAGGCCGTCCGGGACGAGTCCGGTGAGCTGGTGACCACCACGGTGCTGACCGTCGGCCGGCCGCCGGTCGGTGGCCGGCCCACCGGCGACGGGGCGCTGCTGGTCCGCGACGCCGACACCGGGCACCTGCAGTTGATCTGGCGGGACCAGCGACACGAAGTGGTCGACGAGGACATCGTCCTGGAAGGTCTGGCGCTGCGGTCCGAGCCCGTTGTGCTGGTCGGCGGGGCCTGGCTGAACGCGTTGCCGGCCGGGGAGCCGATCGGCAGCCGGCCGGTGCCCGGCCGCGGCGAGCCGTCGACCGCACTGCCGGACGCGGTCACCGGCTCGATCTACGTGGTCGAGAACCAGACCGGCGACCGGCAGTACTACCTTGCCGAACGGGACCGGCTGGCACCGCTGACCGAGTTGCAGGCCGAGGTGCTGCTCGCCGATCCGGGCACCCGGGACGCGTACGGTGGCGAGCCGCCGACCGCGCGGCCGGTCGCCGCCGCCACCGTGGTCGGCGCGCCCCGGGCGGCCGGGTCCGGGGAGACCGGCGCCCGGTCGCCGCAGCGCCGGCCGGACATCCTGCGGCTGACCGATGGCCGGCAGAGCGTCTGCGCCGGCTATCCGCCGGGCAGTCACCAGCCGCAGGTGCTGGTCGACGCGCAGGTCGAGCCGCCGACGCAGGCGATCGTCACCCCGGCACGCACCGCCGACGGCGTACCGCTGGCGGACCGGGTGGTGATCGAGCCCGGCCACGGCGCGTTGGTCGAGTCGATGCCCGCCCCGGCCGCCCCGGCCGGCACCCTGACCCTGGTGACCGACCTCGGTATCCGCTATCCGCTGCCGGGCCGGGCGGTCGCCGCGATGCTCGGCTACCCCGAGGTGGAGCCGGTGCGGCTACCCGCCAGCCTGGTGGTACGCCTGCCGGCCGGTCCGGCGCTGGATCCGGGGGCGGCCAGAGAACCGGCCTGAGGACTATTGTGGATCAGCGGTTGCCGGTCGATCGGTATCGGTCTGGCGCCACTGGACACAAGGAACTACCGTTTCCGATGACAGATGGTGCGTCGGCGCACCATGCGGCACCGCCCCTCGGATTGCGGGGCATCCCACCAGAGGACGGGGTGAAGATCACCATGACCGGGATGAACACCAATACCGGGCTGATGGTTCAGACTGAGAAGGACGTCGATGACGTCGCGAACCGGCTGACCGGCAACCTGAACCAGTTGATGGACCAGCTCATGCCGCTCTATGACCAGTGGAAGGGTATCGGTGCCGGCTCGTTCCAGCAGGTGCGTCAGGCGTTCGACGAGGACATGGCGCGGCTGAACCTGGCGTTGCGGTCGATCGCCGAAGCGGTCGGTTCGGCCGGTAAGGACTACGAAGTCAGCGACGAAGAGATCAAATCCGAGATGGATTCGGCGGGCGCGACCGCCGGCCAGATCACCGCGGCGCTGAAGCTCTGACCGGAGGGATCGAGATGGACATCCGCTACGATTTCGCCGCGCTGAACAACGCCGCCGACAATTGCGGTACCGCGGCCAAGAACATGATCCAAGAGCTCGACGGCCTCAAGACCGGCATCCAGCCGCTGGTGGCGACCTGGGAGGGCGACGCACAGACCGCGTACCTGACCCGGCAGGCCGAGTGGGAATCGGCCGCCACCGACCTCAAGGACCTGCTCAACCGGATCGAGAAGGCGCTGCGCGAAGCGGCCATACGGATGCAGGCACGCGAGGCAGCCAACCGGGCCAAGTTCGAGTAGACCGACTCGGTCACCGACCGGCCGGTCCGGACACCACGAAGTACGCCTCCTGCGGATCGGTGCGCGTACCGGCTTGCGATGCCGCGCCGCTGCGGCCGACCATCCGCCGGGTCGGCTGCCAGCGGCGGCGTCGGCCACCCGGCAGCGCCGCCACGGCCACCGCGACCAGCAGGATCAGCAACGCCGTACCGGCGGCCACCGCCACGGCAATCTCGGTCAGCCGCTGCCAGCGAGCCGCCCGCTGCGCCGCGACGGCATCCGGCACGACCGTCGGCAGCGCCGGCGCGGCGACCGGCTCGCCCGCCGTCAACCGCTCGGTCACCGCCCGGTACGGGTTCACCACCCCGTGGCCGTAGCCCGCCGACCGGCCGCCGGGTGCCGGATCCGCCGTCGCCGTCAGCCGCCGGGCCACGTCGGCCGCCGACAGCTCCGGCTCGGCGGCCCGCAGCAGCGCCGCCGCCGCGCTCACCACCGGGGCGGCGTAGCTGGTGCCGGCGACCACCGCGTGTCCGGACACCCGGCTCGCCGCCACCACCGCCCCACCCGGCGCCACCAGGTCCACGTAGTCACCGACCTGGGAGTCCGCCAGCCGTACGCCGTTCTCGTCGATGGCCCCGACGCCGATCACCCCGTCGAACGCCGCCGGGTACGGCGTCGGATCCGGCGACGCGCCCTGCTGGTGGCTGTTGCCGGCTGCGGCCACCAGCACCACGTCGGCCTGCACGGCGCGTTCGACCGCGGCCCGTACCGCCGGGTCCGCGCGGTACATGATCAGCGACATGTTGATCACCTTCGCGCTGCTGGCCACCGCGAGGTCGATCGCCTCGGCCAACCGGTCCGCCGGTGAGGCAGAGCCGTCCTGCCGCGCCTGGATCCGCTCGGTGACCCGGATCGGCATGATCGTCACCCCTGGGGCGATGCCATGGAAGCCGACGCCGTCCACCCTGGTGGCGGCGATCAGGCTGGCCACGGCGGTGCCGTGCGAGGCGCAGTCCACCGTGCCGTCGGCCTCGACACCGGTCAGGTCGGCGCCGGCAGTCACCTGACCGGACAGTTGCGGATGGTCGGCGTCGACACCGGAGTCGATCACCGCGACCCGTACCCCCGACCCGTCGGTCACCGGCCAGCTGCGCTCGGGCGCCAACCAGCGCTGATGCCAGGAGATCTGACGGATCACCGGGCCGGGGTCGGCCGGGCTGCGGCAACTGCCCGGAGCGGCAGACGCCGGTGCCGCCGCGACAACCGGCAGCACGCTCGGCGCGACGGTCAGCAGTACGCCCAGCGCGACGGCCGGCAGCAGGGTCGGTGACCGCATCAGCTGACCTCCAGACCTCCCGTACCGCCCGGCATCCTATCCAGCGGCGGCGACCAGCGGGCTCGTGCGGCTGGCACACATTCAGTATCGTCGTCATGACGGCTCACCGTCGGTGCCCGGCAGCGCCCGGTGTGACGCGGCGACGGGGAGGGACACGATGGACGTGCACGGCCTGCGTGCCCGTGCCGACGAGTTGATGGCACAGTTCGACCGGATGCGGTCCGGCGTCGGTGACCTGCAACAGCAACTGCGGGCGGTGTCGGCCACCGTCACCTCCGACGACGGGCTCGTCACCGTGACGGTCGGGCCGAGAGGGCAGGTGACCAAGGTGGAGCTCGACCCGCGGATCTACCGCCGGCCGAACGCCGCGCAGCTGTCCACCACGCTCACCGAGACCATCCGGGCCGCCACCGCCCAGGCGATGGCCGAAGTGGAGCGGATCTGCCGCCCGCTGGTGCCCGACGCGCAGTTCCAGGCACACATGGACTTCGACCTCGAAGGCATCTTCCGCCAGCTCGACACCGACCTGCCCGGGGGTGACCGGAAATGACCGAGCCGCAGCAGACCTTCCTCAACCCGGATCTGGCCCGCCCGGCCGGCAACGCGCTGGGCGCGGCGGCCGAGACACTGGCCGCCGAGTGGTCCCGTGTCACCGGCACCATCCGGGCGCTCAACGAGGCCAGGCCGTGGGGCGACGACGAGGCCGGCCGGACGTTCAACGAGCACTATCTGGACGGTGGTGACGAGGCCCCGGCGAAGGTGACCCTGGACGCCGGGGACGACCTCGTCGCAGCCTTCGAGGACACCGGCCTCCGGATCGTCACCTCGGTCGACGGCACGGTCGACGACGATGGCGCGGTCGGCGACAGCTTCGGCGGCGGCAGGTAGCCCGGTCGCACTCGGAGGGCCCACGACGTGGCGATCATCAATCCGCGGGAGTGGTTCGGCGAGTACGGGTGGGTCTGGGACGCCGTCACCTGGGTGAGCGCCGGTGAGGCGTGGCCGACCGGTGACGAGGACCAGATGCGCGAGCTCGCCGCCGCCTGGCGCGAGCTCGCTGAGGTGGTACGGGTCGCACTGGCCGACGCTGACCCGGCCGCGCTGCGGGTCATCGAGAGCTGGGGCGGCGACGCGGGTGCCAAGTTCGCCAACTTCTGGCAGCAGGTCGGGGTCGGCCCCAACACCGGGCTGCCGGTCCTGCAGAACGCCGCCGCCGCCTTCGCGAACGGCTGTGACACCGCGGCCACCGAGATCGAGTACGCCAAGCTGACCATCCTCATCGCGGTGGCCATCACGGTGATCGCGGTGTTCGTGGCGTTGCTGATGGCCTGGCTGGGCGGCGTCTCCGCGGGTGCCATCCCCGGCATCCTCGCCGCCGGCCGGCAGGCGGTCACCGTCGCGTTCCGTCGATTGCTGGCCCAGCTCGGCCGGCAGATGCTCACCCAGGCCGGGATGCGGGCCGCGTTGCAGAGCTCGGCCCGGATCGCCACCACGCACGTCACCCGCGCCGGTGCCCAGCGGCTCGGCACCCAGTTGGGCATCGAGCTGGCTCAGGAGATCGGCGAAGAGCTGATCATCGACATCGGTGCCCAGGCGTTCCAGGTCGCCCAGGGCAACCGCGACAACTGGGACGGCCGGCGGACCCTCACCGCCGGGGTCGGCGGCGCGTTCGGTGGCATGCTCGGCTTCGGCGGCAACCGGCTGCTGCGTAACACGGTCGCACCCCGGGTGCCGGTGTCGTTCCGGCCGCCGGCAATGGACTTCCGAGGCGCTGGCGTCGTCCGCTGGGGCGGCCGGTCGGTCACCGCCGGCATGCAGAACGCGGTGATCTCCCCGGCGGCCAGCGTTGCCGCGAACCTCGCCGTCAACCAGCAGTGGACCAGCCCCGGCTGGCAGGGGGCGCTCGGTGGATTCACCAGCGGTGCCGGTCGGGGCGGTGCAACCATGGCGGCGGCGTCAGCCGGCAGCACGGCTGCCGGCTGGGCCAACCGGTTGGGCGGTGTCGCGCCGCCGACCGGCGTGCCCGGCACCGTCGACCTGGCCGGCATTGCTCAGTTGACGAGCGTGGACGCCGCCGGGATCGACCTTGGCGCGCTCGGGTCCGACCCGGCCAGCGGTACGGGTACCGCCGTCCCGGCTCCGGTCACGGCTGACCCGACGTCGCAGACCGTACCGGATTCCGGGGCCGGCTCCATCTCGCTGGCCCCGACCACGCAGGACGCCCCGACGACCCAGGCGGCCCCGACGGTCGTCGACCAACCCGGCATCCAGCCGACTGTTGGTGCCGAGCCTCCACCGGTGGTCACCTCGGGTCAGCCGTCGGTGGTCGGCGTGGGCGACACCGCCAGCCCGGCGAACGCGCCGTCGACCGACGCGCCGTCGACCAGCACCGCCTCGCCGGACATCACGTCGCCGGACATCACGGCGTCGGACGGCGTAGGGCCGACTCGGGCGGACGACGGGCCGCCGGTACAGGTCGCCGCCGGTGCTCCGGCCGGGGTCGGTACGTCGGCGCAGGCGGCGGCTCCGGCCGTGACCGCCGCCGGCCCGCAGAGCTCCCCGTCCACACCGGGTTCGACGTCCACACCGGCTGCGTCGTCCACACCGGCTGCGACGTCGACACCCGGGCCGGTCCAGACCGGAGCCCAGACGACTGCCCAGGCAACAGCGGCGTCGACGGCCGGTGGCAACACCACGGCTGCTCCCCAGAGCTCGTTGACCGGCACCACCTCGGCACCGGTCCGGCCACCGGCACCGGTTGCCGGACCTGCCGCCGGACCCTCCGCCGGGTCGGTCAGCTTCGGGCCGGCTGTCGCCGCACCGGCCGCACCGGCCGTACCGGCTCAGCCCGGCCAGTCGGTCGGCATCCCGCCCGGGACCACCACCACGGCGCCGCCGCCGGCCGCGACCACCGGCGGGCCGGACCAGCCGTCCGGCCCGGCGCCCCGGCAACCATCCTCCGGCACCACCGTCGACCCGCAGACCCTGCAGCGGTCGGCCGGCCCTACCGGCACCGGTACGCACAGTTGGCAGCTGGACCCGGTCCAGGTCGACGGCGATCCGAACAGCGCGGACGCTGACCAGGCGCTCATCGACGCGTCCCGGGCCCTGGCCGACGCCGTTACGGGTGCGGTGACCCGGCACCAGCAGCAGGCCACTCCCGGCGAACAGATCTCGATGGGTAAACGGCCGGGCGTGGTCGGCGCGTTGATGACCCGCAGCGGGCAGCTCAACACACACAGCAGCATGACCGCCGACCAGAGCACCGACCCGGCCACCCAGCCGACGCCGCACCCGCTGGTCGAGACAGTGCTCGCCGAGGTCGCTCAGCAGGTCAGCCGGGTCGGCAGCGGGCACGGGCGGTGCGCCGAGGTCGCCCTGGTGTCCGATGTGGTCTACCAGTTGGAACGGCAGTGGCAGGATGCCGGCCGGATCGGCGATTTCGACGCGTACGCCCGATCGGAGCTGGCCGGGGCGCGGATCGTCACCCACCAGTTCCGCCGCGCCCAGGACGTCGACGTGGTGTACGAACGCGGCGACTACCGACCACCCTGCCGGTCGTGCGGGCCGATGTTGGAAATACTCGGCGTCACCCCGGTGGTGGACACCGAACGGATGCCCGGCCCGGCCGTACCGCCGGATTCCGGCGCGTTGGGCGACGGCCGGGCGCTGCCGGAAACCAGACCAACCGGCGACGGGCAGGGTCTCGTACCACCGGATCCCGCCGACCAGCAGGCGTTGACCGACGAGGTGCCGGTCGGGCCGGACGGCCACCCGGCCCGGCACCCCGACCCGCGCGGCGGCCGCTGGCCGGAGCTGGTCAACGATGGCGGCCCGGCCAACCCCGGTCGCGGCACCAACTGCGCCGACGTCGGCCTGTCCGTCCTCGCCACCTGGTACGGCGACCCACAGGTCGCGGCGGCGACCGGTGCGTCGGTGACCGCCGAGCCGGACAGCACCCGACGTCAGGAACAGTGGCTGGGTGCGTCCTTCGCGCCTGCCGGCCGTGGGCCGGCCGGCTTGGACGCGGTCGCCGACCAGCTGCGGCGTGCCGGCCCCGGATCCGCCGCGCTGATCATCACCAGCTGGACCGCCGCGGCCGGCGGCGGAGCGCACACCTGGAACGCCGTCAACCACGACGGGCAGATCATCTGGATCGATGCGCAGAGCCGGCAGGTTTCCGACACCGCGCCGATCTACGGCAGCGAGGTCGACGGGGTCTGGTCGATCGTCCTCGACGCCGACGGCAATCCGGTGCCGGCCGACGGCCCGCAGACGACTGCGGTGTCGACGACCGGGGCGACCAGTGAAGCGGAGTACCTGGATGCGTTGACCGAGCCCGACCGGGCCACGCTGCTCGCCGAGCTGGCCGCCGCCCAGGTCGACGCCGACACGATCCTTGCCGAACTGGGGGCGATCGGCGACCGGCTCAACACCGATCTTGGCCTGGCTGGCACCGACGCGCTGACCCCGCTGGGCAGCGAGTACCGGGTCAAAGGGGCCGAGTCGCTGGCCCGCAAGTTCAGCACCGACTTCGAGCCGAAGGGCTATTCCCTCCCGGAGGCGCTCGCCGAGATCAACGACGTGGTGCGGTTCTCCGTACGGGCACCGGAGACCGACGCGTACGGGCCGGCGGTCGCGGGAGTGCTCGACGCGTTGACCGCCAGCGGCCACCAGGTGACCGACGTCAAAAGCTTCTGGCACACCGGTAACCGGTTCTTCGGGCTGAACTGCACCCTCGTCACGCCCACCGGCCGAACATTCGAGGTGCAGTTCCCCACCGCCACCAGCTGGGCGATCGGCAAGGAGACACACGGCCCGTACGAAGTGATGCGCGACCCGGCGTGGACCCCGGCCGACCGGATGCACGCCTTCCTCGACATCCTCGCCGTCAACAAGGCGCACGACATCGCCGGCCGGATGCCGGGTGGCATGCCGGTGCTGACCGAGCGGTACGGCCCCCCGAAGGACACCAGCTTCGCCAAGTGGATCGGCAAACAGGACCAGGCCGGCCTGCGGCAGGACTACGTCGACTGGCTGGCCGCCGACCCGAGTCGCAGCTTCCGGCAGGAGTTGGCTGCGCGAGGATTGGACCCATCCGACCTGCCCGGATTCGATCCCGATGCGATAGGAAGCACAGATGCCGACCCTGACCTTTCGCTACCACCTGCTGTATCGGACGGACGACCAGACCCAGCCGCCGGTCAACCTGATAGCGGTGGCGGCCGGCACCGGGCCGACGCAGGCGGTGATCTGGGACCGTCCGACGTCGAGGTGGGGCTTCCGACCGGACGTGGCGGCGTCGATCCTGTACGCCGACCCGGAGCGCCACAGCGTCCGGGCAGTGGACCGGGCGACGGCGGAGTCGGCGACCCATCACTTCACGACGGTCCCGTTGCCGAGCGAGCCGGAGCTGACCCGGATTTGCCAGGAGGCCAGCCGATAACTAGCGGCCCTGCTGCGGATACGACGAGCTATCTCGATCGGCTGTCCGAAGCCGAGCGGCAGGAGCTGGAGCATGGCGTGGCGGCTGCGGGGGAGAGCGCGCAGGCGATCCAGGCAACGCTGGACGACGTCCTCGTCGGGCTACAAATGATGGGTGACCTGACCGGTGTGCAGGAACTCAGGCTGCTCGGGACCGAGTATCGGGTCAAGGATCCGGAGTCGCTGGCCAGAAAATTCGTGACAGAGCACCGCCCTGTTGGCGATGACATACCAGCCGCGCTCGCCGTGATCAACGACGTCGTCCGCTTCTCCGTGCAGAGCCCCGCTGGGCCCGCCTACGGTACCGCGGTCGACCGTGTCCTCAGCGGCCTTGAGTCGGCTCATCATCAAGTGGTGACCGGCAAGGTCTTCTGGCATCTCGGCAACAGATTCTACGGCCTCAACGTCACTCTTCGATCGTCTGAGGGTCAGCTGTACGAGATTCAGTTTCCGACCGAGGCGAGCTGGCGAGTCGGAAAAGCGACTCACGGATTGTATGAGGTGCTGCGGGACAGGGACTCTCATTCGGCTGATCGCGTCAACGCTTTCCTCGACATTCTCGCGCTGAACAAGGCTGCCGGACTGGCCGACAGGCTACCCGGTGGCCTCGATGTTCTGGCAGACCGGTTCGGGCCGGCGCAGTTCAATGGACTTGCGGCGTGGCTAGGCAAGCTCGACTCAGGTACGGCTCCGGACAACACTGTTCGGCAGGGCTATGGCGAGTGGCTCACTACAACTCAACAGACTCTCGTCGACGTGCTTACGGCTCGGGGACTTGATTACACTGACGTGCCCGGATTCGGGCTGGACCGGAGAGGTGATGTGGGTGGCGGACTTGGAGTTCCAGTACTTCCTGCTGTACCACCCGACACGTCCGTCGGACCACCCGGCGAACGTGATCGCCCTAGCGAACCATCCGGGCCCGACGATGGCGGTGACCTGGGATCGACAGACCGCCAAGTGGAGTTGCCAGCCGGACGTCGCGATAGCAGTGCTGTTCGTGAACCAGGAGCGCAACAACTTTCGAGGAGTGGACCGGGCGACGGCGGAGTCGGTGACGCATCACTTCACGACGGTCCCGTTGCCGAGCGAAACGGAGTTGACCCGGATCTGCCAGGAGGCCAGCGGGACCTGACGGCTTCTCTCGTCGCAAGCGACCCTTCGTCCGATTCAGCCGGGAGTTTAGAGCCGATCCCCTACCTGGACAGCCTTTCGACTAGCGACCGGGAGCTCCTGGCCACGGCTCTGCTTGCTGCTCGCCAAGACGCCGATATTGTACTTGCAGACCTGGTTGAGGCGGCTGCCGAGGCCGGCGCGGAGATTGGACTCGTCGGGCCGGAGATGCTTACGCCAGTAGGTCTCGAGCATCGGGTGAAGCATGCTGAGTCATTGGCGCGGAAGTTCAAGGTGGAATTTGAGCCTATCGGGCTTGATCTGCAAGGGGCGCTCGGCAAGGTCGGTGATCTAGTTCGATTTTCGCTCCTGGCGCCAGAGCGACATTATGGCTCGGCGGTCAATGAGACGTTGGATGGCCTGGTTGGCCGGGGATACGAGGTTCAACAGGTCAAGTCCTACTGGAATCCGGGGAACAGGTTCTATGGGCTGAACAGCGTTCTTGTATCTCCCAGTGGTCGCGTATTCGAGATCCAGTTTCCGACAAAGCGAAGCTGGCTAGTTGGTAAGCAGACCCACGGTTGGTACGAGGTCGTCCGAGATCCTGTTCGGTCGTCCGAGAGTAGGGTTGAAGCGTTTCTGAGTATTTTAATAATGAACAAATCGACTGGGCTGTCGTCGCAACTTCCGGTCGGCCTGAAACTGATTTCTGAAACTTACGAAAATTCGATCCAAGATGGATTTGCAAAATGGATAAGTGATTCTAGGCGGCGCAACGTTGCCAGTGATTTCGCGATATGGTTGAATGAGCAAGGAATCACCTTTTCGGAGTTTGCTGGCCGTCTCGGTCTCGATCAGGTGGACTTCGTGGGACTTGCCGATCAGATAGCGCAAGGGAGGGTTTCGGCTGACTATGACATTCATCTACTATCTGATGTACCCGCCAGGGGAGCTGGATGGGACTCCGGCGAACGTGCTCGCGCTGGCTCAGGAGCGCGGACCGGTGCAGGCCGTGATCTGGGATCGCCCGACGCAGAGGTGGAACTTCCGTCCGGACGTAGCAGCGGCGTTTCTCTATTCGACGCCGGACCTGGAGCAGACCAGGCTCGTCGATCGGGTGATGGCGGAGTCGGTGACGCATCACTTCACGGCGGTGCCGTTGCCGAGCGAGGCGGAGTTGACCCGGATCTGCCGGGAGGCCAGCCCGACCTGACCGGCACCCGGCCGGTGTCCGGTGAGGGCCGCGATACCGCGTCAACAAGCCTGGCGTCGGCGAATGCCGCAGGTGAGTCGTCGACATTGCCGGAGCAGGGAGGGGTAGTCGATGACCGAGGACGAGGCCAGAGCACTGATCAGCAGACTGCTGGGCAGCAGGAACCCGATCGAGATGTATCCGTTCGAGTTCGGCTGGCTGGTCCGGGAGGAGTTGTCGACCCAGGAACGGCAAGCCGGGATGCACATCGGTCAGGGGAGCTTCATCGTGGACCTGACGGGCGTGGTGACCGCCCAGCCGAGCCTGCCGGCGACGGTGGTGGTCGAGGAGTACGCGGCAGAGCGTCGGCAGGGCCCGATCTCGGGTCGGCAGGTGTGGCCGGAGCCGGGCCCGCCACCGGAGTAGCCGACCGGGCCGTACCCGTGGCGGGCGGCGATGCGCCGCTGGCCGGCTCGCGGCCGGTTGGTCCGTTGAATTTGGCGCCGTTGGAGGATGTGGTTTTTCAGGCTGATCTTGAGGCGGTGTTGTGGTCGGGTGGTGGGTTTGTGGTGGGTGCGGATCCGTCGTCGCATCCGTTTGGTGGGTTGGTGAATGATGGTGGTCCGGGGCGGTCGGGTCGTGGCAACAATTGTATGGATTGTTCGTTGGCGGGGTTGTCGACGTTTCTGGGTCGGCCGATGGTGTCGCTACCACGCTGGCCGGACATCCTGCCGGACGGCGCCGTCGACCGGCAGACCGGCGAGGCGGCCGGTGTCGACCGCGCCGAGGCGTGGCTGGGCGGGGAATGGGTCGGTCCGCCGGCTGACCTGCCCGGTGTGCCGCAGAAGCGGGCGGTGGCGGTCGCCCGTCAGTACGCGCAGTTGCAGGATCGGGTGGCGGCGGCCGGGCCGGGCAGCGCCGCCCTGGTTGTCGCCGACTGGCTCAGTGTGGACGAGCGTACCGGGCAGGTGCAGGTCGACGCTGACGGCAACGCCCTGGCTGACGGCTCGCACGCGTTCCTGATCGTCTACCCGCATGGGGCCGATCGCCCGGTGTGGTGGGATCCGCAGGACGGCCAGACGTGGCCGGTGCCGCCGACGCACGTCGTCGCCGCCACTCACACGTTGTGGTCGATGGACGCGCCGGCAGCAGGTGGAGGGACCAACAGTGACTCGGGACGAAGCGCAGGAGCTGATCCAACGGCTGGTCGGGACGCCGAACCGGATGGCGCTGCACGAGTTCGAGTTCGGCTGGCTGGCGCAGGAGATCCTGAGTCCACAGGAACGCGGCACGGGGATGCGGGTCGGCCTGGGGAGCTACATCATCGACCGGGACGGGACGGTGACGGTGCACGGGAGTCTGCCCGTACCGGTGACGATCAGCCGGTACGCGGCGGAGCGTCGGCAGGGGCGGATCTCGGGTCGGCAGGTGTGGCCGGAGACGGAGGCGTCGGCGACGGAGTAGCTGGCGGAGCCGCCGGAGTAACTGACGGAACCTCCGGTGTAGTCGCCGACACCGATGAATTGTCGGGTCCGCGTCCGGTTGGTCCGTTGAATTTGGCGCCGTTGGAGGATGTGGTTTTTCAGGCTGATCTTGAGGCGGTGTTGTGGTCGGGTGGTGGGTTTGTGGTGGGTGCGGATCCGTCGTCGCATCCGTTTGGTGGGTTGGTGAATGATGGTGGTCCGGGGCGGTCGGGTCGTGGCAACAATTGTATGGATTGTTCGTTGGCGGGGTTGTCGACGTTTCTGGGTCGGCCGATGGTGTCGCTACCGCGCTGGCCGGACCGGGCAGGCGACGGGACGATCGACCGGGTCACGGGTGAGGCCGACGGGATCAGCCGGGCCGAGGAGTGGTTGGGCGGGGAGTGGGTCGGTCCGCCGGCGGACCTGCCGGGGGCACCGGCGGACCGGGTGGCGGCGGTCGCCGAGCAGTACGCGCAGCTGCAGCAGCGGGTAGCGGCGGCCGGCCCAGGTAGTGCAGCCCTGGTCGTCGCCGACTGGCTGAGCTTCGACCAGGACACCGGACGGCTGCACCTGGACGCCGACGGAAACGCGCAGGCAGCCGGCTCGCACGCGTTCCTGATCGTCTACCCGTACGGGGCCGACGGGCCGGTGTGGTGGGATCCGCAGTACGGCGGAACCGCGACGCAGCCGCCCGCCGAGTACCTGGCGGCGACGCACACCTTGTGGTCGATGGACGCGCCGACGACACGGGGAAGGACCAACAGTGACTCGGGACGACGCGCAGGAGCTGATCCAGCGGCTGGTCGGGACGCCGAACCGGATGGCTCTCCACGAGTTCGAGTTCGGCTGGGTGGCGAGGGAGATCCTCTCGGAAACGGAACGCACCCAGGGGCTGGGTCTGGGCCAGGGGAACTGGGTGATCGACCACGACGGGACGGTGACGGCCCACCGGAGCATGCCGCCTTCGATCATCATGCAGGAGTACGCGGCGGCCCGCCGGGCGGGCCGGACGACCGGCCGCCAGGTGTGGCCGCTGACGGACGAGCCGGAGCCGAACCACTAGCCGCCGCCGGGCCGGACGGGTCGCTCAGCGCCGCGCCGGACGGACTGGTCAGCGCCGCCGCCGGGACGACCTTCGGGGGCGCGCTGCACGACGCCGACCCGGTCGCGGTCACCGCGGCGGTACGCGACGCGCTCGACACCGGACTGCTGCCGGCCGGTGCGGTCGCCGACCCGGACGCCGGCACGGTCACCCTCGACACCTCAGCCGGGCCGGTGACCGTCACGCTCGCCGTGACCTCGCTGCCGCCCGACACGACGGTGGCCCCCGTCGCCACCATCGCGACGCACGCCGACGGGGCGACCGTACGGGTGTCCGACCGGGCCTCCACCGACCATGTCCGGCGGGCCGTCGCCGCCGCACTGGCCGAAGTAGACGCCATCGCCCAGGAGCGGGCCGACGGGTTGCGTACCGATGCGACGACGGCGCTCGCCGAAGGGTCCCGGCCCGAGGGTGACGGGCAGCGGCACCTGACCGCGCGGGACATCGGGCGGCTGGCCGAGCTGCGTACCGTCGCCGACCAGTTGGCGCAGGCCGGCACCGGCCGGCACGCCGACCCGGCCCAGGTAGCCCAGCTGCACGCCGAAGCGGTCGGCCTGCTGATCAGCAGTGGGCTGTTGGAGCCGTACCCGGGGCACCGGGTGCACAGCCTGGTGCCGAACGTACCGGTGGTCGGGACGGCCGCCACGGACGCCCGGTTCGCTGCCGTCCGTACCCAGTTGGGGCCGGCCTTCGCGGACCTCGCCGGGCTGCTCACGGCCGCCCGCGACCGACCCGGCCTGGCCGACGAGATCCGGGTCGTCCAGGCCGACGTACGGGCGGCGGCCCGCCAGTGGGCCGCGCAGGCGACCGCCGCCCGCGACCGGGCGGACCTGGCGTTGACCGACCGGGTCGACGCCGCGCTCGACGCCGACCCGCAGCACGTCTTCGACCGGCTGGTCATCGGCGGCGGCTGGGCGGCCACGGCCGACTTCGCCACCCTCGACGCGCCGCCGGACACCGGGGACGGCCTGCCGCCGGTGCTGGCGGTGTCGCAGGGCCACGACCCGTGGGCGGATCGGCAGCAGCTGCTGATGGGGCAGGTCCCCACCGAGTTGGAGATCCCCGGCCTGCCGTTCCAGCCGGCGGACTTCGCCGACGAAGGCACCCAGTTTGCCCTCTCCAGTGACTTCGCTGCGGCGGTCGGCGCGGCCCGCGCGTACACCGGGATGCCCAGCTACCAGGGCACCGCGACCGCGATTACCCCCCGCCCGACCAGCGCCGACGCTGCGGCCGGTTGGCCGGATGGCGCGAACTACCGGGTGACGATCGGCGAGCGCGGTTTCTACGCCGCCACCGTGGACATCGCCGCCGGTCCGGGCCCGGCGCGGGTGCCGGCCGCGCCGGCGTCGACAACCGGCCGGTACGTCGACCCGGCGACCGGCTACCAGGTCGACCTCTCCGGTCCGGTGCCGGTGTTCCGGGACCCGACCGGCGTGGCCGTCGACCCGGCGACGCTGCCCGCCCCGGTCCGTACGGTCCTCGGCGGCACCGACACCGACATCCTGACCGGCACGGGTACCAGCCAGGATGACCCGCCGCTGCTGGCTGACACCGCCGGCCGGCTCACCGATCTGCTGGTGGTCGATCCGGACAGCGGGTACGCCGTCGACCGGACGTCCGGCACGCCGTACGGGCCGGACGGCTCCCCGGTCGACCCGGCGGCGCTGCCGGCCGGTGCCGCCCAGCGGCTCGGCTTCGACGCCGATGGCCGGTTTACCGACCCTCGGCCAGCGCGCCCCCGGGTCGACTTCGGTGGGCAGAACCTGGCCGACGCGTACCAGCCAGGTGACCGGGTGCTGGTGTTCGGCGCGGGTGCCTCCGGGGCCTGGGACATCGAGCAGGCCGCCGCGTCACCGGCGGCCACCATCGACTGGTCGGCCCGCGCGGTCGGGCTGCCGCCGGCCGACCGCACCGGTGACCCGGCCCGGGACGCCGAGTTGCGGTTCCAGCGCAGCTTCTCCGGCGGCTACAACCGCCGCAACACGTTGCCCGAGGTCGGCGCGTACGACGTGGCCGCCACCGATAGCCGGATCAGCCAGTCGCTGCGCGAGATCGTCTCCGCCCGGCACACTGTGGACGGTACGTTCCTGGTCGACTTCACTGACGGCACCCGCCACGAGTACGACCGGATGGTCCTCTCCATCGGCCAGGCCCCCGAATACCCGGGCGGGGTCGCCGCCCTCGCCAGCACACTGGAGTTGCGCCCGCTGCACGGGCCGGCGACCACCCGTGGCGGCAGCCACGACATTCTCGGCCTGTCCGACGCCTCCGGCCAGCTGCGGATCCTTGGTGCCGCCGCGGTGGCCCGCCCGCTCATTCTGTCGCTCGGCGAGTTCCGGCAATCGGTGGAGTCCGAGCTGGGCAAACTGGCCGCAGCGCTGCCCGACGACTCACGCAACATCCCGCCAAGTATCCGGTTCCACGCCCAGCGGATCGCCGAGGCGAACCGGAGCTCGCCACCACCCCGGTCACACCTGGCCGAAGTCGACGTACCCACCCCGCCAGGCGATGTCGGGGTCGAGCCAGGGCAGCGGCCCGTGCTCGGCGGTGATCCGCTCGGCGATCTCCGGAACGTAGACGTCGATCGGGTCCTGCCCACCGACGGCGTCGAAGCCGGCACCGTAGGGGACGAGTTTGGCGCGGTTGCGCGCGAAGTAGACGAACCGCAGGTCGGGCAGGACCCGGGGGGCGAGTTCGGCGAACAGTTCGGCACCCACCGGGGTGATGCCGCAGTTGACCAGGCCCAACCAGCGGAGTTGGCGCAGGTACGGGGAGGCCAGCAGGGTGCGCAGTCCGTCGTCGCCGATCGGGTTGTTGTTCAGTCCGAGGCTGGTGAGTCGGGCCAGCAGCGGGCTCGCGGCGATCGGGCCGATCAGGTCCGGATCGACGTGGGTGAGCCAGACGTGGCGGACCGGAACCCGGCGGTAGATCTCCGCGCCCCGGTCGAGGAAATCGGCCCCCGGCAGCTTGACGAACTCGGCGAATCCGCGCCGGACGAGCCAGTTGGTGACCAGACCGGCGACGGGCGCGCCGAGTCGGGGAGTCAGCCGGTGGCTGAGCGCGGCGGCCCGATCGGACAATTCAGGATCGACCGGGGTGCCGGCGACGACGGCCAGGTCGCAGGCGATCTCGGCGCGGATCAGCTCGGCGTGGTCGGGGTCGGTGGGTTCGATGGCGTCGGCGTAGCGCAGCCGCAGGTCCATGTCGTCGGGGTTGGCGAGGATGGCGGCGTACAGGGTGTCGCTGACGGTGGGCCGGGCGTCGCTGGCGTCGGACATGACCGCAGCGTATCGACGCCACCCACGACGACCAGTGAGGTGCCGGGCGATGACGGAGGACGACGCGCAGCAACTGATCGAACGGCTGGTCGGGACGGCGAATCCGATCGAGCTGCATCCGTTCGAGTTCGGCTGGCTGGCGAAGGAGACACCGTCGACCGAACAGCGGGCGACGGGGGCGCACGTCGGGATGGGCTGCTACATCATCGACCAGTCGGGGACGGTGACGGTGCACGGCAGCCTGCCGATACCGGTGGTCATGAAGCAGTACGCGGCGGCGAGGCGGCAGGGCCGGATCAGCGGGCACCAGATCTGGCCGCGAGTCGCGACGGTGGACCAGCCGATCCCCGGCTGACCCGGATCCGGGCGCTGACGGCCCGCTACACCGCCGCCGACCCGCCGACCCGGGTGGCGCTGCGCGCCGAGATCGGCGTACTCGTCGACCAGCTCGGCCTGACCGGCGGCACCCCGCAGGCGTACGCGCGGTGGGCGCAGCTGCCGCCGGACCTGGCGAACCTGCTGCTGCGGCTCACCTCGCCGGCGCTCGCCCCGGAGACCGTCCTGGCTGTGCTCGGCGCGGACCCGGCGACGCTGACCGAGCCGCAACGCGCCCAGCAGCGCGACTACCGGGCCCGGCTGGTCCACAACGGGTACGTTCCGTACGCGCCGCAGCTCACCGAGCAGCTGCACCGGCTCGCCGTCGACGCCGAGCAGGGCCAACGGAGCCTGCCGACGCTGCCGGCCTCCGCCGGTCAGGTGATCGGGCTGCGCGCCGATCAGCTCGCCCAACTGCAGGCCGTCGATCCGGAGCTGGCTGCGCGGATCGCCCGCGACGGGGTGTACGTCGACCTGACCGGCCAGGTCGACATCGGCCCGTACGTGTTGGCGAACGCGCCGCATGTCGACGTTGGCGGCGTACACCCGGGTTTCGACCTGGCGACCGACGCCGGCCGGCGGGCGCTGCTGGCCGAGGACGTCCGCCGGGCATACGCGACGATCACCGCGACGTACGGGTCGAGCCCGGCGATCACCCAGCTGCTCGGCAGCCACAGCTTCCACTACCTGGCGCAGACCCGCACCATGGTGCTGGTCTCGGACGCTCTGACCCGGGCGATCCTCAACCTGGCGCCGAGCGCGCCGGTCGAGCAAGCGCCGGAAGCAGCACCGCTCGCCGTCGACCCGACCGAGATCCACGTGTACGCCGACCACCCCACCCTGCCGGAGCCGGATCCCGGGGAGGTGGCACCGGAGTACGGCCGTCCGGTGGATCCGAACTCGGGTGCCGCAGCGCCCCTGTGGAATGGGCTGCCCAGGCGGGAGCAGGTCGCGCAGGGAGCTCTCGGTGACTGCGGCATGCTCGCCTCGATCGGCGCGATCGCCGGGCACAGCCCGCAGACGATCGGTAATTTGTTCCGTCCCAACCCGGACGGCACGGTCGACGTCCTGCTGCACGAAAGCAGCCTCCCTGGCGACCGGACCACTCCGACCGGCCGACGACTGCGGATCACGGTGACTCCGGACGTCCCGGTGCACGCCATCATGCCGGGGCAGGCCGCCTACGCCGACCAGGCGCAGGTCGGATCGGCATGGGCGAGCATGCTCGAGAAGGCGCTGGCGGCGGTCGACCGGACCTGGACCGAGTCCCGGCAGGTCGCCTGGCAGCAGCAGTGGCAGAGCTGGCAGGGCTGGTCAGACCAAAACCAGGCCGCGCCGCGCGGTTACGCCCGGATGAACCCGGGCAGCACTTCCGATCTGTGGGCGGAGGTGCTGACCCAGCTCACCGGCGAGCCGGCCCGCGCCGACCGGTTTCCCACGCACCCGGGCAGCGAGCCTACGGTCGAGGCGACGCTGGCCCAGTTGTTGGCGCGGCGGATTCCGGTGATCGTCAGCACCATGCCAACGGACCGCTATCAGCATCTGCCGAATGGAGCGCCGCCGTACGGACTGCACGCGGGACACGCGTACGAGGTGGTGGCGGCACGGGACGGGCACATCTGGCTGCGCAATCCCTGGAATCATGGCCATCCGCAGCCGATCCCGGTGCAGGCATTTCTCGACCTGATGAGTAGGGACTACGCCCACCTGGATCGCGCGCCGGTGGTGCCGCCGCTCCCGCCGGTGCCGCCCGTCGCGAAGCAGGCCAGCTCGGCAGGCGGGTCGACGGCGGAAGCCGGCGTCGGCGCGTCGGCGGGCGTGGCGACCAATGCGCTGACCGCTGCCGGGCCGGGCCGGACGGTGACTGAGCGGAGCGGCGCCTACTTTGTCTACTACGCGGACCGGGGCACGGCCGGTGAGCTGGCTCAGTTGCTGGCCGTCGAGGTGGGACCGGACGGTTCGCGCTCGATAGCCTGGGACAACGGTTCTGCAACGCCCGGCGCCGGTACGGTTTCGGCACCGGCCCACGCAGGGGGTCGGTGGCCGGTGAACCGGGCGGAGGCGGAGCAGGTGGCCCGCAGCGAGTTGGGCTTCGAGTTGCCGGACGAGCCGACGCTGCATGGAATGCTCGGTGGCTGAGTTCTCGACGGGAAGGACAGGATTGTGCCGTCGCACCCTGATGTGCTGGTAGTTCGGAACAACACACAGGTGAACATGGGTACGTTCAGCCTCGGTGCGGCCGGGGCGAATCCGCGTCGGCCGGTGACCGCGCAGGTGGTGGTGGCCTTTCCCGGGTCTGCCGATTCAACGACGTACCTGTTGCGGCTGGGGGAGACGTTCCCGATCGGTGCCGAGACCTGGTACTTCGCTGGGGCGCATTTCGAGAACGCTGGTCGGTGGCGGGTCACGGTGCGGCGGCTGGCACCGGGTGAGGCGCCGCCGGTGGTGGACGAGTCGACGGCGGTGACCGGCTGGCGGCCGGCGCAGCGGCAGCCGTTCGGCCCGCTCGATGAGGGTCAGTTGCAGGCACTGGAGCAGGCGTTGGGGCGCCCGCTGCCCTGGGCTTACCGGGATTGGCTGTCTCAGACGAACGGAATGCAGCCGGTGGAGCCGCAGTGGGTGCCGGGTGCGCCGTTCACGCTGTTCCCGGGGCGTCCGCTGCTGGGTGTGCACCCGGAGTATCCGTCGTTCGACCTGTTGACCGCCGAGCGGGAGTGGCGGGTCGGGAAGTTGTCGACGGACTTCGTTGTCATCGCGGTCCCGATGGAGGGTCTGCTGCTGCTTCGGCTGAAGGAACCCCGCCCGGGCAGCGTCGGCTTCCTGCCGAAGGACCTGCTGGCCGGCCCGGGTACGGCGGATGCAATCGCCTGGCGGGAGCGACAGGTGATCACTACCAGCATGGGCTGGTCGTTCGGCGACTTCCTTGGCCGGCTCACCCCGCTCGACGCGCCGGGCGTAGCGTGAAGATCACTTGACGAGGATTCGGGCTGGCGTCGGCGTGTCGTCCGAATTTTCGTCAAGTGATCTTGAGGACTCCCGTCCTAGGTGGCGGTGATTGGTCGGTTTTGGGTGACTACCAGCTTTTATCCGGCATTCACTAGTTTGGTGCTGATCGATTCCCTATCCCTGGCTGGCGATTGAGATCTGTGCATTGACTGCGTGTGGCGAGATCCGTACGATCAGCTGAATACGCCACCACTTTTCCTAGCAAGGGGATGAAGTGAAGAATTCCACTAGCGTCAGGAAAGACACGGCTGTCGCGCCCACGCTGCTCACTCCGAGCCGGGTCGAGAAGATGCTCGCGCGTCGCCAGGCGGTCCAGGTGGTCAAGTTCCGCACGACCTGCACGGACTGCCTGCCCAACTACTAGCGCACCGCCGTCGGGCGCTCGGCGTCGCCGTGCGGTGCGAACGCCGGCGTCGCCGAGCCCGCGAGGAGCACCGTGCCGTGACCTTCCAATTGTCGGCGGACGATGTCCTTAGTGCGTTGAGCGTCTGTTGCGGTGAGCCGCTCGAGGATCCGGCCGAGGCGGTCGCGGCACTGCGCCAAGGACAGCCGTCCCTGACCGCCACCCTGTACTCCGCGTGGGCTGCGGACGGCGTCACCCTCGACCCGGGGATTGCCAACGATCTCGAGTTGGCCACCTCGCGGGTCACGTTTTATCGCACCGTGGCGGCCGAGCTCGCCGCACGCGTCAGCGACCTCACCCCGATCAAAGGGCTGGAGGTAGCCGACCGCTACCCGGCCGGTCTTGGTCGCACCATGAACGATCTCGACTACGTCGCCGGCACCGAGGCCGCTCTGTGGCGAGCGGCAGGTCTACTCATCGACGATGGCTGGGACCTGCACACCGGCACGTTCGCCTGTTTCAACGACCGTCTGCACATGATGGTGAGTCTGCGGCGCCCGCACGAATCCCGCTTCGTCCTGCCGTACGGGGTGGAGATCGCCACCTGGTGGTCGCTGGGTGACCTGGCCGGTGTGCCACCGCTGACCGCCATGCCGCAACCGTGGCGGGCACCGGCGGTGAAGAACACCCTGATGCTCCTGTTCGAGCGCTTCGAGCAACGCTTCCGGGCCCGGGACCTGATCGACGCCAGCCTGCTGGTGGCCTCGGCCTCCGAGGAAGAGCTGATCACACTCACCCGCGCGCTGACCGCACTCGGGTTGTGGCCGGAGTACGCCGAACTCGCCGCGCTCGTTGCGCGGACGAGCCTGCCACCACTGCGACCGCCGCCCCGGCGCAACCAACTGGACACCCGCGCCCGCCGGGCGATCCGCAGTGCAGCCGTGCTGCGCCGTCCCCTCACTGGCATGGCCCGCCACCTGCAGCGTCGCAACATCAAAGGTGCCTCCGCCCGGATCGAGCAGCGGTCCTGGGCGGCGGCCGCCGAGCGGCTCTCCGCCGGTGCGTCCGTCCGGGCCGGGGTGCTGGCCTTCGGCCTGCCACTGGACGACGCCCCGCGAGGTGACGCCCCCACCGCCACACTGCACGAGCGCGGTCGGCTGGCCTGGGTGGACAGCCCGGTCGGCAGGTTCCTGTTGACGATCGGCGACGAGGTCGACGAAGACACCGTGGCGGAACTGTCCGGCCCGGTGCCCAGTCCGGCGACCACCGGAGCGAACCCGTGACCGCCGCCGCCGAGATCGTCGGGCGGGCGTTGGACGACGACATCCGGGTGCTGACCCGTCACCGGCCGGGTGCCGAGATCACCACCGTGTCGGTGTGGATCCTCGCCGGATCCCGCGACGAAACCTCACCTGGCACCGCCCACCTGTTCGAACACCTGGTCATGCAGGCGGTGCCGCCCGGCCGGAAGATGCGGGTCATCGACGAGATCGAGTCGTACGGTGGCGAGGGCAACGCGACCACCGCCCGCGACTACGTCGTCCTGTACGCGCGGGTACCGACAGTGGACGCGCTGGCCGTACTGGACCTGCTCGCCGAGGCCGCGACGGCCACCGAATTCGACCCGGTCCTCGTCGAGGCCGAACGTCGGGTGGTCATCGAGGAGCTGCGCCTGGCTGAAGCCGACCCCACCGACATCGTCCACGACGTGTTCTTCGCCGCCGTGTACGGCGACCACCCGATGGGCCGGCCGGTCGGCGGCAGCCCCGCCGACGCGCTCCGGCTCACCGCCGCCGAGGTCACCGCCTGGTCCCGCCGCCACGTGCGGGCCGGACGAGTCGCCGTCGTGGTCACCGGCGGTGTCACCCCCGCCGCCGTGACCGCTGCGACGGCGCGAAGCGCCCTCGCCGGCCTGTCCGTTACACACCAGAGCGCCCGCGCCGACCGGCCCGCGCTCCCCATCCCGTTGCCGGCAATGGCTCCCGGCGTACGGTCCCGGCGGCTGGATCATCCGCTGCCCGGCGACACCGCGGCCGTGGTGCTCGGCGGACCCGCGTTCTCCTTGGCTGACCCGCGGCTCGCCGCCGCCGAGGTGGTGATGGAACTGTTCGCCGGGGGCAACACATCCGTCCTCGTCGAGCAGTTGCGTACCAGTCTGGGGCTGTCCTACGACATCTGGGGCGACCTCAGCGGTTACCACGACACCGGCGTCTGGCGGATCGCGATCACCACCGCTGTCGAGCACCGTGACGAGGTGGCCCGGCTCGCCGTCGACCTCGCACGGTCGGCGGTGGCGGACGGCTGGAGCGACGCCCGCGTGGCGGTGGCCCGCCGACGTGCTGCCGGTCTGGTCCGGCTCGATGCCGAGACTTCCCTCGACGAGACTCTCCTGTTGGGCCGGCACGCTCTGCTGGGCGGCAGCGTCGACTGGTCGGTGGCCGAATACGCCGACCGGATCGCGGCGGCCTCCCCACAGCAGGTCCACGACGCCGCCGTGTCCATGGCGGACCAACTGGTGGTGGCCACCACCGGCGGGTGACAGCCCGCAGCGGCCCACCCGGCAGACCAACTACCAATGGAGGGAGGTAAAGGTGAACCGGAACATGAAGTTCGGCCGCAGGCCGCGGGTGAAGAAGAAGACGACAACGACCCGCAAGTGACCATTCCTTGCCGGCCGCGCAACCGCTCGCTGATCCGCCGACCGACGGATTGTCCGCGCTCGACCCGGGAAGGAGGCCAGGATGAACCGCCAAGCTGTCCACACACGGCGCCCGGTCGTGAAAAAGAAGAAGCGGTGACCTGAAACAGACGACGGGTGCGGCAGCCGGCGGGTCCGGGGCCGCACCCGGCACCATGCCCGGAGCACATCCGGACCAGGCCAGGACCACACCCGACGCCATACCGCCGCGAAGGAGCCTCCGCGTGAGTGAAGCAGTCGACTGGGAACATACGGTCTTCATGCTGCTCGCCCCCGATGCCCTCGCCCGCCACCTCGGCGGGCAGATCGTGGACCGGGTGGTCGACCAGGGATTCCAGCCAATGGCGTGGCGGGTGCTGTGGCACCGGCCGGCCAACCTGGACGCGTTCCACGAACGCAACATCACCCAGGTGTGGAAGGCGTACCTCTACCGTCTCGTCGACCAGCTCTTCGACTTCGGCCCGACGGTGGCGCTTCTGGTCCGCGACGTCCGGCCCGATCCGCGACACCCCAGCCACGCCCGGCTGCGCCTGGCCAAAGGGGCGAGCGATCCTGCTGACGCGAGCCCTGGCACGATCCGTGCCGACCTCGGCTCCATAAACGTCATGCTGGCCCTGATGCACAGCTCCGACACCCCTGCCGACTCCCAACGGGAGAGCGCGGTCTTCACCGACAGCCAGTTCGGCGTCGGGTCCGGCGTCGGCGGGCGCGGCGGGTACGACGGCGGCGACCCGGCCGACCTGCGTACCCTGCTCGATCTGCTCAGCCGGAGCGCTCCCGCCGAGCGCCGGGGATATCCGCAGGTCCTGGCCGGTCTGCGCGCCCGGGTCCTTGCCCTGGCCTGGCCAGGGCTGTCCGACTCCGCCCGCCGCAGCGCGGCCGACCTGCTGGCCGGTGACCTCAGCGGTCTCGCCGCCGCCGGGGCCGGCGAGAAGGCCGCCGGGCTGCTGGCCAGCGGGCATCCCCTCGCGCCGATACTGACCGCCGAGTTCACCCCCGACCAGCCCGGCCCCGACCCGGCCCGGGTGCAGGACCTCCTCGCTGTCCACGGCGCCCGGCTCGACCCGTGGGAACGCCTCGTGCTTGCCACCTCACGCCGGTTTGCGCCGCGCCGGTGACGCCGACGCCGGGATCAGGACGTTCGCTGTCCAGGGATGAGGACGGTCGTCGACGCGGCGGCCCGCGCCGTGGCCATCAGCTCAGGATCGGTCGAGTGCAGCCAGGCCGTCAGCGGCGTACCGACGCATCCCCGGTCCTGTTTGGCCCGCGCCGCGCCCTGTCCGTAGCCGATCCGGCGGACACCCTGCGCCGAGGCGATCGGGACCGCCCCGTAGAACGCCGTGCCGAAGTACGCGAACCTCGACCGGCGATCGGTGTAGTCGTAGCCGAGGGCCAGGCACTGCCACTCGTCACCGAACGGTGCGAACAGCGCGAACCCGACGACGGCGTCCCCGGCATCGGCGAGGACCACCTGGGCGCGGCCGCCGGCGACATCCTGCAACAGCGATTCCAGCCGGCCGCGCTCGGCCGCCTCGTCGCAGCGGCCCCGGTACTTGCTGACCAACTGGCCGCGCAGTCGGGCCAGCACCGGTACGACCGGGGGGATGGCATCGCCGTGCAGATGACGCAGCCGTACGCCGTTGGCGGTGAGCCGGGCCAGCTCGCGCCCTGCTTCCGCTGCCCGTTTGCGGGGCAGCGACGCCAGGTAGGCGTCGAAACCGCCGTCGCGCACCGGAAGCTCCCAGGTCAGTGACAGTGGCATCGCCACGAACCCGGCTGCGGACAGAGCACCGGTCAGCGCCGTCGCCTCCGGTCTGGTGTAGAGGAACGCCACCGTCGCGATGCCGGCGTCCGCGGCCCAGTCCAGGATGCCGTCGACGGCTGCAGCGAGCGCGGCCGGGCTGTTCGCCGCCGGTCCGACGGGGAGGCATTCGTAGCCGGGCAGCATCACCAGCAGGTTCGGCGTCCAGCGGGACGGCTCGGGCGCGGCCCGCCTCGACAACTCGGCTCGCGCGGCACGTGACGCGTCGGTCAGCGGCAGCGCGGGAGCCGCACTGACCAGTACATGGTGCAGGTCGAACACTTCACCGGGCCGGGGGACGGGCTGCACGGTGGCGTGCAGGGCCAGGCACGCCGCGTCGCCCTGTTCGACAACGAAGGTGAGCGTACGCCCGCCGAGCCGGCCCGCCATCGCACGCAGCCAGCCCGGTGTGGTCAGCATCGGCCCGTCGGCGGCCAACCGCTCCCACTGCGGGGCGATGCCCGAATGGACGCGTAGCCGGTAGCTCACAGCCGCATCACGTAGGCGTCGAGCCGGCGGGCGGTCAGCCCGTGCCGACGTTTGAAGACGTCGTTGCTGCGCCCGCCCTCCAGGATCGGGCGGCCCAGCCGCAGCGCCAGCCGGACCGACTCGGCGAACAGCGCCGCGTACGGGCTGGCGTTGCCGTCGACACGGTATTCGACACCGCAGGTCCAGGTGTGGAAACGGCGCTGGTCGGTCAGGCACACCCCGGCCGCGACCAGCGTGCCCCGTTGACGGATGCGGAGCACGTGCGCGGCCGGGCCGAGGGCGGTGACGAACCGGGTGAACGTCTCGGTTGGGTAGAAACCGGCGTTGCCGAAGCGGGCGGCGGTCCGGTCGCACAGCTCGGCGATCTCGACCAGGTCCGCGCCGTCCGGTGTGGTCACATCGCAGACGAAACCGGCGTCGGCCGCCCGGCGCTCGTTGCGGCGCAGGTTGGCCCGGGGCCGGGGAGCCAGTCGGGCAAGGTAGTCCTCGTACGAGGTGAGGCCGGTCAGGTCGGTGGAGTAGCGGTCCACCAGGTGCCGACCGGTCAGCCCGGCGGCGGTGAGTGCGGTCGCCGTCGGGCCTGACGAGTCCACATTGACCAGCCCGTACCAGCGGGCCCCCCAGTTGCCGGCGAGCCGGCGCAGGGTGTCCAGCAGTTCGGTGACCACGTCGGTCCGGGCGACCGCGCCGAGCAGTTGGGTGTCGTAGCAGTGCCAGACGTGGCTGAGCAGCGCGCTGTCCCGTTCGATGCCGGGATGCAGGCGCCGGAGCCCGCCGATCGGGTCGGCGAGGCGGTGCAGCGCGACCGGCAGGACGGCCACCGGTCGCCCGGCCGGTTCCCGGGCCATCAGGTAGCCGAGCCGATCCAGTGGCGCGAGCGGCGCGTCGTGGTACGCCGACAGGTAACCGTCCTGATAGAAGATCGGCGTGTCACCGCTGCCAGCGACCGCTTCCCACCCGGCCCGCGCCGCCGCCCGGGGGTCGTCGTAGTGGTCGACGACTATGGAACGGCCCATGATCGCACTGTACCGGACACCGGCGGGCATCTATGGTTGCACAATGGCGTCAGTCTATTACCACACGAAGGTCGGCACGACCGAGGAATTGGCTGCGACGGCGGGGCAGCCTCTGGTCGACGTGTTACGCCGCAACGGCATCCCGGTCAACTCCGTGTTGAGCTGGCGCGATGGGCAGGTGGTGTCGGAGGACACCACGGTTGTCGGCGCCGACGACATCATCGAAGTCCGGCAGGTCCGGCATTACGATCTGAATGTGATGCGCCGCCCGAAACGGCAGGTCTACGGTGTACCCAACCCGGTCTACACCAAGAGCATCGTTTTCGACGACAAGGGCGCCATCGAGGTCCGGGGCGAGCAGTTCGACGCTCCCGCCTTCATCCAGTACGTCGAGGAAGCCTTCGTCGACAGTGTCCTGTCCCGGGAGGTGATGCGCGACGGTGACCACGTGATCGTCGGGCTGTCCGGCGGGCGGGACAGCGTCGCCTACCTGACCCTGCTGGAGCGGACCAGGGACCGGCTGCCGCCACTGAACATGACGGCCGTGACCATCACCGGCCTGCCCGACTGGGAGGAGCCGGCGACCTTCGCCGCCGCCCGTGCCTCCGGCGAACGGCTCGGGATCGAGCAGGTCATCGTCACCGCGGCGGACGTGGAGCGGGTGTTCCGGCTACGCGGCACGTTCGTCGACTCGATGAACGAGATCGTCAGCGACGAGGGCAGCCACCTGACGATGGTCATCGGCCACCAGGTGCTGCGGCGGATGCTGGAGGAGGAGGCACACGCGCGCGGCGCCGGGGTGGTGGCGTTCGGCTTCAACGCCGACGACCTGCTGGCCAGCATGGTGACCTGGATGACCAGCGGATTCCGGATGGGTGGCATCCCGACCCGGCAGATCGGCGGCCTGCGGTACATCTTCCCGCTGTACCGGATCACCAAGAAGGAACTGACGCTCTACCTGGAGTTGGTCGCGCCGGAACTGAACCGGCAGGGCACCCCGGGGCGGTTCACCACCGGGCCCGACGAGCGGTCCCTGGCGTACGGAATGACCGACCATCTGCTCGATTTGTGGCCGGGCATCGACTACTACATGTTCTCCGCGTTCGAGAACATGCAGCGCTACATGTTCCCCTTCATGGAGGCGGCCTGCCGCGTCTGCGGCGGGGTCTACCTGCAGCAGGAAGGTGTCGCCAACGCACCGGACCTCTGCGACGTCTGCGACTTCTTCGCCCGTCGCGAGCTCACCACCGTGTCCTGACCGGCATGCCGCCGACCCCGTGGTACGAGCGCTACTTCACGGCCGACTACTGGACGTTCGCCGACGACGAGTACACGGCCGAACGCACCGCCGCCGAGGTCGCCTACCTGGCGGACGTCCTGGCCACCCACGCACCCGGCCGGCGGGTGGTCGACCTGGGCTGCGGGGTCGGCCGGCACGCCGTCGGTCTGGCGCGTAGGGGCTTCGACGTCATCGGGGTGGACGTGTCCGGGTACGCGCTGCAGCGGGCCGCGAGCGCCGCCGCCGCCGCCGATGTCACCCTCGACCTGCGCCGGGTGGACCTGCTCGGCGCGCAGCCACCCGGGTGGGGGCTGCCCGACGTCGATGCGGCCATCTGCGTACAGGCGTTCGGCTGGGGGTCCGACGCCGACCAGCTCCGGCTGCTGCGCACGGTTCGCCGCCTGCTGCCCGCCGACGGTCTGCTGATCCTCGACCACTCCAATGTGCTCGCTATTGCCCGGCACTACCGGGACGAGGCACACGCGGACATCGGCGGCACCGCGTTCCACTTCCAGCGCCGCTACGACCCGGCCACCGGACGCAGCAGCGGCCGGGTCATCGTCCGCCGGCCGGACGGCACCACCGCCGTCCTCCCCGACGACGTCCGCCTCTACCACCCGACCGAGGTGGGCACCCTGCTGACCCGTGCCGGGTTCGCCGTGGCCCGGACCGACGCGGACTTCACCGCAGGTGCCACGCTGACCATGGACACCCGCTACGTCCAGTACGTCGCCCGACCGGCACCGGTGGTGGCCTCGGCACTCGACGGACACCGCGCGCCAACGCCACCAGACCCGTCATCGGACCCGCCGCCGACCCCGTCACCTGCCGACGGCCACACCCGATCTGCCGACGGCCCCGCCCCGGGTCCGCTCGACCTGCGCGCAGCCCCCGACGAGGCCGGGCCGGTCGAACCCGCGCTGGCCGCCGCGTGGGCGGCGCTGCCCGGCGGGCCGGCCGCGATCCAGCGGGCACGCCGCTACGACCTCGCCGACCCGTACGCCGGGCAGCGGCTCGCGCCCCTCGTCGCCGGGTATCTGCGCTGGCCGCCGGGCCGGCAGCTGCCGGCCGAACGGGTGACCGCCGGCGCCGGTGCCACCGGCCTGCTGCACGCGCTGGCCCGGCTGGGCGACGGCGGCACCGTCCTGGTCGACGTGGCCGGCCATCCGGAGTTGCCCGGCGCCACCGGTGGCCAGGTCCGGGCCACGTCGCTGCGCGACCCGGCGGACGCGGTGGCCGCCGTGACCCAGCACCGACCGGTGCTGACCGTCGTCGACCGGCCCGGCCTGCTCGGCCCGATCTGGACCGGGGACCAGCTCCGCCGGGTCGCGCAGGCCTGCGCCACGGTCGGCAGTGTGCTGGTCGTCGACGAGACGCTCGGTGCCTACCTGCCGCCCGACCAGAGCGCCGCCCCGCTCACCGAGGAGCTGCCCGGCACCGTCGTCATCCGCAGCATGTCGAAGGGGTTCTGCGCCGGCGGGCTGCGGGTCGGGTACGCCGTCGCCGCACCGGACCTGGCCGACATCGTCCGGCAGGTGGCGCCACCGCTGGCGGTCGGCGCACTCGCCCTGGACCTGGCCGCCGCGCTGCTCACCCAGCAAGATCCGCTGGCCGCACTGCGGGACCGGATCGCACAGGTGAAGCCGTACGTCGAGGAGCAGCTGATCGCCGCCGGTCTCACCCTGCTGCCGACCGACCCCCGGCTGCCGTGGTTGGTCCTGCGCGGTGACGATGAGGTACGCCGGATCCTGGCCGCCCGAGGAGTGCTCGCCAAGCAGGTGCCGTCGTTGGAGCCGGGCGGCCCACCGGGAGCGCTGCTGCGGCTGTCGGTCCCGCTGTCCGAGGCCCGCCTGGCCGCCTTCACCGCCGCGTTCGCAGCCCCGACAGCCGCCGTTGCCGGCTCCGCCGCCGGCGGACCTGCCCCGACGGGCCTTCGATGAGGTTGTCACAGCTGGTCGCGGCGGTGCACGACGGCATCGACGTCGACGCTGCCATGGCCGACGTCGCCGAGGTCGCCCGGCACGACCGCTACCAGGCCTCGGCCGGAATACACGCAGCGGCTGGCTACGTCGCACAGCGGGCGGCGGACGCCGGCCTGCGCGACGTCACCGTGCACACGTTCCCGGCAGACGGGGCCCGGCGGTGGTGGACCTACCAGGCCCCGATGTCGTGGACACCGGTGCGGGCCAGCCTCCGGCACGGCGGCGAGACGCTGATCGACTACCCGGCACAGCCGTACACCCTCGCGGCGTACTCGGCACCGATCCCCGCCGGCGGCGTCGCCGTACCACTGCTTCGCTGGTCAGCGATGTGCGCCGGCGCCGACGCGACCGGCGCGCTCGTGCTGCTGGACGACGTCCGCGTACCGTTTCCGGAATGCGCCCGGCGGGCGGCGGCCGGCGGTGCCGTCGCGGTCGCCGCAGACCCGCTCGGCGCCCGGATCGACCGGCTCGCCGACCAGGTCGGCCGGCTGGAACTGCTGCCCGGCACGGCGTTGGCCGGCTTCAGTCTCACCGCCGCGCAGCTCGCCAGGCTCAGCGCGGCCGCCGACCGGGGCGAGGCGGTCACCGTCGAGGTGGCGGTGGCCGGGTCGACGGCCACCATGCCGGTGGTGACCGGCGTGCTGCCGGGCGACGGCAGTGGCGACGAGTTCCTGCTCTCGGCGCACCTGTGCCATCCCCGGCCCAGCGCCAACGACAATGCCTCCGGCGTCGCCGCGCTGCTCGCGACCGCCCGGCTGCTCGGTGCCCGGCCAGTCGGCGGACCGGATCTGCGTTTCCTGTGGGCACCGGAGTTCGTCGGTGTCGCCGCGTACCTGCACGATCTTGTGGGCGGCGGTGCCGTGGCGCGGCCCAGCCTGGCGGTCAACGTGGACATGGCCGGGCAGGACCCGTACCGCTGCGGTAGCTCGCTGGTGATCGAGCGGGGGCCGGATGACGTACCGTCGTTTCTGCCGGCCCTGGCCGGACGCTGCGCCGACCTGACGCCGGCGCGGGCCCGGTCCTACAGCGGCGCGGTGCCGTGCGATCCGGGGCAGGCGGTCACCGCGCCGTTCTCCGGGGGTTCCGACCATGCGCTCGTCTCGGATGCGCCGACCCGGTGCCCGACGGTGTCCTTCGGGCACTGGCCGGACCGGGCCAACCACACCTCGGCCGACACGCTCGACATGGTCGACCCGGCCGAGCTGCGTCGCACCGTCACGGTGGCGGCGTCGACCGTGGCGGCGGTACGCGGGCGCGCGGACCCGGCGTTGGCCGCCGACGTCGCCGACGCGTGTGCCGGCTGGGCCGCCGGGCACATCCTGGCGGCGCTGCCCGGCCGGCAGCGTCCGCCGGCACCGTACCCGTACCGTGACGACGGCAGCCCGGTGCTGGACCCGGCCGGCGACGCCGCGTCGGTCCGGCGGGTGGCCCACCGCAGCGAGATCGCCGGCAGGTGTGTCAGCACGCTGACGTACGCCGGGGTGCCGGCCGGGGAGATCGTCCGTACGGCGCGCTGGCTGGCCGACGTGTCCGCCACCGCTGCCGACCGCGCGCTGTGCGTCGAGCCGTCGGCCGACGACGAGGCGTCGGGTACGGTGCTGGCCCGCGCCGCGCTCGGCCCGGTCAATCCCCGGACGCTGGCCGCCACCGACGCTGACCGCGCCTGGCTCGCCGAACGCCTGGCTGAGGATCGGGGCGGCAGCCACGCCCGCGTACTCACGCTGTTGCGAGCAGTCGACGGCCGGCGTGGCCGCCGCAGCGCGGCGTGGTGGGCGGCGCTGGCCGGCGAACTCCCTGTCTCGGTGGCGTTCGCCGACCGGGTCTTCGACATGCTGCACCGGGCCGGCTGGGTCGTCCCGGTGCCCGATCCTGAGGATCTCGACGCGGCTGAGGAGATCGATGCGACCCGTCATCCTGCGTGACCGCAACATGCGGCTGCTCCTTGCCGGTCAGGCGTTCAACATGTTCGGCAGCACGATGATGGTCATCGTGTTGGCGATCTGGATGAAGGACCTCACCGGATCCACCAGCGCCGCCGGCCTGGTCTTCCTGCTCATGGCGATCGCCGTGCTGCTGTCGCCGTTGACCGGCCTGCTGGTGGACCGCCTGCCGCGCCGGTGGCTGATGACGGTCAACGACGGGGCGATGGCGGTCCTGATCCTGGCACTGCTGACAGTGGACAGCGCGGCCGACGTCTGGCTGGTGTACGTCGTCACCTTCCTGTACGGCTGCTCCGGGCAGATCTACCGGGCCTCCCGTGGCGGACTGCTGCACTCGATGCTGCCCGACGACAGCCTCGGCAACGCCAACGGCGTACTCAGCAGCCTCAGTCAGGGGATGCGGGTGATCGGGCCGGTCGTCGGCGCCGCGCTCTACACCACCAGCGGTATAGAGGCGGTCATCCTGGTGGACGTCGCGACGTTCGCCCTGTCCGTCGCGTCGCTGGTGCTGCTGCGCCGGCCCCGGGATCTGGTCCGGTCGGCCGCCGCCACGCAGCGGGGCTCGCTGGCGACCGAGGTCGTCGCCGGGGCCCGGCACGTGGCCCGCCATCCGGTCATCCGGCGGATCGTCGTCGCCAGCGCGGTCGCGTTCGGCGGTGCCGGCATGATCAACGTGGCTCTGTTCTCGCTCGTCAGCGATGGGCTGCAGCGTCCGACCGCCATCATCGGGATCCTCGGGGGCGTCCAGGGTGCCGGCAGCGTCGTCGCCGGTCTCCTGGTCGGTCCCGCGATGCGCCGCTACGGCGAGTACACCGTGGCCTGCGCCGGCTTCCTGCTCAACGGGGTCGGCCTGGCGGCGGCCAGCACCGCCACCCTGACCGGAGTCGCAGCCGGGGCGGTCCTGGTCGGGTTGGGGTTGCCGCTGATTCTCGTCGCCGAGGTGACCCTGGTGCAGCGGCGCACCTCCGCCGAGCTGCAGGGCCGCGCGATCGTCGCGTCTGAGGCGATCATCAATACGCCGTACGCCGTATGCATCGGTGTCGGCACCCTGGTCGTCGGCACAGTCGGCTACCGGCCGATCTACTTCGCGGTCGCTGCAGTCTTCATCCTGGTGGGGGCCGCGCTGTTGCCGTTCCGGGCCCAGACGAGCCCGCAGCGGCCGGCTGACGTCTCGCCCGTCGGCATCGCCTCATAGCAGCCCCGTGTCCTAGCCGCCGCGTGTCCTGGCGGCACGGCAGTCTCAGCGGCCCCGCCAGATCGCCAGCGGCACCACCGTCTCGTCAGGAGAGTCGGCGCCGTGCTCCCAGCTCAGGCTGGTGTCCGGCACGGGGAAGCGTTCGTCTGCGGCGATCGCGATCACCGGGCCTACCCGGTCCCGCAGTGCTTCGTCGGTGGCCACGATCCGAGCCGAGGAGCCGAGTGCCGCAGCGAGTCGGCCGCCGACCTCTTCGTCTTCGTCGCCGGGGGCCGGGTACAGCCACCGGACCCGGCCCGCGCCGCCGGCCGGGAGCAGCCGCCGTGCCGGGTCGTCCAGAACGGACCAGGCCCGCACCAGGTCCGGGTCCGGGGTGCACCGGACCTGGCCGTGGTCCGAGTAGCCGATGACCGTCCAGCCGGCCTGCGCCCACCGGGCTGCCCGGCTGCCCAGCTCGGCCATGGCCGCCACGGCTCGTTCGTCGTAGCCGTGCCGGTGCAGATAATCGTCCAGGTTGACGTAGGTCCACAGGAGCATCGGCTGCCGCCGCCGCACACCGCCGGCCTGCCCGCCGATCTGCTCGTCGACTTCTTTCATCGCGGCGTCGACCAGCAACGCCGGGTCGCGGGCCTGCCGGGCGAGCGTCTCCGACGGTGCAGCCGGGACGACGGTCGCGCCCCGGAGCAGCGCCTGCGCCCATGGGCCGGGTAGGTGGGCGATCTCCCGGGCCACCGCGCGGCACTGCACGCCGTCGCCTGCAGCCCGGTCGAAGATGGTCGGGTGCTCGATCACGAGTCTGGGGTCGCCGCCCGGGTCGGCCGGCCCCTGCGCCAACACCCGGCCGGTGACGGCGTACACCAGAGTGCCACGGCCGGGCACGCGATAGACCATCCCCGGTACGCCGTGCTGCGCCGGCCCGACTCCGGTTATGGCGGTCAGCCACGCAGTCGTCGACGTGCTCGGAAACGTGCTGGCCAACTTGGTCAACTCGGCGGTCCGCCAGCCTGCCGCCAGCGCCGCGTCATATGACAACCCGTCAACGGCAAGCATGATCACCCCACGGCGCGCCCGCGACAGTTCGTCGCAGACGACGTCGGGAATGTCCGCCAAGGAGGTGTACGTGGCCGACGGCACAGATCTTCTCCTCCTCCCCGGCATTGTGGATCATCGGCGCCACCGCCGCCGCCAGGCTGGCCGGCACCGACGCCACCATGTGAGGCTGAGATACCTTTCGACCGGGGCGGATTCAACCGGTCGTCGCAACAGTGGGTGTTCATGCTGCTGACGGGGCTGATAGTAGCTCGGCGAGGGCCTCGGCCGGGGTGCGGACACCGAGTGTCTTACGGGGGCGCCCGTTCAACTCGGCGGCGACAGCGGCGAGATGCTCGGCACTGTGGACAGAAAGGTCGGTGCCCTTCGGGAAGTACTGCCGCAGCAACCCGTTGGTGTTCTCGTTGCTACCCCGCTGCCACGGCGAGTGCGGATCGCAGAAGTAGATGTCGATCCCGGCAGCGATCGACACCTCGACGTGGCGGGCCAACTCCCGGCCCTGGTCCCACGTCACCGACCGCCGCAACTGCTCGGGCATTGTCCGGATCGCCGCGATCAACGCATCCCGCACCTGCACCGCGTCGCGCCCGTCGGGCAGGTGCAGCAGCATGCAGAACCGGGTCGACCGCTCCACCAACGTCCCGATCGCCGACGCCTGATTCCGGCCGATGATCAGGTCGCCCTCCCAGTGGCCGGGCACCGCCCGGTCGGCGACCTCCGCCGGCCGGTCCCGGATGTTGACCATGTCCGACAACCGGCCCCGCCGCTCACGCTCACGCCGACGCGGCCGCCGCAACGCCCGCCCCGTGCGCAGACACGCCGCCAGTTCCCGCCGCAACGCGCCCCGGCCCTGCACGTACAACGACTGGTAGATCGTCTCCGGTGAGATCCGCATGCTCTCATCGTCGGGGAACGCGGCCACCAGCCGCAGACTGATCTGCTCCGGTGACCACCGCAACGTCAACCAGTGCTGCACCACCATGTGTAGCCGCTCGTCGGCGGCCAGCTTCGCGACCTTCGGCCGTCTTGCCCGTTGCCTGGTCATCTTCTCGGCAGGTCCGGCCCGGTAGGGGCCCCGCCAACCCTTGTTGCGGGTGACCTCCCGACAGATCGTCGACGGCGAGCGACCCAACCGGGTCGCGATCGACCGCTGCGACTCGCCCCGCGCCAAGGCCAGGGCGATCTCCTCCCGCTCATCGAACGACAGGTAGCGGCCCGACGCCGCTCGAGGTCCGTTGCTCTTCACCCCACCAGCCTGGGCGAACCACCGCAGCTCAGTGGGATGGGTGACCCCGGCGTGTCGTCCCGCCTCCTCGTTCGACATCCCCAGCCGGACGGCGTCCCAGAACGCGACCCGCCGGAACCGGGGCAGTGATCTAGACATCGCAACTCCCTTGATCAACTCAGGTGTTGCGACGACCCCTTGAACCCGAGCCGGTCGAAAGGTATCTCAGCCTCACATGATCTTGATGATCCCGGCTCGGCGGGTGTAGGGGGAGGGGGCCGGTCAGGGTGAGCCGTGCGGGAGGACCCGGTAGCCGAGTTGCTGGCCGTAGGTCATCAACGGGCGCAGGGTGGGGACCAGTTCGGTCGCCTCGGTGGACCAGTGGTGTCCCCGGTTGCCGTCGAGTCGGCGGTGACGGGCCGATGTCGTCTGCCGTTGTTGGTGCAGCTCGCGTCGCAGGTGGTGCAGCCGGTGGGAGGCTGTGGACCGGCCGGAGCGCCAGTCGAGCCAGCGTAGCCACCAGTCACGTAGCATTTCGGTGATCATTTCTCTCCCTTGATCAATTGGTCGATGGTCGGGTTTCTGCGCGCCGGGGCAGTCGGTAGAGTCCGTGGCGCTGGACGAGTATCTCCCGCCGTTCGGCGGCGTTGCCGTACCGGTCGATGACGTATCCGGCCAGCCAGATCCACCCGTCGTAGGTCCATTTGCGGTCGACGGCGATGACCCGGAGTCGGATGGCGCGGTCGTCGGCGAACTGGACGCTGGCTTGCCGGCCGATGATCAGCACGTCGCCGGGTTTCGGCTCCGGCGTGGCGAGCAGCCGGCTACTCACCGGGCCGATCCGCTATCGGGTAGGTCGTACGCCCGCAGTCCGGGCACCACCTGGACTTGACCTTGAATGACCACAGCCCGGCGCAGAAGCCCAGCAGCGCCGCGCCGACGACTGCCCCGATTCCTAGCATGGCCGCATCCTCCTGTCGCAGGTGTCGATGGCTTCGAGATCGAAGATGAGCGCGTCTGCCGCGTGTAGTTCCTCGATCAGGTCGTCGAAGAGGTCGCTGTGGTGTGCAGAGAGGGTTTCGTGGGCGGGGACGATGACGTGGTGGGCGTCCTCGACGAGGAGGTCATGCATCAGGCGGTCGAACGCTGCTCGACTGGTCGCGCGTTCGATGAAGACAGCGGTCAGGTCGTAGCCGTGGCTGTCGGCGAACTGCTGCATGCGTCGCTCGGCTTGGTCCACGATGGCGTTGCTCGTGTTGGCGTGCGGCGGCAGTAGGCGGATGTAGCCGTACAGCGGCAGTCTCATGGGTCTAGTTCCTCCTGCAGGGTATGGACCTGGACGCCGGTGTCTTCCAGCGCGTCGAGAAGGTGGCGCTGGACCACCGGGTGCGTGGAGAGGTGCGCAAGGCTGGGCGTGATCACGCGCCGGGCGTCGGAGCGGCCGATCTCTTCGATCAGTGCGGTGAGGGCGGGGCGGTTCAGCGCGGTGTCGTACTCATGGAAGAGCCCCGCTAAGCAGTAGCCCTCCTGCTCGGCCCAGAACTTGAGGGCGAGTTCCATCTGCCGGATGTCGCCGTCGAGGGCGTCGAGGTCCACCCGCAGGTAGCCGTACATCAGCGGCTTCACCATGGAATGCCCCCTTCGATTCGAGCGGGACCGACGACATGTGCCTGCTCGGGCGACCCCTCGCCGGCTGCTGGGCGGTGCGGCACGCCCAGGTACCGAAGACGAGTAGAGGTAAACATTCACGTCTTGCTGGCGGGTTTGCTGTTGGGTAGCGTGACTCGCCGGGCCGAGCTGGGGGTGGTTGCCGTCTCGGACCGATCGTGATCTTGTGCCCGGGTGGTTGATCCGGAGGCGCTGTCGCGGGACGAGCTGATCGCGGTGGTCCGTGATCAGGCCGCTCAGTTGGCGGATCAGACGGCCGAGGTGGAACGGCTACGTGCGGAGTTGGAGCAGATCAAGCGGTTGATCTCGCGGAACAGCCGAAACTCCTCGATGCCGCCCTCGACCGATGATCTGCCTGGCCGGTCGGGTAGGAGCAAGCCCGCCGGCGGTGGGCGCTCGGGCGGGAAGAAGCCGGGGCGAGGTAGACAGCCCGGTGCGCCGGGATCGTATCTGCCCTGGTTGGACGAGGCCGACGTCCGGGTGGTTGACCAGCGTCCGTGCGGGCCGTGCGAGTGCGGGACGGACCTGGCGGGGGCTGTCGACGAGGGGGTGGTGTCGGCCAGTCAGGTCACCGACGTGCCGCTGGTCACCGCGTCGACGGTGGAGTACCGGCAGTACCGGGTCCGGTGCGGCTGCGGCCGGAAGCACGTCGCCGCCCCGCCGAAGCAGGCGGGGGTGGGTAACACCCGGGTGTACGGGGCGAACCTGCGCGCTCTCGCCGTGTACCTGCTGATCGTGCAGCACGTGCCGGTCGAGCGGTGCGTGCGGCTGATCGCCGATCTGGCCGGCACCCGCGTGTCGGCCGGGTTCGTCCACAAGGTCCTCGCCGCCGTCGCGGCGGCGGTGACCGACATCGTCACGATGATCAAGGCGTTGATCACCCTGGCCGAGGTGGTCCATTTCGACGAGACCACGATCCGGGCGGGTGCCGCGGGCCGCAACGGGTACGTATGGTCCGCGTCGACCGGCCGGTACACCCTGTACGCGCTGGCTGAGCGTCGCAGCGGCGAACAGTTCCGCACCATCGGGATCGGGCCGGCGTTCACCGGGGTCGCCGTGCACGACCGGTACACCGTCTACGACCAGGCCGGCAACTTCGCCGACGGGGTGCGGCACCAACTGTGCTGCGCACATCTGCTCCGCGATCTCGAAGACGCGGCCGAGACCTACCCCGACCACGTCTGGCCGGTCCAGTGCCAGCGGGCGCTACGCGGCCTGATCCACGCCGCGAACCTCGCCCGCGCCGCCGGACAGGCCGAGATCGACCCCGCCGTGCGTGACCCGCTGGTCCGCGAGTTCCGCGACGGCGTGATCGTCGGCCGTAAGGACGTCCCCCGCGTCGGCGGCCCCCGCGACAGGCAGCCGCCCGGCCGCAACCTACTCGAGGATCTCCACCACCGCCACGACGACGTCCTGCGGTTCTGCTACGACACCACCATTCCGCCGACGAACAACCTCGCCGAGCGTGACCTACGGCCGAACAAGACCCAGCAGAAGATCTCCGGCCGGCTCACCAGCGAGAAAGCCACCCGCGACCGGCTGACCATCCGCAGCTACCTATCCACTGCGGTCAAACACGGCGTCAACGCCATGACCGCACTCCGCGACGCCGTCACAGGGAACCCCTGGATGCCGCAGACCGCCCACATCCTCCAGGGCTGACCCCGCGCCCTCACAAGAGGTGAATGTTTACGAGTAGAGCACTGCGTGTATCGATCTACAAGACTTCATTTAGGGCACCCAGAAGTACGTCATAGAGAGCGAAGCATGCATTGCAAAACAGGCGTACGGGTGCTTTCATCTTGAGTGACAGGGTCGCCTCACCGTGAGGCGAGGAGCGGAGGATGAGACGTGGCGGAAGGAGCGACAGGGTCAACGGTGCCGAGACGGCAACTGGGTCGCTGCCTGCGTGATCTCCGGATGCAGGCCCGGTTCACGGTCAGAGCCGCCGCCTCCGCTCTGGAGTGGAGCGAAGCGAAGATCTGGCGGATCGAGACCGGGCAGACGTCCATGCGGTCACTCGACGTCGAGCAGATGTGCCGCGTCTACGGCGCGTTGGCCGAGACGACGACATCGCTCATGGCTCTCGCCAAGGAGACCAAGAGCAAGGGCTGGTGGCTGTCTTACGCAGACATAATCAACGAGGGCTTCGACGTTTACATCGGCCTGGAGGAGTCCTGCAGTCAGTTGCGGTGGTACGAAGCTGAGCTCGTGCCAGGACTACTGCAAACTGCGGACTACGCCCGCACGCTGATCGAGGCCGACAACCCCGGCACGGAGCCGCGCGAGATCGGCCGACGGGTTCAACTCCGAATCGCTCGGCAAACGCTGCTCACCAGACCGGTCGCGGCACCGGAGCTGAGGGTGGTGCTCAACGAGTCGATCCTCCGGCGGCCGGTGGGCGGGCGGGAGGTCATGAGCGCCCAGCTGGAACGGCTGATCGCCGTGAGCGAGATGCCGAACGTGGCACTCAGGGTGCTGCCGTTCGCGGTCGGGATGCACGCCGGCATCATGTCGGGTCCGTTCGTCGTGCTGGAGTTTCCCACCAACGGCAACGGCCAGGCGACGGAACCGCCCACGGTCTACGTCGACGGGTTCACCGGTGCTCTGTTCCTGGACAAGCCGCATGAGATCGACCGGTACGAGGGAGCATTCAGCAACATCTGGGACGCCTCGCTGGATGAGCGGGCGTCGAGGCAGGCAATCAGGGACGCGATGAAGGAGATGGGCAAGTGATCACTGGCGACGTTTCAGCGGCTCGTTGGTTCACGTCGAGCCGGAGCAACGGACAGAACAACTGCGTCGAAGTGGCCGACAACCTTCCGGGACGGGTCCTGGTCCGGGACACCAAGAACCGCGACGGCGGCACCCTGGCCTTCGGCCCGTCCGCGTGGCGCTCGTTCATCGAGGTGGCGAAGCGCCACCACTGACGGCCTGACGGCGATCTCGGCGAGACAGCCGGAGAGCGCCGACCCTGCCTCGGTAGGGTCGGCGCTCCTGCATCGCGCGCCGGACGCGGTGAGTCAGGGCGCCTGATCGCCGGCCGGGTTGGTCGGTTCGCTCTGCGCTGCGAAGGCTCCGTCATGCCGTCCGTGAGCGCGGACCCTTCGCGGAGCTGTTTACGCAGCTCAAGTACTGTTCGAGAGTGGACGTCGGTGGCGTTTGGGCTGTCGTCGTGCTCTCTCCAGGCGGACCCTTCGCGGACCGCTCGCTCCGCCGCAGGTCAGGAGGGGTAAAATCGGTACCCTGTCGCAGCTCTCTCGGGAGCTGCCCTTCATTGAGGCCCGGTCAGCTTGCGGATGTCGACCTGGCGGCGGCGGCCGGGTCGCAGCTCTCTCGGGAGCTGCCCTTCATTGAGACGGTGTGCATCGAGACTCCGTCTCTCTGGCACCTCACTGCCCAGGAGTGGACGTCGATCGGTGGAGATGATCCAGTGAGCAGCGCACCCAGTTGGCGTACCAGCACCTACTCCGAAGCCGGCTCGTGCGTCGAGGTGGCCGACAACCTGCCCGGTCGGGTCCTGGTTCGGGACACCAAGGACCGTAGCGGCCCGATGCTGATCTTCGGCCCGTCCGCCTGGCGCTCCTTCGTCGAGCTCGCCAAGCAGCACCACTGATCCAACATCCCAGCAGCGGGCCGAGCTCCAGAGGCTCGGCTCCCCAAGTTGGCCGGTGCCTCCGCTGGTGTCAGTCCAGTTGGGTCACGACGCGGCCGTCGGCGTCGCGGCCGACGACGGCGGTGATGTCGGAGAGGTTCATCCCGTCGCGCTCATGCTCGCTACGGGGAAGCCAGGCCGCGTACGCGCCGATCTGGCGACTTCGGGTGGCGGGGAGCCGGTGTACGGCGGCCGTGGCGGTCTGGCCGAACATGGTCACGGACACGCTGGTCACGGCACCGCGTACGGACCCGACCAGGATGATCTTCCGCTGCTGCGGGTCAAGCGGGGCGACGTACGGCATCGGCTTGGTGGGCAGCAGCGGCGGACCGACCGTGTCCAAAGCCTCCGGCGCCGGATCGCAGAAGACGAACTCGTTCTCCTTGCCCTCCCTGCGCTTCTCGTCGACGCGGGCAACGCGCACGCAGAACGAGTCTTCAGCGAGCCAGGCGGCGGTCTGCCAACCCGGTACGCGGGCATCCAACACCACGGGCTGTCCGACGGTTGGGGTCGGCGGGGGCGCCTCGGGGGCGAGAGCAGTGACAGCGCAGCCTTGCACGGCGAGTAGCCCGCCTACGACGGCCATGGTGATGGAGGGACGCATGCCGACAGTGTCGCCTGCATGCCACGGCGATGGGCGTCGCCGGGGTGGGTTCCCGGCCAGCCTGTTGTAGCCGGGAGCCGTCGAGGTGAGGCTTACGCACGTTAAAACGCGAACTTAAGGTATCTCAGCCTCACCTCGGCGCGGTGCTGAGTTGCCGGCGACCCCGCCCGAGCTGTGGCCAGGGTCAATCAGGTCGTGAATCTCCCCGCCGCCGTCGCGTAGCTCTTCGACCGCTTCGGCCAACCGCCGAGCATTGGCGAGGCTGGCCATCAGATATACCGTCTCTTCCAGCGACCCGTGCCCATGCCCCGAGTCGGCCACAGCGGCCTCGCGGCCAGGCAGGCCCGCCGTGGCAGGCAGTTCCTGCTTACCGGACTCGACGGCCTGCTCGCCACCGGATCGCTCGATGTGGGCCGCGCGAATGTCGCGCCAGCGTCCGCAACTAGTCATTGCTGCCCTTGGTTGGCTTCAGATCTCCGCCGCCTCGGCGGCCATCCTTACTATGTCTCGGTAGTCCTCTTCGGTGTCAGTGTGAGGGCTGCTGAGAATGCGACCAACCTTTTGCCTACCGACACGCTGCCTCCAGTTGGGCGGGGTGATGCAGAAAATGTGTCGTGAGTTGACTCTAAGTCATCTTGGGGCGTGTTGTTGAGTTCATAGTGAATCAACATTCATGCTCACGATCGTCCTGATCGTTTTCGAGAGAAGAGACCGGCCGCCGACCAGCAGAGCCCGGTGGTTGAGCCGAGCTGCGCCAGCCTTCCACTACTCAGGATCAGCGTCGTTTGACCTGCAGAGGGGCGGTGTAGGTGTCGCGGAGGGCGGTGAGGCGGTCGCGGCGGAACCGGCCCGGTTCGCGTCGTCGCATCCGTCGTCCCGTGTCGCTGGTGATGGTGTCGGCCGGCACCTCGTCGGCGTCGGCCGGGATGAACTTCATCGCCTCGTCGAGCGCGGCGACGGCCCGGGACAGGGCAGCCGCGGCCCGCCGCCGCTGTGCTGGATCGAGCGTGACCGGGTCGGCAGCAGCAGGCCCGGCAGCAGCAGGCCCGGGAGCGGCAGGCCCGGCGGTGGCGAAGTCGGCGGGGACCAGGGCGGCGTACCGGTCGGCGACGGCAATCCACTCGCCGGGGTCGATGAGCTGCGACGGCTCCGGGCCACCGTACGAAAAAGCAGCGCCTGCCGGCGGGTGCACCGGCTCGGCGGGCAGCCGGAACAGGAACTCCCGTGCGGTGCCGCAGCCGGCACAGCTGCCCTGGTAGCGGGTGGCCAGGTCACCGTCGGTGAGCGCGACCACCTCGACCTGCGGCTCGAACCGTGCTTCACCGCAGCCGCACGGATGCAGCTCGACGTAGAGGCGTGCTTCGGCGCTGCTGCGCGCCGCTGGCAGGGCGACGCTCACAACACGCCGCCGACCGCCGCCGGCACCCCGCCATGAGCACCAACACCAGCACCGGCGGCGACACCGACGCCAGCACCAGCGGACGGCGTGCCGGTCGGAGCGGTGTCGGGCCGGACACCCGGGCGGACGTGGTACCGCAGCCAGTTGGCCATCAGCCGCCGAGAGGTCGCGACGATCTGCGCCTCACGGGCGTACAGGGTGGCGGTGAAGGCGTCGAGGTCGGCGTCGTCCGGGCCGATCCAGCCTTCGCGGACCAGCGCGCCGCGTCGGCTGCGGGCCAGCGCCGAAATGATGCTCGCGGTGATCTCGGGGTGGGCCTGGATCGTCCGTACGGTCGGGCCGATGGCCAGCGCCTCGTTGCGGTAGACCCGGCTGTACGCCAATTCGACGACCGCCCCCTCGACGGCCCGTGCCGGCAGTTCCTCGACCACATCGACGTGCGAGGTGAACAGGTCGAACTCGTCGGGCAGGCCGGTGAACAGCGGGTCGACCCGGCCGGCCGGGGTCAGCCGTACCGTGTCGACGCCGAACCGGCGGCCGTGCCCGCCGATCGCCGCCCGGCCGCCGATCGACTCCGCGCGGGCCTGGTGTGACCAGCAGATGTGCAGCTCCGGTACGCCGGCGGCAGCGGCGGCGCGGAAGAACTCCTTGGTCCGGGTGATCCACGGCAGGTGTTCGTACGCGGAGTGCCCGGAGCCGCCGCCGATGACCGCGTCGGCTTCGATGGTGTCGGGCAGCGGCTGCCCGTCGGCGACGTCGACGGTGACGATCTGCGTCGGGTCCAGCCCGGTCGCCTCGGCGATCCACTGCGGATAGCTGGGGAGGCCGAGGGCGGTCAGTGCGGCGCGTTCCTGGGTATTGACGAAGAGCAGTCGGATCCGGTCCCGGATTTGGTGGGGCGCGCGCGTGTGGTGGGGCACCTGCCGGAGACTACCGCCCAGGTGGAGATCATCGGCCGATCGGTCGAGGGAAAGCGCTTACTCGACCCTGTCGGGTGACAGCACATTCACTGATACTGGTCGACGTGGTGACCGAACTGTCGACCCTGGGCCGCCGTACGGTGTCGTTCGTCGCGCCGGATCCGGCGCGCACCGCCCCGATCACCTGGGGCCAGCGGGCATTGTGGATGGCGCTCCGGCGGCACGGCACCAGCCAGACCATGTTCGCCCTCAAACGGCACGTCGCCGTGCCCCGCCGGGCACGCTCCGACCCGGAGCGGGTGTACGCGGCGATCGCCGCCCTGATGGTGCGGCACACCGCGCTGCGCACCCGGCTGGAGCTGGCCGGCGACGAGCCCCGTCAACTGGTCGCCGACCGGGGTGACCTACCGGTGCTGGTGGTGCCGGCCGAATCCGGCGGCAACTCCGGCGACGCGGCGGGCGGCGGGTCGGCGGATCCGGCGGCGGTCGCCCAGCGGGTCGCCGACGAGCTGGCGGCGGAGCCGTTCGCGCACGCCGACGACTGGCCGCAGCGCGTCGCGGTGGTGACCCGCGACGGCGTACCGCATCAGGTGGTGGTGGTGTTCAGCCACACCACGGTCGACTTCCGGGCGGCCGAGCTGGTGCTGCGCGACCTGCGGCTGCTGCTGGCCCGGAGCCGGATCGACGACGCACCCGGTCTGCAGTCGGCGGACGTCGCCGACCTGGAGCAGCGGGAGAGCCACCGGCGGCGGTCGGCGCGGGCGGCGGCGTACTGGGTGGAGGTGACCCGCCGGCTGTCGCGCGACACCCGGATGCCGCAGCGGGAGCCGGCCACCCCGCGTTTCCGGCGGGGTGTCCTGACCTCGGCGGCGGCGGACACCGCGACCAGGATGCTCGCCGTACGGCATCGGACGACCACCTCGACGGTGCTGCTCGCGGCGGCGGCGCTGGTGGTCGGCGAATGCTCCGGCAACGACCTGGTCGGCATGCACACGATGGTCAACAACCGGATGCTGGACGGCTACCCGGAGGCGATCGCCAAGCTGAACCAGTTGGCCCTGGTGCCGGTCGACCTGACCGGCGACCGCCGGATGGCGTCCCTGCTGCCCCGGGTGTGGCGGGCGGCGCTCGACGGGTACCGGCACGCCTACTACGACCCGCAGGCGCTCAGCGACGCGTTCGGCGCGGCCGGCCTGCCGTACGCAACCGGGGTGAACCCGCACTGCTACCTCAACGACATCCGGCTGTCGGCGGACAGCGACCTGTTCGGCCGCGACATCGACGAGGCGGCGGTACGTGGCGCGTCGGCCGGCACCACGTTCCGGCTCGCCCAGCGGATCGAGCGGTTTACCTGGCGTACCCGGATCGAGATCGTCGACCGGCCGGACGGGTTGGGGCTGGCGCTCACCGCCGACACCACCTACTTCTCGACCGACGACATCGAGCGGTTCCTACGGGCGCTGGAGGCCCACCTCATCGACGGCGCGTTCGCGGAATAGTTGACGCAGCAACTATGTTTGGCCGGGTAGTCCGAGGGAATTCCAACCGGCCCTCGCCGCGAGGAGGAGCAGACCATGCAGTTCGGCGTCTTCAGCGTCGGTGACGTCACCGTCGACCCGACCAACGGTCGGGAGCCGACCGAGCGCGAGCGGATCAAGGCCATGGTCGCCATCGCGCTCAAGGCCGAAGAGGTCGGCCTGGACGTCTTCGCCACCGGCGAGCACCACAACCCGCCGTTCGTGCCGTCGTCGCCGACCACCATGCTCGGCTACGTCGCGGCGAAGACCGAGCGGCTGCTGCTGTCCACCGCGACCACGCTGATCACCACCAACGACCCGGTGAAGATCGCCGAGGACTACGCGATGCTGCAGCACCTCGCCGACGGCCGGGTCGACCTGATGATGGGGCGCGGCAACACCGGCCCCGTCTACCCGTGGTTCGGCCAGGACATCCGCAACGGTATCCCGCTGACCATCGAGAACTACGACCTGCTGCGCCGGCTGTGGCGCGAGGACGTCGTCAACTGGCAGGGCAGGTTCCGTACCCCGCTGCAGGATTTCACCTCGACGCCGCGCCCGCTCGACGGCGTACCGCCGTTCGTCTGGCACGGCTCGATCCGCAGCCCGGAGGTCGCCGAGCAGGCCGCCTACTACGGCGACGGCTTCTTCGCCAACCACATCTTCTGGCCGAAGGAGCACACCCAGCGGATGGTCGGGCTCTACCGGGAGCGCTTCGCCCACTACGGCCACGGCTCCGCCGACCAGGCGATCGTCGGCCTCGGCGGGCAGGTGTTCATGCGCCGCAACTCGCAGGACGCGGTGCGCGAGTTCCGGCCGTACTTCGACAACGCCCCGGTCTACGGGCACGGTCCGTCGTTGGAGGACTTCAGCTCGCAGACGCCGCTGACCGTCGGCAGCCCGCAGCAGGTCATCGACCGTACGCTGACCTTCCGCGAGTACGTCGGCGACTACCAGCGGCAGCTGTTCCTGGTCGACCACGCCGGACTGCCGTTGAAGACGGTGCTGGAGCAGTTGGACATGCTCGGCGAGGAGGTCGTGCCGGTGCTGCGGCGCGAGTTCGCGGTGGGCCGGCCGGCACACGTGCCGGACGCACCCACCCACGCCTCCCTGGTCGCCGCCGCGGACGGCAGCACAGCAGACAGTACGGCTGACGCGGACTCGGCCGCGCCGGCTGCGGTGTGACGGCGATGACCACGGGCACCGGCCGCCGTCGGCTGGCGGTCGTCACCGCCGGAGTACGCCAGCCGTCGACCAGCCGGCTGCTCGCCGACCAGCTCGCCGCGGCGGTCCGCGACGAGCTGGCCGGCCTCGGCGGGCAGCTGGAGACGACGGTGATCGAGGTACGCGACCATGCCCACGAGGTGGTCGACAACACGCTGACCGGTTTCCCGGCACCGACGTTGAAGCAGGCGTTGGACGCGGTGGCGGCCGCCGACGGACTGGTCGCGGTCAGTCCGGTGTTCAACGCCGCGTACAGCGGGCTGTTCAAGGCCTTCTTCGACGTACTGCCGGAGGGTGCGCTGCTCGACAAGCCGGTCCTGATCGGTGCCACCGGCGGCACCGCCCGGCATTCGCTCACGTTGGAGCATGCCCTGCGGCCGATGTTCGCCTACCTGCGTGCGGTGGTGCTGCCGACCGCCGTCTTCGCCGGCCCCGAGGACTGGGCCGGGGAGAAGGTCGGCGACCAGGCCGCAGACGGCGGTGGCCAGGTCGGGGCGCTGCGCGGGCGGATCTCCCGGGCCGGTCGGGAGCTGGCCGCCGAGATGCACCGCCGGGAGCCGGTACGGGTGGCCGACCCGTTCGCGTTGACCACCGACTTCGAGCAGCTGCGGAGTAGTTCGAAGCGCGGGTGAAATCTCGGACGCAATCTGGTCCCGGTGGCGGAATCGGGGTGGCAGACCTCGTGGACTGTCGATAGAGTCCGGCTCCTGTCCCGTCCACAGGAGAATCATGATGCTGAACGCAGCCGGCTGGCGCCGGTTCGGAGCCGGCACCCTGCTCGCCGGTGCCCTCGTCGTTGCCGCGGCCGCTCCGGCCGCCGCCCAGAACCCGGGGCCGGACCTGTTCGTCTCGTTCGACCGGGAGCCGGTCGCCGAGGTGGACAACTCCGGCGTCACCCTCGGCATGTACGTCTACAACTACGGCGATGCGCCGGCGAGCGACGTGACCATCGTCGTCGACGCCACCGGCGTCGACGACGCGGTGCAGCTGGCCGCGGGCTACCACCCCGGCTGCGAGATCGCCGACCGGGTCGTCAGCTGCGCGTACGGTGCTCTCGCCGCCGGATTGACCGACCACATCTACCCGGTGCGGCTGGTCAGCCGGGCCGGTGCCACGCCGGGTGACGCCGGCACCATGACCGTCACCATCAGCTCGGCCGAGCAGGACGCCAACCCGGCCAACAACACCGAGACCATCCCGGTGACCGTACTGGCCTCCGGCCCCGACCTGGTCGCCATGGTCGACGACATCAACACCACGGCGGAACCGGTCGGGCCGGGCGACACCGCCCCGCTGTACGCCGCAGTGCTCAACGAGGGTGACAGCACCGCCGACAGCTACACGATCGGGCTGGACCTGCCGACCGGAGTCGGCTTCGTCGACCAGTACACCGACTGTGACTACACCTCCTACTGGCCGGACGACCAGCAGGTGGAGGGGTACGCGTACGGCCCGAGTCGGGTCAGCTGCGCACTGACCATCCCGCTGGCGCCGGGGGAGACCCTGTTCCTCGTCGACGAGCAGGGCGAGTCGCTGTTCGACCTGTACTTCGGCAACAACCTGGCCGGTCCGGGCGAGACGAGCGGGTCGTTCGAGGCGCGGCTGGTCGCTGAGGACCCGGCGCAGGCGCAGGCACGGGCGTCGACGGCCGGCGGGAAGTCGATCAACGAGGCGCTGGCGAAGGCCCAGGCGTCGGCCGGCCGCTCGGCGGCGTCGCTCCTCGAAAAGATCGACACCGAGGACAACGTCGACTACTTCGCCGTACACACCAAGCCGAACACGTTCGACATCGCGGTGACGGCCGAGCCGGTGACCGGCGAGCCGGGCGAGACCGTCGACCTGACCTTCACCGTCGTCAACAACGGGCCGTCCGACGGCGGCGGTCCGGGCGTGACCGTCACCGCGCCGTCGGGCACCGTCCTGCTGCCGTCCGACTGGTGCTACACCGAGGGTGAGCCGGGCACCCGGCTGCCCGAGTCACCGGCGCTGCGGTGCAACTTCGAGAGCCTCTTCCCGGCCACCGCGTCCGGCGGCGGGCAGATCACCCACACCCTCCAACTGAAGATCAAATCAGCGCCGGGTACGGACGGAACGATCGTCGCCGACAGTGGCGGGCCGTCGACCGAATCCGACCCGTCGAACAACACCGTCGCCATCGTCTTCACCGGTGCGGGCGACGACCCCGACGACGAGCCGGGTGGCGGCGGGGCCGGCGACGGCGACTACCTGCCGATCACCGGCGCGCCGGTCGGCACGGCCGCCGGTGTCGGCACGGTCGCGGTGGCGCTCGGCGTCGCACTGCTGCTGCTGACCGTACGGCGGCAGACGGGCTCGAGGCCGGGTCGTCCGCCAGCGGGAGCCGGCTCTCGCACCTGAGCACGATGCGTCACACCGGCTAGGCCGTCAACATGTAAATATGTCTAGCCTTTTTGGGACACTCCGGGTCGCCGCCACCAGCGTGACGTTGGTGGCGGCGATCGCCGTCGTGCCAGCGTCCGCCGCCGCGCGACCCAGCCCGTCAACCGGCCCGTCCGCCGGTGGACACGCGTCGGGCGGCTCGTCCGGCGGCGCTATCGACCGCGCCGAGCTGCAGTCCGTACTCGACGACGTGCCGGAAGCCGGCGTACCCGGCGTCCTGGCCGCCGTCCGCGACGGCCGACACGAGTGGCAGGCCGCCGCCGGCCACGCGTACGCCACCAAACCCCGCCCGATGCAGCCGTGGATGCGGCATCGGATCGGCAGCATCACCAAGACGTTCGTCGCCACCACGGTGCTCCAACTGGTCGACGAAGGCCGGCTCGGGCTCGACGACCCGATCGGGCAGTGGCTGCCCGAGACGGTGCCCGGCGAGGTCGGCGAGCAGGTCACGGTACGGATGCTGCTCAACCACACCAGCGGCATCGGCAACTACACGAATGCGATGCTCACCTCGTACGCCGCGATCGACCAGATGCAGGTCACCACGTACCCGCCGGCGGACCTGGTCGCGACGGGCCTGGCGATGCCGCGCACCAATCCGCCCGGCGCGATGTTCAGCTACTCCAACACCAACTACATCCTCGCCGGCCTGCTGATCGAGGCGGTCACCGGCAACGACCCCACCACCGAGGTGCAGCGGCGGATCCTGCGGCCGCTGCGGCTGACCGGCACCTACTTCCCCGGCGTCGACCCGACGATCCGCGGCCCGCACGGTGGCGCCTACTTCGCGTCGTACGGTGTGCGTGACCTCGGCGAGTTCAACATGAGCTGGGCGTGGACCGCCGGCGAGATGATCGCCACCACCGCCGACCTGAACACGTTCTACCGGGCGCTGCTCGGCGGTGAACTGCTCGACGCGGACACCCTCGACGAGATGCTCACCACGGTCCCGTTCGACCCGTCCGCACCGCAGTTCGGCGGCTACGGGCTCGGCATCTACTCGGCGCCGCTGCCGTGCGGCGAGTTCTGGGGACACGACGGTGCGGTGCTCGGTCACCTGACGATCTCGCTGCACAGCCGGGACGGTGCGCGCCAGCTCTCCACCGGCATCAACCTCAGTCACTACGACATCGGGTTCCCGGACGCGCACCCGGTCGACATCGCCTGGCAGACGCTGCTGCTGACCGCGCTCTGCCCGACCGACGCGTCGGCGAGCCGGTCCACCGGTGCGGCCCAGCTGCCGCCCAGCGTCACCCGGCTGCCCGGCAACGCGGGGCCGGTACCGGTCGGATAGCCGTACGGCGACCGCTGGCCGTGGTCCCGGTTGCGCCGTCCGGCGCGCCGGGACCACGCGGCGGCCCTGCGCCGCTTCCGCGCTCACTTGCTGACTTCAAGTCAGCGATGCGGCAGGAGGGTCAGTACCTGGGTGCGGTCGAGCAACGAGTCCTCGGCGGCGCCCGCGTTGAGCTGGTGGTAGCTGACGACCGGTTCGAGCCGGTCGAAGGCGCAGTGGCCCCTGCCCGGGTCACCCACCAGCACCTGCACGCCCCGGTCGGCGAGCCGGCCGAGGAACGGCAGCACCCGGGTGGCGAGTTCGGCGTTGTACAACGCGTCGCCGGCCAGCACCAGGTCCACCTCGGTCACGGTGCCGTCGAGCAGGTCGTCGACGGTGGTGGTGAGCCGGGCGTCGTTGACGACGGCGTTGAGCGCTATCGCGGTCGCGGCGTACGGATCGATGTCGTTGGCGGTGACCGTCGCCGCACCCGCCATTGCAGCCGCGATGGCGACCAGCCCGGAGCCGGAGGCGACATCGAGCACCCGCCGCCCGGCGACCAGGCCGGGGTTGTCCAGCAGGTAGCGGGCCAGTGCCTGACCGCCGGCCCACGCCGAGGCCCAGTACGGCGGCGGTAGCCGCCGGCCGGCGGCAGCCTCCAACCGGGCCCAGAGCAGCGTCGGATCGTCGGCGAGGAACAGCTGGATCTCCGCCGCGAGCGGCACCCTGGTCAGTCGGAGCTGGTCAGCTCCGCCGCTGTCGGTGCCGGCGGCGTCGTCGAAGAGTTGCCGTTGGAGGGGATCCGGTGCCAGCCCGCCCTGGGACGACGCCGTCAACGGTCGCGTCCCAAGGGACGGGGACAACCTCAGATCACCCGGATGTTGGCCGCCTGCAGGCCCTTCTGGCCCTGCTCGACGTCGAACTCCACCCGCTGGTTTTCTTCGAGGGTACGGAAACCGCTGGACGCGATCGCGGTGAAGTGGGCGAAGACGTCAGCTTCCCCGCTGTCCTGGGTGATGAAGCCGAAACCCTTGTCAGCGTTGAACCACTTCACGGTGCCGATTGCCATGTCTGCTCCTAGCCGGTGACGGGTCCGCGACATGCGGACCTCTGCTGCCGCACTCATCAATCTCCGTCCGGAGAGACCGGCAGAATCTGCCAATGCCCGGCTGCTGCCGGCTGCGATCAGGCAGGCGGCATGAAGAAATCAACTGCAACGCGGCAAACCTAGCATGTCGAGGGGTACGAGTGCCCCGCCCTCGCCGGTGCCGGCGGCGTACCGCCGGCACCGGCGCCCCCCCCGGGTCACTGTCAACCGGCGGCCGGAACCAGTCCGACGTGGGCGGCGACCCCGGCCGCGCTCGCCGGGAACCGCTCCAGCAGGTCGGCCACCGCCAGATCCCCGGCGGCCGGTGGCGCGGCGACTGCGCCGCCGACCGGGTCGGCGGCGCAGTCCAGCAGGTCCGCCACCGCCACGGCGGCCAACGGAAACTCGGCCAGCAGCTCCGGTGCCGGCCCGGACATCGCGTACCGGGCAGCCTCCGCCGCAGGCGCCGTCCCGCCGCCGGGCATCCCGGTCTGCGTGGCGGTTGGGGCGGCCGCGGCCCAGGGCGGGGTCCAGGAATCCAGCGCCGGCAGCGAGGCCGGGAAGGTTCGGCCGGCCTCTCGGACCAGGATCGGCACCAACTCGCCGGCCTGCTCGCGCAGCGTGGTGATCAGCATCGGCAGCCAGGGCAGCAGCACCGGGTCGGGCAGATGACCGAACGCCGCCGACAGCACCTCCACCACGAACGGTGTCAACGTCGGCACCGGCTCCAACGCCTGCACGAACCCGCTCAGGTAGTGCGGGAACGTCCCGACGGTGAGCGGGCTGGCCAGCAGATCGGCGCACCGCTCGCGCAGCTCGGCCAGTGGCAGCTGGCCGAGCTGGGACTGCGCCGCCCAGTGCAACGCGATCTTCGCCGGTACTTCCGGATGCGACTGGCGTACCGCCAGCTCCAGCTGGGTCCGGTCGCAGCCCAACGCCATGGCGACGCTCTCCATGGTCATCAGGAAGCCCAGCATTGCCGCCACCTGCCGCAGCCCGGTCTCGTCGTCGACGAACGCGGTCGGCAGCAGGGTGCAGTAATGGGCGTACCCGGTGCTGACGAAGTCCTGGCACCAGGCCGGCAGCTCCGGCTCACCGCTGGTGCGGTAGTACGCCAGCAGCTGCCGGATCCGCTGCAACACCTCCGGTGCCCCGTCGGCGGTGCGTTCGGCGGCGAGTAACTGCACGGCCCGGGCACCGAGCTCGTCGGTGAGCCGCCGGTTGCTCAGGAACAGCAGTGAGTCCTCGACCGCCGCGAGGGCGTGTGCCGCCGTGGCCTGCGGATCCCAGGCCGCGCGGCGCAGCCGCTGTTCGAGCACCTGCTCGATGGTCACGCCCTCGTAGCCGAGCTCGATGATCGACCGCTGGTGGCGACCGATCGCGACGTCCCAGCTCTCCTGGACCGACTTTTCGCCGAGCCGCCGCTCGCCCATGATCGGCCGGACCACCTCCGGTGGCAGCAGCCGTCGCAGCATCCACAGCAGATCGGAGCAGGGTCGCAGCTCCGGCTGCCCGTGCAGGTCCAGCAGTGCCCGCTGGACGGTACGCCGCTTCGGGTCCAACCCGATGGGTGCCAGCCGGTCGTAGACGTCCCGGGCCAGCGGCGGCATCGCGTCGTAGCCGACCCGACCGATCCGGTCACCGCCGAACATGATCTCGCAGAGCCGGCGGACGTCGCGCCGGCCCGGCACCACGTCCTTCTCGATGCAGGTGACCGCGGCGTCGGCGAAGTCGTACGGGGTGGGCCGGCGCCGGTTGCGCATCCCGGCCAGCAGCACCGCCGTCTCGAAGATGGCGATCGCGTCGGCGGTGCTGGCCAGGTAGCCGTTGCGCCGGGCCAGCCGGACGATGTCGACCGACCAGCCGCGCAACTCGGCCTCGTCGAGCTCGCCGGGCCGGCTCGGGGCGGCCAGGAAGCCGCTGAGCCGGTCGTCACCAGGGACCGCGGCCCCCGCCGTACCGCCGCCGTTGCCGGTCGCTGGCCGCGCCGCCTTCTTCGGCTTACGGGCCGAACTCTTGCGCCCGCCCTGCTGCCCGGCCAGCCGGTACGGGGTGACCCTGCTGCCGGTCAGCGCCTTCTGCCAGGTGCTGGCGGCGATCGACACCGTGCCGCCGGCCAGCCCGAACTGTGCCTCGATCGCCGAGTGGCTGGACGGGATCAGCCCGTACCGCCACTTGGTGCCGGTCGGCGCGGTGATCTCGAACGGCGCGGTCGACCGGACGCCGAACTGCTCGACCCGGCTGGCGGCGTGGAACGCGCCGCAGACGTACAGGCAGTCGGCCGGGTCGGCACCGTAGGCGGCAAGGTGGTCGCGTATCCGGGTCCACATGTAGCGTTCCCGGTCCTCGTCGCGGTCGAGTCGCGCCGCGTCGCTCGGCCGCAGCCGCCGGAACAGGCTGCCGATCATGACCATGACCTGCCGGTACGTGTCGTGGTCGGCGCCGATCAGCGGCTGCTCGACGTACTGGTCCCACCATTCCGACCAGTGCCGCACCTTGCCGTGGTGCAGCAGGTACGCCTCCAACTCGGCGAACCCGGGGCGCAGGTCGCCGATGCCGACACCGACGGCGTCGCCGTGCAGCGCCTTCTCGTCGTCCTCGCCGGTTGCCTGGCCCTGCTGCTGGCCCTGCCCGCTCTGCTGCGCCGGTTCGTCGTCGCCGTCCGCAGCGGCGGCCGGGTCCGTCCGGTCGTCGGACTGCCACTGGAAGACGTGGTCGGTGGAGCGGTCCACCAGCAGCAGCTCCACCCCCGGCGTCTCCAGCGCGTACGCGATCGCCTGGTACTCGGCGGACGCCTCGGTGATCGGCGCGATCACGCTCAACGGACCGGCCCCGGCGGGGAAGCCGTCCAGGTCGCTGGCGAAGGCCTGCAACGCCACCGGCAGCTCGCAGTTGCGCAGCTCGATCAGCAGCGGCTGCAGGTCCTCGCACAGCTCCACATAGATCACCTTGGGCTGTTTGTCGCGCAGCCGGCGGACCATCGCCAGCGCCGACGACGGGGAGTGATGGCAGACCGGAAAGATCTCCAGCTCCTCGCCGAGCGCGTGGTCGACGTCGTCGACCAGGCCGGCGAGGATGTCGGTCAGCGCGTCGGGCGAGTCGGCGAACGCCGTCGCGGCGTCCGCCAACTGCTCCCGCAGTGCCCCGAACCGGCTGTCCGACGGCGCACCCGTGATCGGCGCACCCGTGATCGGCGCACCCGTGATCGGCGCACCCGTGACGGGCTCGCTCATGACGGGCTCGCTCATGACAGGGTCGCGATGCTCTGCCGGCCGCCTTCGAGGAAGGCCGGCCACTCGCCACCGTCGGCCTTGCTGCGCGGCTCGATCACCCCGTGCCAGAACTTGTTCAGGATCGCCAGGTCCTCCGGGCTGCGCCGGGCCAGCGAACCGACCATCGAGCTGGCCAGGGTCTCGGCGCGCAGCGTCCGGTCACCGAAGAACTGACTGTGCAGGATCGCGTCCTCCAGCACACCGATCTGCTCGGCGGTGGACAGCGCAGACTCCAGCTTCTCGTCGTCGCTGGTCGCCGAAGCGGCGGCCTTGCGCAGGTCGGCGAAGCTCTGCAACAGCACGTCCAGCAGGGTGGGTGGCACCTCCAGCTCGATCTGGTGGCGACGCAGCAGCTCGGTGGTGCGGAACCGGACGATCTCCGCTTCGCTGCGCCGGTTGGTGATCACCGGGATCCGGACGAAGTTGAACCGCCGCTTGAGCGCCGACGACAGGTCGTTGACGCCCCGGTCGCGGCTGTTCGCGGTGGCGATGATGGAGAACCCGGGCTGGGCGAAGACGATGTTGTCCGAGTCCAGCTCCGGGATGGAGACGTACTTCTCGGACAGGATCGAGATCAGTGCGTCCTGCACGTCGCTGGTGGAGCGGGTCAGCTCCTCGAACCGGCCGATGACGCCCTGCTCCATCGCGGTCATGATCGGCGACGGGATCATCGACTGCCGGGACTGGCCCTTGGCGATGACCATCGACACGTTCCACGAGTACTTGATGTGGTCCTCGGTGGTGCCGGCGGTGCCCTGCACCACCAGGGTCGAGTTGCGGCAGATCGCGGCCGCGAGCAGTTCGGCCAGCCAGCTCTTGCCCGTGCCCGGGTCGCCGATCAGCAGCAGCCCCCGGTCGGAGGCGAGGGTGACGATGCTGCGTTCGACGAAGCTGCGGTCACCGAACCACTTCTGCGGGACCTCGCGGTCGAGGCCGTCGGCGCGTTCCGAGCCGAGGATGAACAGACGCACCATCTTGGGGCTCAGCCGCCACGAGTACGGCTTCGGGCTGTCGTCGATCGATTCGAGCCAGTCGAGCTCCTCGGCGTACTTGATTTCGGCGGGGGCGCGCAGCATCTCTGCGGTCATGGTGCGGTTTCTCCTAGATTGAGGCTCGGGGGATCGGTACGGCGAGTCGAAAGGGTGAGCGGGCGAAGAGTCAGGTCAGGTGAGGAAGTTCTTGAGCTCGACGACGAGCTTGCGGACGTGCCCGGACAGCACCGGGGTGCCCTGGTCCTTGAGCCGCTTCCGGAACCACGGGTTGACGCTCTGCTGGCCGCCGCTGGAGACCGAGCCGACCGGGATCAGCCTGGCTCCGCTGCGGTGCACCGCCTGCAGCCCGTCGAAGACCTCCTGCGACTTCCACTCGTAGAAGTCGGAGATCCACACCAGCACGGTGTTGCGCGGGTCGGCGATCTTCGGCCGGGCCAGCTCCAACGCGGCCATGCCGTTGGTGCCGCCGCCCAGCTGGGTGCGCAGCAGCACCTCGAACGGGTCGTGCACCCACGGCGTCAGGTCCAGCGCCCGGGTGTCGTACGCGACCAGGTGCACGTCGACCTTGGGCAGTCCGGCGAAGATCGAGGCCAGGATGGTGCAGTTGACCATCGCGTCGACCATCGAGCCGGACTGGTCGACGACGACGATCATGCGGGCCGGGGTGGTCCGCTTCGCGGTCTGCTTGTAGTAGAGCCGGTCGACGTAGAGCCGCTCGTCGGCCGGACTCCAGTTCGGCAGGTTCTTCCAGATGGTGCGGTTCAGGTCGAGGTTGCGGAACACCCGCTTCGGCGGGACCGACCGGTCGATGGTGCCGACGCTGGTCTGCTGCACCTGGGTCTTGAGCACCTCGGCGACCTCGTCGACGAACCGCCGGATCAGCGCCTTGGCGTTGGCCAGCGCCACCCCGGACAGGTTCGACTTGTCCCGTAGCAGCTGCTCGATCAGCGACATGCTCGGGGTGAGCTGGCTGGCCAGCGCCGGATCGGCCAGCACTTCGCGCAGCCGCATCCGCCGTACCAGGTCGGCTTCGATGGTGCCGAGCACCCCGTCGCGGCGCCCCGGTGTGGCCCCGCAGGCCTGCTGGTACCAGCCGGCGTCGGCCTGCCAGCCGGCCAGCTGACCGGCCGACACGTCACCGCTGCCGGTGGCGAAGACGTTGAGTAGCAGCTTCGACGCCAGCGCGGCGCGGCGTACCTCGTCGGCCCCGACCTGCACCGACGACTCGCCGGCGGCCTGGTCGTCCTCCGAGCCGCACGCAGCCGGCTGCTCGCCGATGCTCTCGTCCTCAGCCTGCGGCACGAGCAGGCCGGGCAGCTCGTCGGCCAGCTCGGGGAAACGCTGCACGACGGTGTCGATGGAGACCGACGGGTCGAGCAGCGCGGCCGGCAGCCCCAGCTCGTCGACCACCGCCATGCTGGTGCGTTCCAGCGCGGCCTGCTCCTGCCCGTCGAACAGCCGGGCCAGCAGCCGCCAGTAGAGCACCTGGCGCCGGTTCTCGTGATAGTTGATCATCGAATCGGTCATTTCCGCAGCAACCGTCCCGCCCGCTCCCGGAGCATCGCGATACTGTCGCCGGAGCGGGCCACCGCCTTGGCGATCTTGGCGTCGGTCGGCCCCTGCGCCCAGTCGCCGGTGTGCAGGTCGACCTGCTTGCGCTTCACCGTCGTCTGCATGCCGATCGGCTGCACCGACCAGCCGGGGCCGGCCGCCGCGTCACCGTCCCAGCGCAGCAGCCCGATGCAGGCCGACGACTTGGCCAGCAGCTCGGCGGTGATCGGCCCGCAGCCGGGCAGCCGGTCGACGTCGACAGCGACCCGGGTGCCGTCGACCTCGAAGCCGAGCCCGGCGTCGTCGGTGACCACCGTGTAGCCCTCCAGCAGCACCGGCTCGGCGATGGCGACCGGGTGCCGGTCCAGCGGCGGTACGGCCGGGGCGACCGCCTCGCCGAGCTGCACCCGGGCGACGGCGAACGGGTCGGTCGGCTCGCCGGGGCGGGCCTGGTCGTCGCGCCAGAGCAGGTCGCCGCCGGGCAGCAGCGGCAGGTCGGTGACGTCGAGGCTGAGCCGGCCGGCCAGGGCGGCCAGCAGCACCGGATGCTCCGCGAGCAGCTGCCACACCACCGGACCGACGATCGTGTCGACCTTCGCGGCGGACACGCTGACCCGGACCAGCCGGGACCGGTCGGCGTCGCCACCCCCGCCGCCGGCTTCCAGCACCGCGTGCACCTGCAGCTGTACGGCGGTCGCGTGCTCCTGCACGTCGGCACCGACGATCAGCAGCCGGCCGGAGACCGTCTCCGGGGTCACCGGCCCGCCCTGCGGGCTGGTCAACAGCATCGCGCGGGTCCACAGGTCGGCCCAGCGACGGGCCGGGATCCGCTCCATGGTGGCCACCGGGCTGGAGTAGCGCAGCTCGTCGGCGAGCCCGTCGAGCAGCACCGCGATCCGGCGTCGGGCCGGGTCGGCGAGCAGCGCGGTCAGCGCCTGCTGGCTGGCCGACACCAGATCGTGGTCGACGTTGCGCCAGCCGGCCAGCGCCAGCTCGGCCAGCCAGGAACGGGCCGCCAGCAACCGTCCGTCGGCCGGGGCGGCGGCCGTGTTCGGTGCGGTCCACTGCGCCCGGTCGCGGCCGAGCGTGCCGTCGAGCCGGTCCCGCAGCGCGTCGTGCACCGCGCCCACCACGGCCGTACGGGCGGCGGCCAGCAGCAGCAACTGTTCCTCGCCGACCGAGCCGGCGGTCACCTTGTCGACGGCTTCGACCGCCGCCGCGCCGAGCGGGGTGGCCGAGACCGCGCCGGCCAGGTCGGCCAGGGCCGCCGTACCGTGCGGGTCGAGTCGGCCGAAGCCGCCGGTCATCGCCTGGTCGAACCGGTCGACCACGTCGAGCGCTTCAGCGACCCCGGCCGGTACGCCGTCGCGCAGGTCGTCGAGCTGTGCCCCGCGCATCAGCGGGCCCCCGCCCCGGCCGGGAACCAGCTCAGCTCGGGCAGCGGCTCGACCGCCCCCGGCAGATCCAGGTAGGACAGGTGGTGCAGGAACCGGCTGAACACGGCCGCCGCCGGCGACGCGCCGGCGAGGGTGGTCCGGCCGATCGCCCAGAAGATCTCGTTGCCGCTGGTCACCTCGTCCTGGGTCTCCAGCCGCAGGAAGCGGGCGACCCGGTCGCCGCCGTACTGCACGATGGCCTCGTCGGCGAGCGCGGTCAGGTGGTTGCACGCGTAGTCGCCGCCGCGCAGCCCGCCGCACGGCCGGTTGTTGTTGGTGCTGCAGCTGACCTCGTAGCTGCCGGCGGCGACCGACGACACGTACACCCGCCCGATGTCGGAGCCGCTGGAGACGACGCCCTGCAGGCGTCCGTCCGCCATCTCGACGAAGGGGACCTTCGCCAGCTTGCGGGGTCGTGCGGTGGGCACCACCCGTACCATGCTTCGCCGCTGCCAGGCGGCGTCGTCCGCGTCCACTGGGTTGCCCTCCAGGAGTGTCGACCGCAGCCGTCGTCAGCCGTCATCTCAGACGGCGGGCTGCGGACCGGTGATCCGTACCCGAGAAGTTGTATCGCCCCGGTGCGACAAACCGGGGTGGCGGGCGGTGACCGGCCCGGATCGTGGTCGGCGACCAGCTGATACGCTAAACTTCCCTGCCGTACATCGAATAGATGCTGATGGGGAAGAATGGCGAAGTCGTGGCTCTCGGTGGAAGAAGTCGCAGAGCAGCTTGACCTGCACGTGCGTACGGTGCGTAGTTACATCCGGGACGGACGGCTGCCGGCCGTACGGATCGGCAAGCAGTACCGGATCGCACCGGCCGACCTTGACGCGTTCACCGGCCGTCCGGCCGGGTCCGCAGGCTCCGCCGAGCCGGCCGACCCGGTGGTCGAGGTCTCCGCGGTGGTCGACGTCGACGGGTTGACGTCCACCGACGCCGACCGGTTGAGCACCCTGCTGGTCGCCGGGGCGCAGGGCGGCAGCCGGGCATCGGCCGCGCCTCCGCTGCGGCTGCAGACCGGGTACGACCCGGCGCGAGACCGGCTGAAGATCGTCGTCTTCGGTGGCCCGGACGCGGTCGCGGAGATCCTGTCCACGATCGACGCGGTGACGCGGGCGGGCAGTGGAATGTTCCGAACGGACAGCGGGGAGAGGGCGGGAGACGATGGCTGACGAGATCGTCGAACTGGCCGGCGTGCCGGTGCTGGTCTGCGCCGCCGACGGGCCGACAATCGCCAGCGAGCAGGATGCGCTGGACGTGATCGGCCAGACGTTCGCCGGTGCCGAGATCGTGGCGGTCCCGGTCGCGCGGCTGGACGAACGCTTCTTCGCGCTGCGCAGCGGGCTGGCCGGCGGCATCATGCAGAAGTTCGTCAACTACCGGCTGCGGCTGGTCGTGGTCGGCGACATCACCGGCCACACCGCCGGCAGTACGGCGCTGCGTGACCTGGCCGTCGAGTCGAACCGGGGCAACCAGGTCTGGTTCGTCGACGACCTTGACACCCTCGCCGCCCGCCTCAGCTGAGCCGGGTGCCTCAGCTGAGCCGGGCGATCGGATGCGCCTGGTCTGACACATCCCCAGCGTGTCAGGTCGACCAGCCGCTGTGGATCATCAGCAAGCGAGTGCGGCGACTACATGTACTGAGCGGCGGTCTGCTCGCCTTCCTGGTAGCGCTTCCTCGTATCAGTTACGAAGGAGGCAACCGCCCGGATGAGGTCCCTCAACTCTTGGTCTCGCCGCAACTTCGCTATCTGCCTACTGGCTATCTGGCCTGTTCTGTGGATCGCGATACGCGCTACGAGGCCCGACAAAGACCAGGTTGCCGGTTGTCGATAGACCGGTTCGCCGAGGTGGGTACGGGCAAGCGCACCAGCCGGGTTCGGGCCAGGTCCGGAGTCTGGCCGCCCACCTGCCGGAGGTGCAGGTCGGTGGCGTTGCGTGACGGGTGTTGCCGAGCCAACTGTTGCCTCGGCTTCCCCTCATGCCGATGTGCGGAACCTCTGTCCGTCAAGTCTCGGTATGCCATCGAGTGGAGGGCTCAGGAACGTTATTCGCGCGAATTACGTGCCTGAGCCCTCCACTCGACGCAACGGCAGCAGCGGCCCGGCGTCCGCACGTGCCGATCAACACACCGATCACCCAGAGTCACCAGCCCGCAGTCAGGTTCCGATAGAGCCGTATGCCCATGTCGCGCATGACCTTCTCGCGTACGCCGGCAACTCGCCGCCCGGCCCGACTCCGCGTACCTCCCGTTCGACCTGGTGGTACGCGACGACGCGTCTCCCCGCGATGTGCTGCGAACAGTCACCGGCGCAGGACGATTGTTGTGCGCCATGCTGGCCGCATCCGACCCGTCGGTACGGGGCTGGCACTGGGGACCGACCGACGCAAGCGGCTTCGCGGCACTGGGCGTGAACGAGACGCTGGTGCACACCTACGACATCGCCGAAGGGCTCGGCATCCACTGGCATCCGCCGAGATCACTTTGCAGCGCCGTGCTGACCCGGATCTTTCCTCACGCCCCAGCCGGCGATCCGGTCCAGGTGCTCCTGTGGTCCACCGGGCGCACTGACCTCCCCGGCCGTCCTCGACCCACCTCCTGGGTCTTGGAAGCAGCGATCGAGTAGTCCACTTGTCGCACATCGTCACTCATACCGCATCCTGGAGCCGGGTCACCTACACCGTTACTCATCGTGCGTAGCGGATGTCGCGGGCTTCGACGTGTACCGTCCAGTCACAGGCGGCCTGGCGTGCCCATGTGTCCGCGTCGTTCTTGCAGCGACCGCCCCTGGTCGTCGCCTCCATCAGGGTCCTCGATGAACAGATCAGGCCAGGCTGACGAGACCTCGGACGCCGACCGGCCAGGATGCGATGGGGACCGGTGAGTGGGGTCTGAGAGTATGTTCGCCTCGTGGAAGTCTCTGGGGACTTTGCGAGGCTCGTCGAGGACCAAGCTTCGTCCGCCCGTCCCGCTGCCGCGATGGCGCGGGAGCTCGGACTGCTCGGTGTCTACGGCACTCTGGGGATCTCCTTCCTCATGTCGGAGTCGGGCGAGGTGCTCATCGATGAAGACGACGGTAGCTTGCGCCCCGCCGATGCCAACGAGCACGAGTTCGCCCATGTCCAGGCAGCGCGCCGCTATCCGGAGTTGAGACATCTCATGCCGGACCGGCCGCCCTCCGCTTCGACCTGCCAGCTGTGTGCAGGATCCGGCGAGGCTGTCTTCGGAGATGGGCGAAACCGGATCTGTTGCCCTGACTGCAACACCCGTGGATGGATTTCTGGGCTACCGGGGGCCTGCTGGGCTGCTGAGGACTCGTAGCTCGTCCAGGAAGGCTAGCGCCTCAGGGTGCTTCGGGTACTGCTCCTGCAACAGTTGCCCTAGCTCTCGGGAGCACATGAGGAGTGACGGTAGGGACCTGCGGTCGCCCGACAGCGCTTGTCGGCCGTAGGCCACTGCCTCCTGAATTTCCCCTCTCCGCGCCGCTACCACGCCTAGCGTCAAACGAGCCTCGGCGTTCCTCATGGGCTTCCGTTCGGTGCCGTCTGGGTCGGTGGAAGACCGTATGACTTCATGAGCGTAAATCTCGGCGAGCTGATCTTCTCTGGCCAACCGGTAGCAGTCCATCGCGTAAAAGTCGAACTTCGACGGGTCAACCACAAAATGGTGGTCGGTATCCTCTGGGTAGGGCAGTGACTCTAGGAGTGACCGGCCCCGATCAAGTGCCGTCTCTACTTTTCTGCGGTCTCCGATACGTGCCCATGCCTTGGCCTGCTGCGCTGCTAGTTGCACAGCAACGCTTTGACCGGGGACCTTTGTCACCCCTATATCAGCGGCGGCTATCGTTCCCCGGTAGTCACCCTGTGTTAGCGCGTACCATGCGCGCATCTCGTGCGCCCACCCGACAACTGCAGCGTCGCCCGCCTCCTCGCCGAGGGCCAGCGCCGCCTTACGGGTGCTTTCCGCTTCCCGCCGTAGCCCTAGGTCGTATTCGACACACCCGACGAGCAAGGCAACCAGACCAGCAAGCGATAGAACCTCTTTGTGCTGCGCGAGCGTTAAACGGCGATCCATGAGACTCATGAGGCGTCGAAGCCACGCCTTTCCCTCGACATAGAGCTGATACGGGGGAGCGTAGGGGTACTCACAGCAGAGTCGATCGGCCGCAATGCGAAGTGCGTCAAGCATAGCTGCCGAGACATCCGAGGCGCGAATGCGAGAGAGAATCTCCAGGGTTTCCAGGCCACTGTCTGCCAGCAGGTCCGCTTCGATATTTGCCCCACCCTGGCGAGGGAAGAACGCTGCCGTGACGGTACCGTAGGTCTTGGCAATCAGCGTCTTGTAAAAGACGTCGGGCTCGGAGCTACCAGCTTCCCACCGCTTCCAGTTGCGCAACAGGGCGATGTCGGAGGGCAGTGGTTCGGATGCGTGCGCCCTGAGCGCCCGTACCGCGTCACTCTGGGACCACCCCCGGGCAGTTCGCTCCGAGCGAAGCCGTTGCGCCCACGCCGGCCGGGAGTCTTCCTCAAGCTCATCCCTCATGGCTTCGAGTATCCACCACCCAGGGGTGATATGGCAGGGGACTCTGCCCTGTCACCGCCGTGACACCTGCCGCCTATCAAGATCGAGTGGGATCGTTGCTCTATGGACATCTGATGGTCAACCAGAAGGCGCGGAAGATCTGGCTTGGTGCCAGGTGAGTTGGTGCTAAACACGGCGGCGGCCAATTGGCCGCCCCAGCCAATGGGAAGGGTTGATCATGGTGGCGCTTGGTGCCCTGGTTTCCGGAATCCTGCTCGGGTTCTTCGTGGGGTTGTTCAGTTTCAAGGTCAAGTCGCGGTGGTGTCCCGACTGCGGTCGGACGACGGTGCCGGCGGCTGATCGGTAGCGTGCCGGACGACCGGTCCCCGGCCGATCCCCGCCCCGGTGACGAGTTGATCATCGATGGTCGGGCGAGTGTGCAGTTCGCGGCCGGGCGGGGTTTCCGGTTCCGGGTGACGACAGTAGACAAAAAGCTGACGTACGACGGCTGGGTCTGGCTCACCGGCTACGTGTTGGCAGCCGACGGCGAGGCCCGTGAACGGCGGGAAATCTTCGTCCAGCGTGACGGTCTCCGCTGGGCGCCCCGCCCGCGCCGGCACCGCTGACCAGCGCGGCGGCACCACTGCGACGCGAACCGTGTGCTCTCCATCCGTACCCCTTGAAGGTTTTCGACTGTGTGAAAGGTGGTTCCTGCTGTGCGTAGGTTCTTTGACCTGTTCCGCCGGGTTCCGGTGCGGAGTCGGCGTAACCGGCGGTTGCTCGCCGAGATCGCCCGCCACAATCGGCGGCCGACCGACGTCGCGGCCGGGCCGCGTCCGTCGGTGCGGTCCGCCCCGAACGCTGCCGGTCACTTGTACGGGCGGGCGGTGCGGCCGTCGATCAGCCCCGGCCTGGTCCGCGACCGCGCGTTCGGCGACCGTGTCCGGCGTGGTTGCGACCCGGTCGAGGTGCGGGCGTTTCTGCACCTGGTCGCCGACGAGTTGACCGCGCTGCGCGCCGAACTTGGCTCCACCCGGGAGGAGAACGCCCGGCTCAAGCAGGCGTTGCGGGACTGGCAGTCGGAGCAGTTCGAGCGGTCGCACCGGTTCGGGGCGGGGGTGGCGGCGTGAACGGCGTCAACAAGGTGCCGCCCGGCTCGCTGCACATCGTCGGCGTCGGCGCGGACCGGCGGCGGGCGCAACGCGTGTTCACCGTCGCGAACCTCGACACCGGGCAGGTGGCCTCGACCAGTCTCGTCCCGGGCTCGTTTACCCCGTTGCCGACTCCGGGTGGGACGTGGTGGTTGCCGTACGCGCCGATCGTCGCCGACCTCGCCGCCCGTGCCGGGGTGGCCGCCGCGACGTTGCGTGACCCGGACTTCCCCGACGAACCGGGCCGGCTGCCGTCGTCCGGGTTGACGCTGCCCCGGCAGTGGCAGCCCACCGTTCCGCAGTCCGACCGGCTGCGGTGGGAGGCTGCGGCGCTCACCAACCGGCTGGTGTCGCCGTGGCTGGTGCTGATCGGCCGCAGCGTCGAGCCGCCGCCACCGGGCGACCCGGCCCGGCTGCTCGGCCGGTTGTGTGCGCTCGCCGACCAGTTGCACGTCGACCTGGTCCTCGAAGTCCGGCCCAGCTCCATCGGGCGTGGGCTGAGCTGGGACGTCCGGTTCGAGCATGCCGGCGGTGCGGTGCCCGACTACCAGCACCGGTGGATCGCGGACCTGCCGACCGCGCTCGCCACCATCCCCGCCGAACGGGCGGTGACCGGCTTGACCGTCGCGAACCCGCTGCTGCCCGCCCACTACCTCACCGAGGCTGCCCTCACCGGGCGTGCGGTGCCGGTCGGGTTGGACGGTCACCCCGGCGGCCACGACCTCGACCAGGTCGAACGCCGCATGATCAGTGATGCCGAGCAGCACGGCGGGGCGCAGGCCATCTGGCGTAACCGGCACTGGTGGCACACCAGCCTGCGACCCGCCGACACCGCCGGCAGATTCGTGCGCGGCTGGGAACCGCCGGCACCGAAACACTGGGGCGAGGCGATCCCCGCCCACCCCTGCGGCCGGTGCGCCGACCGGCCCGACCCGCCGTACTGCCTGGACTGCTACGGCACCCGCCAGGTGCGGCGCGGCGCGGTGCTCACCGTCACCGACCTGCGTGGCCGGACCGTGCACCGCAACTGGCGACCCGACAGCGAACCGACCGGCGACCCGGAAGCCGCCGTCGGCCCGCAACCGCCCACGCTGGTGCCCGCCGACCGGCTGTCCGGCTCCACCGTGTGGCAGCTCGACGAGCACTACCAGATCGGGGCGCTCGCCGCCGGCTTCGGCGTTCAGCCGACCGACCTGACCGACATCGACGGCGAACACGTCATCGACCAGCACCTGCGCAACGGTGTCAGCCAGGTCCCCCACGGCGGCGGCGACCCGCTCGGCGCGTACCTCGGTGAAGTCGGCGCCACCTACGACGGCGCCCGGATCATGGTCCTGGCCACCGGTTGGCCCGGCCCCACCCTCGACGAACTCGCCGCCCTGGTTCGCGGCCTCGGCCTCGCCCTGGACATCACCACCGTCGACCACCGCAACACCATCGGCCGACCCGAACTGTCCCAGGGCCACAGCTGGTCGGTCCGGGTCGTCGACCCGGCCACACGCTTGGCCGTCGACCCCGTGCCCACCAGCGCCGCCCTGCCCGAAGCCGTCGCGCTGTGCTACCGCTACCTGCACGGCGCACTGCGCGCCACCATCCCCACCGACCCGGAAACGCCGATCCCCGTGCCGCAACAGACCGCAGCGGCCGGCACCCCCACCGACACCACAACCTGCATCACGCAGATACGCCGCCACGCCGCCACCCGGCCCGGCCAGCCCGTCGCCGTCCGACTCCACCCCGACGGCACCCACACCCGCACCACAGACCACCCGAGGAAAAGTTGATCGCAGCAATAGTTCGTCGGCGGCGTGGTCGAAGGTCGGCTCAGAGCACCGTCGCGCCGACGAACTGCCCGATGGCGAAGGTGACGGCCATGGCCAGGGCACCACCGGCAACGAGTCTGACCACCGCCCGCCCCGCGTTGGCAGAGCCCAGTCTCGCGCTCACCGCACCCGTCACCGCGAGTGTGAGCAGCACGACGGCGAACGTCACGGCCACCCGCGCGTCGGGTGGTGGCAGCAGGATCGCGATCAGCGGCAGCAGTGACCCGAGGGTGAAAGCGACCGCCGAGGCGGCGGCTGCGTGCCAGGGGTTGGCCAGCGAATCCGGGTCGATCCGCAACTCGACGTCAGCGTGCGCGGCGAAGGCGTCCTTCGCCGTCAGTTCCTCCGCTACCATCCGGGCGGTTCCGACGGTCAGACCCTTCGCGACGTAGAGCGCGGTCAGCTCGTCCAACTCCTGCTCGGGGAACCGTTCGAGCTCGGTGCGCTCCTTCGCCAGCAGCGCCCGTTCGCTGTCACGCTGGCTGCTCACCGACACGTACTCACCCAGGGCCATGGAGACGGCGCCCGCCGCCACCCCCGCGACGCCCGCTGTCAGGACGGGGCCGGTGGCGATGGTCGCGCCGGCCACCCCCACGACGAGACCGGCCGTCGACACGATGCCGTCGTTGGCACCGAGCACCCCGGCCCGTAACCAGTTCAACCGGGTGGAGATCCCGTTGCCGTGCGGTTCACCCACGTGAATCGCGCTGGGCCGGCCGGCTCCCGTACCTTCGGCTTTCATTCAGATCACCTGCCTCCGCCACCGTACGGCGGGCGTCCTGGCACGGCAACGAAGCTTAGCCTGTCCTGTCGCAGGTGGACGCGTGGTGCACAGGGTTCCTGTTGTTACCACAGTGGCACGGGCGACCGCCTGCGGACATGGGCACCGAGTTAGCTCGTCCGAGCACCGGGTACGCGGCAGACCATGCGGCGAATCTGGAGTGGGCTGCTGGCCGGTGCCGCCGGCACCAGCGCCCTCAACATGGTCACCTACCTCGACATGGCCGGCCGGGCCCGGCCGGCGAGCAGCACCCCGCAGCGCAGCGTCGGTCGGCTCGCCGAGACACTGCACGTCGACCTCGGCGACGACGAGACCGCCAGCAACCGCCGGGACGGGCTCGGGCCGCTGCTCGGCTACGCGACCGGCCTCGGCGCCGGCGCGCTGTACGCCGTGGCCGGCCCCCGCCGGGCACCGGTCTGGGCGGCAACCGGGCTGCTCGCCATGCTGGCGATGGCCGGCTCGGACGCGCCGATGACCCTGCTCAAGGTCACCGACCCGCGGCAGTGGAGCGCTGCCGACTGGGCGTCGGACATCGTGCCGCACCTGGCGTACGGCCTGGTCGCCGCCGCCGTGCTGCACCGCCTCCGGGCCCGCGACTGACCTGCCCGGCCACCCGGATCCGCCCGGCCACCCCTGAACTTCCCGGTCAGAACGTCAGCCCGTGGCCGTACCGGAACAACGGGTCCGGGTCGTCGAACGGGGCGTCCGGCTGCCCGGCGAGCACGGCCCGTTGACTGGCCGGCAGATCGACGGGTAGCCGGCCGGTCGGTGCCGGCTCCCCGGCGAGTACGTCGACCAGCGCGGTGTCCTCGACGCCGAAGCTGACCAGCAGCGTGCCGACCCGGTCGGCGAGCGGGGTGAGCACCGCCGGCCGGTCCAGGTAGACGTCCACGACGGTCGGCACCGCTGCCGCGACCGCCAGCACCCGGTCCAGCGCACCCGCCGGGAACTCCAACGGTCCGGCGTGGAAGTACGCCTCCACCGGTCCGGGCCGCCGCTCGTACGGTGCGGCCAGCCGCAGCACCGCCACGTCCGCCTGACCCGGCTCCGACACCACCGTCCACCTGCCCCGCAGCGCGGCACGCAGCGGGCCCTCGGCGTACACCCGCAGGCCGGGGGCGAGTGGCAGCCGGGCCGGGCTGTCCGGCGGAGCCTGACGCAGCAGCGTCACGCAGGCCCGTTGGGCGGCCAGCCCGGCGGCACGGGCCGGCGGGCCACCGACCACCTGCGCGGCGTGCTCCGGGTCGACGTAGCGGTGCTCGAACAGGCCGAGCCGCAGCTTGTCGTGCAGGACGCGACGGGCCGACTCGTCGATCCGGTCCTCGGTGACCTGGCCGCTGCGGACCAGGTCGACCACCAGGTCCGGGCGGGCCTCGCCGCCGAACTGGTCCACCCCGGCGTGCAGCGCGGCACGCAGCCGCTGCGCCGGTTCGAGGTGTTCGACGCCCCAGGCCCGGGCCGGCCGGTCCTCGCCCCGGAAGCAGGCGTCGGTCAGCACCCCCCAGTCGGCGCAGATCACCCCGGTGAAACCCAACTGCTGGCGGAGCAGCCCGGTCACCACCTCGTGGTTGAAGGCGAACGCCACCGGCGGCAGCTCGGTGCCGACCGGCAGCCCGTAGCCGAGCATCACCTGCGCGGCGCCGGCCCGGACGGCCGCCACGAACGGCGCCAGGTGGGCGGCGAGGCGGCCACCCGGGTAGGCCTGCTCGGCGCCGTACCGGAAATGGGGGTCCTCGCCGGTGCGCACCGGGCCGCCGCCGGGGAAGTGCTTGACCAGCGCGGCGACGCTGTCCGGTCCGAACGTCGGACCCTGCAACCCGGACAGGTACGCCACCGTCAGCCGGCTGACCAGCTCCGGGTCCTCGCCGAAGGTGCCCAGCACCCGTGGCCAGCGCGGGTCCGTGGCGACGTCCGCCTGCGGGTGCAGCGCGGCCCGGATGCCGACCGCCAGGTACTCCCGCCGTACGGTGTCGGCGTGCCTTCGCACCAGCTCCGGGTCGCCGGTGGCGGCCAGCCCCAGCGGTTCCGGCCAGGTGGAGAAGGCTCCGGCCAGCGCCGCCGTGTTGGGGTTGGCGGACCGGGCGTGCCGGGGATCGGTGGAGACCGTCACCGGTACGCCGAGCCGGGTCGACGCGGCCAGGTCCTGCAGCTGGTTGTGCCAGCGGGCAAGGTCGGCCGGTGCCGCAGTGCCGACCAGGTTGACGTGGCTGATCCGGTGGTGCAGCACGAGGTCCTCGGCGGCGAGCAGGCCGGCGTCCGGGTCGGCCGGCGCGAGGGTGCCGCCCGGACCGATGCCGATCATCGGGTGGAACAGCAGGCCGGCTTTTTCCGCCAGGGTCATCCGGCCCAACAGGTCGTCCGCCTGCTGCTGCGATGGCCGTGATCGGGTGACGGTCGGCTGCTGGGTGGTCACCGGCCGACGGTAACGGGGTGCGCGCCGTCTGGTAGGCGGTTCGGCCCGGTATCCGGGGTGGTTTATCGGGCCGGCCGGCGGGAAAGGTGCGGGATGCCGCGACGACGGGTGCTCGTATTCAGCATCCCCAACGAGGGACACCTCAACATTCTCAAACGGCTGATCCGCCGGCACCGGGCCGAGGACAGCTTCCGCCTGGTGCTCGTCGACCGGCAGACCACCGTGCCCCGGCTGGGTGACCTGGCCGGGTCGACCGTCGCTCTGCCGGGTTGCCGCGAGTTCCGCAACACCCCGGCGGACCGGGTGTTCGACCGGGCGTACCGGTTGTTCGGCGAATGCCTGGCGGTGGCCCGCGCCTACCGTCCCGACCTGGTGCTGTACGACTTCTGCGCGATCGAGGGCGCACTGGTCGCCCGTTGGCTGGGCGTGCCGGCGTGGTGCTCGGTGCCGGGACTGGTCGGGCCGATGACGGACGCCGGATACCTCCGGCACTGTCTGACGGCACCGCCGAACACGGCGGCACTGGACGCTCTGGACCGGCGGTACGGCGTCACGCTCGACCCGGCCACGGTGGAACTCGTCTCGAACTGTCTGCATCTGCCGGCCGAGCAGAACATCCTCTGGTCGTACCGTGCGGTCACGCCGCCCGACTTCCGGGACAACCGCGCGGCGGTCGGCTACCGCTTCGCCGGCTACCTCTCCGACGGCTGGCCGTCCCGGAACCGGCCGGACAGCCAGGACGGCCGGGGCACAGGCCGGCAGCGCCGGGGCACCGGACCGGCCCGGTCGGTCGTCTACCTGTCCTTCGGCACCGAGGTGCTGGACAACCTCTGGTACGCCGAGCCGGAACTGGTCGGCGCGCTGCGTCGGTGCGTCGCGGGTCTGGCCCGGCACTGGTCCTCGCCGGAGGTGACGGTGGTGTTCCCGACCCGGGGCCGCCGTATTCTGGACCGCTACCCGGCGAACTGGGTGATCCGGCACGCCGTCGACCAGCAGCGGGTGCTCAGCCGGGCCGACGTGTTCGTCACCCACGGGGGCAGCAACAGCTTCCACGAGGCGATCCTCACCAGGGTGCCGATGGTCGTCGTGCCGTTCTTCGGCGATCAGCCGCTGGTCGCCCGGCAGGCGGCCCGGCTCGGCATCGGGATCAGCCTCGACGCGGGTGCCTGCACCGGGCGGGACGCCGCGTACCGGTTGTTGGATGTCGGCTGCGCCGACCGAATCGCCGCTGCGGTGTGGCGGATTCTCGACGATCGACGGTACCGGGCGAACCTCGCCGGCCTGAACCTGACGGCGGTGGCCGCACTGGCACCGACGGACGCCAGACGCCCGGTCACCCGACGGGTGGGCCCGGGGGTTGCGACGCCTCCCCGGTCCGGGACAGCGTCCACGCCGCGTTGATCAGGCCGATGTGTGACAGCCCCTGCGGAAAGTTGCCGATCAGGGTGCCGTCGCGGCGGTCCACCTCCTCGGCGAGCAGACCGAGATCGTTCGC